>CBFHOT010000012.1:243-34529 GCA_965657465.1 Cyanobacteriota bacterium | reverse complement strand
AGATCCTGCTGCACGGCGCCGTGGAGGCGTTGATGCCGGCCTATCGCGAGGCCGGCGTGCCGCTGCCGCCAACGCGTCCGGCCAGCGCTGTGGAGCGGGGCGAGGCGCTGGCGGGGCGGCTGGTGATCGCACCGCCCTCGGCCCAGCACGCGCCCTGGATGCGCCGTTTCAAGGGGGCGCAGACGGCCTTCGTCAGCGGCTGGATGGCGGTGCGGGGCAACCGCCGCCGCCGCGGCGTCGCCCGGGGCTGATCGCCAGCATCCGCGGCAGCGGCGCCCGGCAGATCTACGTGACCCACGGCAACGACGACACCCTGGCGCGCTACCTGCGCGAGCAGGAGGGGCTCAGCGCCGAACCGCTGCAGGGCGACTTCGCGGCGGAGCGCGGCGATCTGGAGGCGTAGGCAGACAGGCGAACGGACCGGGGTGTGCCGCGGGCGTATCGAAGGGTTGCACGGCCAATTCCAGCACCACGGACAGGTGCTAACACCAGCAGGTTCCTGATGAACAGTCTGTCCATGGACGTTCTGGTGTTCGCCTCGGCCGTAGCCCCCAAGGGGTTCCCCGTGATCCTGCCCGCCCTCGCTGGCGCCGGTCTGCTGATCGTCCTGTCGCAGCTGTTCGTGCCCAAGAAGTCCTGAGCGGCACTGGCAGCCGCAGGGGAGGGCCTCAGCACTCCGCTGAGTCTTCCGCGCTGAGCCTTCCGCCTTTTCAGAAGGAGGAAATAGCAGACACGAGTTTGTGCAATATTGCCTGATGCTTCCATCAGGCATTACGTAACCTCATAACGACAGAACAACCTGCGCCCCTGGTCAGCGGGGCGCCTTGCAGTAGAACTGCGGACCCTCTGCCCGCCAGCTGCGGGATCGAGCGGCCCGGTGATCCCCCTCGACAAACTCGACGCCCTCGATCTGACGATCTGGCTGGGCTCCGGCGACCAGGCCGCTCTGCGTCTGCAGATCAGTCAGTCGAATGTGAGCCGGCGGCTGAACAGCGTGCTCAAGCAGCTGGATCTGAAGCTGCTGCGCCACAAGCAGGAGTGGCAGTTGCGCGGGCCGGCGGATCGGCTCGACCTGCTCGCCCTGGAGCGGCAGGTGCACCAGATGGCCCGCTGGCAGAACCTGGCGCCGCGGCGACTGGAAGGGACTTACTGGAGCGGACCACTGCTGGCCACACCGGAGCCCGACGGCTGGATCGGCGGCACCCACTGCATCGTGGGGGTGCAACGCCCGCTGCTGCTGCTGCGGCAACGGCTGATCGACGGCTGGATCGGCGCCGGGCCGGACTGGCCAGCGCCTGACGATCCCGATCTGGCGGTGCTGATGCTCTGCCGCCTGCCCGTCCATCTGGTGGTGGCCCCGGACCATCCGCTGGCGCGGCGGATGCAGGCCGGTGCAGCGCTCTGCTGGGACGACGTGGCGGCCTATCCCTCCCTGGCCCTGCCCCCGGGGGCCTATCCCCAGGTGGAGGTGGCCCTGCGCCGCCTGGGGCTCTGGAACACGCCACTGCGGATGAACCGCTACCGGCGCGAGCGCTGGGAGGGGCGCACGGAAGCGGAGCTGCAGGTGGGCTATGCCACCGTGCTGAGCGAGCAGATCGCCGGCCGCCTGGTGCGTCTACCCCTGGCCCTGCCCTTCAGCAGCGGCGAGGCGCTGGTGGTGCATCGCCAGTGGGTCGACCATCCCCACACCCGCAGCCTCTGGCAACTGCTGCGGCAGCGGCTGCAACCCTGGGCGGCCCAGCATCCGGAGCTGGAGCTGTGCCCCTGCCCCTGGAGCCACGGTTAGGGGAGCTGCATGGCAGCCTGAGCGCCAGACGAGCACCGGGCCAACCGGGCCATGCGCCGTTTCGCCGCCCTCTACAGCGCCCTCGACAGCAGCAGCGGCACCAGCGCCCGGGTGGAGGCCCTGCTGAGCTATTTCCAGAGCAGCGAACCGCAGGATGCCGCCTGGGCGCTGCACGTGCTGCTGGGCAAGCAGGGGAGGCGGCTGATCACCGGGCGGCGGCTACGCCAGATCTGCCTGGAGGGCACCGGCCTGCCGGAGTGGCTGTTCGACGACTGCCACGCCCAGGTGGGCGATTCGGCCGAAACCATCGCCCTGCTCTGGCAGCAACGACCGCCGGCAGGGCCCGAAGCCGCGGCGGCCGCCGCAGGGATCGCCCTTGAGGCGTTCGGGGATCCGGCAGAAGCGCCGCTGCACCGCTGGATGGAGGAGCTGCTGCCGGCCGCGGCCAACCTCGAGACCGAGGCCCAGGCCGCCGCGGTGCGCCGGCTCTGGCAGGGGCTGACCCCGAGCGAACTGCTGGTGGCCAACAAGCTGCTCACCGGCGGCCTGCGGGTGGGGGTGGGCCAGGGGCTGGTGCTGCGCGCCCTCGCCCGGCTGAGCGGCCTGGAGGAATCGCTGCTACAGCACCGGCTGATGGGTGGCTTCCAGCCGAGCGCAGCCAGCTTCGAGGCCCTGCTGGCCCCGGCGATCGCCAGCGAAGCCGTGCCCAGCCGCCCCTACCCCTTCTTTCTGGCCAGCCCGCTGGACACCCAGCCGGAGCCGCAGGCGCCTCAAGCTGAACAGGAGAGCTGCAGTGCCCCCCTGCCGGGAGCGCCCGCCGACTGGCTGGTGGAGTGGAAGTTCGATGGCATCCGCGGTCAGCTGATCCGCCGCGCCGGCGAGGGCTTCCTCTGGAGCCGCGGCGAGGAGCTGATCAACGCCGCCTTCCCGGAGCTGATCGCCGCCAGTGCCGACCTGCCGGAGGGCACCGTGCTCGATGGCGAGATCCTGATCTGGCAGGAGCAGGCGCCGCAGCCGGCCCCCTTCGCGGAACTGCAGCGGCGGCTGGGCCGCAAGGCGCCGGGCCGCAAGCTGCTGGCCGAGCTGCCGGCGGCCTTTGTGGCCTACGACCTGCTGGAGCAGGGGGGCGAGGACTGGCGCCAGCAGCCCCTGCGCCAGCGCCGCACCGACCTGGAGGCCCTGATCCGTGAAGCCCCGCGGGCGGCAACAGCACCCGGAGCCGGGCGCCTGCGCCTCTCCCCCCGGCTGGAGCTGGAGCGCTGGGAGCAGCTGGAGCCGCTGCGCCAGCAGGCCGCCGCGGCCGGCACCGAAGGGCTGATGCTCAAGGCCCTGGCCTCGCCCTACCTGGCGGGCCGGCGCCGCGGCCACTGGTGGAAGCACAAGCGCGACCCCTACCGGCTCGATGCGGTGCTGCTCTACGCCCAGGCCGGCAGCGGCCGCCGCGCCAACCTGTTCACCGACTACACCTTCGGGCTGTGGGAGCACCCGCCGGCCCCGGCGCCAGGCGGCAATGGCCAGCCCCCCCGCCTGGTGAGCTTCGCCAAGGCCTATTCCGGCCTCGACGACGGCGAGATCGCCGCGCTCGATCGCTGGATCCGCAGCCACACCACCGAGCGTTTCGGGCCGGTGCGGGCCGTGGAGCCGCTGCAGGTGTTCGAGCTGGCCTTCGAGGGGCTGCAGCGCTCCAGCCGCCACAAGAGCGGCATCGCCGTGCGCTTCCCCCGCATCGCCCGCTGGCGCCAGGACAAACCGGCGCTCGAGGCCGACACCCTCGCCAGTGCGCTGGCGCTGCTGGAGCCCGAGGGATGAACGCCTCCAACCGCCGCAGCGCCCGCAACCTGAGCAGCGCCCACCACAGCGCGAACCACCAGAGCTCGGGCCACCAAAGCACTGACGACCAGAACGCCAACCGCCGCCGTGAGCTGCTGGCCCCCATCGAGGCCTGGTTCAGCCAGCAGGGCTGGACGCCGATGGCCTTCCAGCGCCAGGCCTGGAACGCCTACCTGGCGGGCGAGAGCGGCCTGATCCAGGTGCCCACCGGCTCCGGCAAGACCTACGCGGCCGTGATGGGTCCGATCGCCGAGCTGCTGGCCGACAGCGGCTGGAGCTCGGAACAAGCCGGCAAGGCCCCCACCGGCCTGCGGCTGCTCTACCTCACCCCCCTGCGGGCCCTCAGCCGCGATCTGGCCCTGGCGATCCAGGCGCCGATCGAGGCGATGGGCTGGCCGCTGCGGCTGGCGATCCGCAACGGCGACACCAGCAGCCACGAGCGCAGCAGGCAGCTGCGCACACCGCCGCAGATCCTGATCACCACCCCCGAATCGCTGAGCCTGCTGCTGGCCAATGCCAGGGCACCGCAGCTGTTCGACGCGCTGCAGGCGGTGGTGCTGGATGAATGGCATGAGCTGATGGGCAGCAAGCGGGGCGTGCAGGCGGAGCTCTGCCTGAGCTGGCTGCGACGGTTGCGGCCGGGCCTGCGCACCTGGGCGATCAGCGCCACGATCGGCAACCTGGAGGAGGCGGCCCGGGCGACGGTGGGGCGTCAGCCGGCCGGGCGTGAACCGCGGATCATCACCGCAGCGATCGAGCGCAGCACGGCGATCCGCAGCCTGCTGCCCGGGTCGATCGACGGCTTCCCCTGGAGCGGCCATCTGGGGCTGCGCATGTACGAGGAGCTGGTGGCGGGCCTGGATCCGGCGGTGAGCACCCTGCTGTTCACCAACACGCGCAACCAGGCGGAACGCTGGCACCAGTGCCTGCGCTTCGCCTGCCCCGAGATGGAGGGGGCCCTGGCGCTGCACCACAGCTCGATCGACCGGGCCGAGCGGGAGGCAATCGAAGCGGGCGTCAAGGCGGGGGAGCTGCGCTGGGTGGTGTGCACCAGCTCCCTGGATCTGGGGGTGGATTTCCAGCCGGTGGAGCGGGTGGTGCAGATCGGCAGCGCCAAGAACCTGGCGCGGCTGCTGCAGCGGGCCGGCCGCAGCGCCCACGCGCCGGGCGGCACCTCCCAGGTGCTGTTCATGCCCACCAATGCCCTGGAACTGCTGGAGGTGAGCGCCATGCGGCGCGGCCTGGCCGAGGGGCTGGTGGAAACGCGACGACCGCCGCGGCTGGCCCTGGATGTGCTGCTGCAGCACCTCACCACCCTGGCCTGCGGGCCGGGCTTCGAGCCCGAGCGCGAACTGGAGACGGTGCGCAGCGCCTGGAGCTTCCAGACCCTCAGCGACGGCCAGTGGCAGTGGTGCCTGGCGTTCCTCGAGCACGGCGGCCGGTGCCTGGCGGCCTATCCCCGCTACCGCAAGCTGGTGCGCTGCCGGCTGATGCCCGGCGACCAGGAGAAGCCCGGAAGCGCCCTCAGCGATGAGCCGGCCGCTGCAGGCGAGCCGTTCCGCTACCGGGTGCTGGAGCCGGCCATCGCCCGCCTGCACCGCTTCAACATCGGCACGATCACGGCCGATCGCGCGATCACGGTGCGCTTCGTGCGCGGGGCGGTGATCGGCCATGTGGAGGAGGCCTTCATCGGCCGGCTCAAGCCGGGGGATGTGTTCTTCTTCGCCGGGCGGCAGCTGGAGTTCGTGCGCTTGCGGGAGATGACCGCCCAGGTGAAGGCCACCAGCCGCAAAAGCCGCACGGTGCCGGCCTGGGCGGGGGGGCAGATGGCGCTCTCGGATCTCCTCAGCCGGCACCTGCGGGCGGAGCTGGATCGCTGCGCCCGCGCCCTGGCCGGTGAGGAGGAGCTGGACACCCCCGAACTGCAGGCGCTGGAACCGCTGCTGCGGCGCCAGGCCGACCTCTCCCGCCTGCCCCGCAAGGAGGAGCTGCTGCTGGAGCTGTGCCGCAGCCGCGAGGGCAGCCACCTGTTCGTGTATCCCTTTGAGGGGCGCTTCGTGCATGAGGGCCTGGGGTTCCTCTGGGCCTGGCGCCTGGCCCGGCACCAACCGAGCACGATCACCGTGTCGGTGAACGACTACGGCTTCGAGCTGCTGGCACCGCGGGGCTATCCCTTCGAGGAGCTGCTGGAGCTCCACGGCGAGGAGCTGCTGGATGGGAGCGCGCTGGAGGCGGATCTGGAGCAGGCGGTGAACCTCTCAGAGCTGTGCCGGCGCCGCTTCCGCGCCATTGGCCAGGTGAGCGGCCTGATCACCCAGGCGATGCCGGGCCAGGCGAAGACCGGCGGACAGCTGCAGATCAGCGCGGCGCTGCTGTTTGACGTGTTCCAGAAGCACGAACCCGGACACCTGCTGCTGGAGCAGGCCCGGCGCGAGGTGATGGAGGAGCAGCTGGAGCTGCCGCGGCTGGCGGAAGCGCTCCAGCGGCTGGCGGCCAGCCGCTGGCTGCTGGAGCGCACCATCCGGCCGGGTCCCCTGGCCTTTCCTCTGCTGGTGGAGCGCCTCAACAACCGCATGAGCAACGAGTCGGTGCTGGAGCGGGTGCAGCGGCTGATCGCCGAGGCCAACCGTGCAGAACGTCGCTAGACAGGGGTGAGTGCTCCACGGAGCGGCGGGCGTGGATCAGGGCGTACCCGAGACAACCGCCGGCACAGCAGCCCAACCAGCTGGAGCCGCACCGCGGCAACACCGCAGCGGTGGCTGGTTCCGGAACCGTCAACCGCTGCCCCTGGTGGCGCTGCCGGCCCTGGTGCTGGCGGGGGGTCTGGTGCTCACCGCCATGGCCGGCGAACGGGTGCGAGGTTTCAACCGGCAGGAACACCGGCAGATCAAGAACGGACTGCTGCGCGATCTGGAAGCGGCGATCACCGCCAAGCTGCTCATCGATCAGGCAGTGCTGTCGAGCGTCGTGGGGCTGTTTGCCTCCTCCCAGATGGTGGATCGCCAGGAATTCGCCAGCTTCTACCGCACGGTCGCCGAGGACAATCCCAGCCTGCAGGCGATCACCGGCGTGGGGTTCAGCCAACTGCTGCGACCGGGGCAGGTGCAGGCCTTTGAACAGGCCATCCGGCGAGACGGCTTTCCCCAGTTCCGGGTGACCCCGGCGGGGGAGCGGCCGATCATCACCTCAATCAAATATCTCGAGCCGTTCAACTGGCGCAATCGCCGCGCCTTCGGCTACGACATGTACTCCGAACCCGTGCGCCGTGAAGCGATGAAACGGGCCGCGGACAACGATGAACCGGCCCTCACCGGCAAGGTGACCCTGCTGCAGGAAACCAAGGCCGATCCCCAACCGGGGGTGCTGCTGTATGTGCCGATCTATCAGCAGAGCGAACCGCGCACATCGGCGGAGCAACGCTGGGCGGCGTTGGTGGGTTGGGCCTACTCACCGATCCGCACCGTGGATCTGATCGAATCCGCCCTCGATCAACTCAACAATCCCAACCTGCCCGGCTCGCGGGTGGTGGTGCGGGATCTGCAGCCCGGTCGGGCGCCGGGGCTGCTGTTTGACAACGGCGCCACCGATCGGAGCGGCCGCGGTAACGAGCTGCCCAGCGGCCCCAACGCCGGCAGCGAGGAGATGGAGTGGGGGGGGCGCCGCTGGCGCATCGATGTGCAACTGCCCAGCCACGTCGTTGGAGAGGACGGACTTGATGCCAGCTTCTGGCTGACGATCACCAGCGGCATTGCCCTCAGCGGCGTGCTCAGCCTGCTCAGCCAGCAGCTGGTGAGCGGCACCCTGACAACCCAGCAGGCCCTGCGCGAGAGCGAGAAGGTGATGGAGGAGCGCGCCCTCTCCAGCACGGTGTTCGAGGCCAGCAGCCAGGCGATCCTGATCACCAATGCCGATGGCTACATCCTCACGGCCAACAATGCCTTCACCCAGCTCACCGGCTACCGCGTCAGCGAGATCGTGGGTCAGCGCTCCAACCTGCTCAAGTCGGGACGCCATGAGGTGAGCTTCTACAAGGACATGTGGGATGCCCTGGTCGGCCAGGGATTCTGGGAAGGCGATCTCTGGAACAAGGTGCGCAGCGGTGAACTGCGCCGGCATCACCTGGCCATCTCCAGCGTGCGGGACAGCCAGCTGCGCACCCGCTTCTACGTGGGCATGCTGCAGGACATCACCGATCGCCACGCCGCCGAGGAGGCGATTCACTATCAGGCGCTGCACGACAACCTCACCGGCCTGGCCAACCGCTCGCTGCTGATGGAGCAGCTGGAACGGGAAGTGGCGCTGGGGCTGCGCCAGGGCTCCTCGTTCGCGTTGCTCTACATCGACCTCGACGGCTTCAAGCCGGTGAATGATCAGCTGGGCCATGCCGCCGGCGACGCCCTGCTGCTGGAGGTGTCCCAGCGGCTGCGCCAGTGCACGCGGGAGAGCGACATGGTCTGCCGCCAGGGCGGCGATGAATTCGTGGTGCTGGTGCCCCAGGCGGGCACGGCGAGCGAGCTCAACCGAGTCGCCGGCAAGCTGCAGCAGCAGCTGAGCCTGCCCTTCATGCTGCCGGAGCGAACGGTGCGCATCTCGGCCAGCATCGGCATCGCCCGCTTCCCGGAACACGGCCGCAGCGCCGACGAGCTGCTCAGGGCCGCCGATGAGGCGATGTACCGCGCCAAAGGAGCGGGCGGGGATCGCGTCGAACAGGGAACGGGGGTGAGCAGACCCGATCCGCAGGGGAGTCAGGTGTGATGGCGGCCCGCCAGAGCCAGGGGCGGCGATGCAGGCTGTGGCGCAGGACGCGATCCGGCGGCGTACTGCTGACCCTGCTGCTGCTGGCCGGCCTGGGCGGGATCGCAGGCTGCCGGCGGCGGCCCGTGAACCTGGCGGTGCCGCTCTCCGCCTGGCCGGCCTACGAATACTTCTATCTGGCGGAGCAGACCGGCCTCGACCGACAGGAGGGACTGGCGATCACCACGGTGCAGCTTCCCGATCCCCAGGCGGTGATCAACGGCTTTGCCCGCGGCCAGTTCCAGGTGGCTCAGCTCAGTGCCACTGAAGTGCTCGACCTCTGCAACCGGGTGCCGGCGCGCTGTCCGGTGGTGGTGCTGGTGCTCGATGCCTCGGAGGGCGGTGATCAGCTGGCGGTGCACAACAGCGTGGCCTCGATCGCGGACCTCAAGGGGCGCCGGGTGGCGGTGACCTTCTCCACCCTGGGGCCCTATGTGCTGCACCTGGCCCTGCAGCGCCACGGCCTCAGTCTGGCGGACGTGCAGACCCAGCACCTGCCCCTGGAGGAGATGGAGCAGGCCCTGGCCCAGGGCAGCGTGCAGGCAGCAGCCACCTACCCCCCCTTCAGCGAAGCGATCGACCAGGCCGGCCACAGCCGCGTGCTGTTCACCAGCCAGGAAAGCCCTGGCGCCATCCTCGATCTGCTGGTGGTGGAGCGGCAGCTGCTGCAACACCAGCCGCAGCAGGTGGTGGATCTGGTGCGGATCTGGCAGCGGGCGCATCGCCGGGCCAGCACCGATCCCGCCAGCAGCCTGGCGCTGATGGCCCGCCGGCAGGGCATCTCCGCGGCAGCCTTCCGCCGAACCGAAGCGGGCCTGCGCTACATGGGCCTGCGACAACAGCAGCAGCTGCTGCAGCCAGGGGGTGCGGTGGAGCGGAATCTCAGGCAGGTGCAGGCGGTGTTGCAGAAGCTGGGGGTCAGCCCAGCCGGCGGCACCTTGCCCGCGGTGAGCGCTGCAGCGGTGCAGGCCGCCCTGCAGGGAGAGCCCACGCCGTGAACCGTCCGCTGCGATTGCAACGGCGCATCGACCGCCAACTGATCCAACTGACCCTGATCGGCACGGGCCTGGCCACCCTGGTGCTGGCCGTGGTGGTGACCCTGGTGCAACGGCAGGTCACCGAGCGACAGGTGCAGATCCAGGCGCAGCAGAGCGAGCGCGACCTGCTGGAGGAGCTCACCAGCGGCCAGTCGCTGGAGCGGGTGCAGCGGCAGCTGCAGATCACAGCCGCCGCCGACCACCTCAAGCTGGCGCTGGTGGTGAACCAGCGGGGCATGGTGATCGCCGCCAACGACGGCGCCCTGGTCGGGAAGCGCTTCAGCCGGCAACTGCTCGATCCGATCAGCGACGCCGTCTGGGATGGGATCTGGCCATGCCTGCCCTCGGCCCGGAGCTGGTGGCAGCACCCCCGCTGCCGGCAACCCTTCGGCCACTGGACGGGGAAGGCCACAGCACCGGGCAGCTACCACTGGTTGAGCGTCAGCCGCACCCCCCTGGCCTTCGTGACACAGCCGGGGCTGGAGCAGAGCGGCCTGCTGGTGCTGAGCCTGGATGTGCGCCGCGTGGTGCGCGAAGCGCTGAACAGCGGCCTGATCACCGTGGGCACCGGGATGCTGCTGCTGCTGCTCACCAGCGGCAGTCTGGTGCTGGTGGTGCGCAGACGCCTGCTGCAGCAGCTGGTGCAGCTGGCCCGGATCGACAGCACCACCAAGCTGCTCAACCGCGAGGCCTGGCTGGAGGAGATCAAACCCTGGCTGGAGGAGTGCGAGGCCGCAGAGGAGCCGGTGCTGCTGGCGATCGCCGGCCTCGACCACTTCAAGGAGGTGAATGCCCGCCAGGGATTCCGCGCTGGGGATCAGCTGCTGGACCAGGTGAGCAGGATGCTGCGGGCGGGCCTGGAGGAGGGCGAATGGCTGGGCCGCCTCTCGGGCGATCAGTTCGCGCTCTGCATCCGCGGTGGAGCGGCCGACGGCGATCGCCTGCAGCAGCTGTGCCGCGAACTGGCCGAACGCAGCTGGGAGATGGAACCCGGCCAGACCGTCACCCTGACGGTGTCGATGGGGGTGGCCTCAAGCGCCGGACCGGCCGGCTGGGATCTCAACCTGCTGCTGGCGCAGGCGGATCGCAACCTGCGGCTGGCCAAGCAGGAGGGCGGCAACCGGGCGATTCATCGCTGAAGCAGCCACGATGAAGCAACCACCCTGAAGCAACCCATCAACCCGGCAATCCCAGCCCTCAGGCCTGGCTGTCCAGCCGCTTGACGATCACGGCCATCAGACCGAGGGAAGCGGCCAGGGCAATCAACAGGGCAATGGTCATGGCAGCAGCGTCAACCCGAGCAACGGCGCCAGTATGGCGGCCGCCGGCGAACCGAGCTGGCAACCCTCAGGCGGCGATCAACCAGCGCCC
The DNA here is from genome assembly GCA_965657465.1 of Cyanobacteriota bacterium. Classification (GTDB taxonomy): domain Bacteria; phylum Cyanobacteriota; class Cyanobacteriia; order PCC-6307; family Cyanobiaceae; genus NIES-981. The sequence goes on along the minus strand of CBFHOT010000012.1, from coordinate 23,711 downwards.
CCCGGCCGCCAGCAGCAGCGCCGCAGCCAAGCCGGCCAGCTGCCAGCGGCGCCCGTTCAGCAGCCGGCGCAGCAGCACCAGCGCCGCAGCGCCGCCAAGCCCCACCACCAGGCTCTGACAGAAGCCGATCACGTGGGGATCAGCCGACCAGACCGGTAGACGAGCGCTCCATGACACGTCCAAGGGTGCCAGGCTCACCGGCAGCAGGCGCCCCGCCTCGGCCATGCCCAGCGGCAGATGCCGGGCCAGCAGCAACCCCCAGAGCAGCGGCAGCAGGGCATAGGGCAACAGCCGCAGCTGACGCAGGCGGGCGGCGACGGCAGAGCCGGACAGGCTCCGGACCAGCAGCGGCAGGGGCAACCAGAGCAGGGCGGGCAGGACCAGAGCCAGGGCCGCGAACGCCAACCGCGGCAACAGCGGCCCCTCCTGCAGGGTCTGGGGCGCCAGCGGCAGCCAGCCCAGCAACCGCTGCCAGTGATGCAGCACGATGCCGCCGGCCAGCACCAGGATCAAACCCAGCTCGGCTTCAGGGGGGTCCATCTCGCGCTGCAGATCGGCAGCGGGGGGCCGCAGCCGCAGCTGCACCGACCGGTGCGGACAGGCCTGGGCGCAGGTGAGGCAGAGCACGCAGTTGCGGTTATCGGCCAGGTGGGCCGGATGGGTGCCGAGGGGGCAGCCGGCCGTGGCCAGGCCCTCACCCTCCGCCGGCCCGCCCTTGAAGCAGGCATAGCTGCTGCAGCTGCCGCTGCAGGTGCCGGCCTGGGCGCGCAGCTCCAGGATCGAGAGCTTGGCGAACAGACCGTTCATCCCCCCCACCGGGCAGAGGTAGCGGCACCAGAAGCGCTTCTCAAACAGCAGGGAACCGATCACGGCGCCGGCGGTGATCAACAGCAGCAGACAGCTGCTCAGCCAGGCGGTGTTCTCCAGGTTCCACACCTCCTCCCAGAGCAGGATCAGGGCAAAGCCTGCGGCCAGCAGCGGTGCGGCCCATGGGTCGCTGTCGCCCCGCGGCCAGGCCTGCGGCCGCCAGCCGAGGCGTTGCGCCAGCCGCTGGCTGATCGTGCCCCACACCATGAAGGGACAGACCGCGCACCAGAGACGACCCACCAGGGGATAGGCCAGCAGGATCAAGGGCCACCACCAGGCCCAGAAGAGATTGAGGGCGCCGTTGTGGTGCCGATCCTGGGGACCGAACCAGAGCCAGAGGTTCACCAGCACGAACAGCCAGCTCACCAGGCCGAACAGCAGCCCGTTCCAGAGCCGTGGCGAGCGGAGGCGATCCCGCCAGGCGGGCCGCCAGCGCCAGAGATCGAAGCGCGGTCGCTGCTGGCGTGGCGCGGTCCAGAACACGTCCTCCGGCAGCACAGCCGGGCGGGTTGCCTGGCACTGGCGCAGGGCGCGCTCGATCAGGCCATCAAGCTCGCGCAGATTGCCGGGGAAGTCGTGGCTCTGCAGACGCTTGACCACCGCCTCGGCCACCGCCGGCGCCGGACTCCAGCCCAAACGGCGGGCCCGCTGGCGGATGCCGTAGCGCAGCCACTCGCCCAGATCCTGCCGGCGCACGCGCAGGGGCGGCACACGGATCTGGGTGCAGCAGCGATCGAAGGCGGGCAGGGCCGCCTCGCTGGTGAAGAACAGGCGGCCAGGGAAGTGGCGGCGGTGGCTGGCGTCGCCGGGGGGACACCACGCGCCGGTGCTGGCCAGCTCGAGCAGCTGGGCCTGCAGGCGGGGATCGGCGCGATCGAGGTTGTCCACCAGCAGGGCGCCATCCCCCAGGCAATCCAGCAGGGAGCCGGCGCCATCGCGGGAGGCGCTGCCGAACAGCAGGGCGGCCTCATCGCCGAGGCTGGCGCCATCGACCCGGGCCATCAGCCGTCGGCGCCGCGGACTGCCGAAATGAATCAGCGCGGCGAGGTTGTCCTTCTCCAGCCCCGGCTCACCACTGATCAGCACCGGCGCCGCCGCCGCATCCTGAGCGGCCTGACGCACCGCCTCCCGCAGGCGCTCGGCATAGCGGCTGCTGCCCACCACCCCCCGCCGCGAGCGGCCCAGCAGATAGGGCGCGAGCTTGAGCAGACAGGCGGCCTGAGCAGCAGCCCCACTGGCTTCGGCGTTGAGATCAGCCTCGGCCATCGGCGCTGGGGCGTCTGGCTCCATTGTTGGCCCGAGTTGAGCCGATCACCCACTCCGAGCCAGATCACACGGCCATCAAGCCCCATAAGCTCAGCGCCAGCACTCCCCTGGCCCGATGGCCCTCACCCTCTACGGCGGTGCCCGCAGCCGCGCTTCGATGCCCCGCTGGTACCTCGAGGAGAAGGGGATTCCTTACACCTGGGTGCTGTTGGACATGGAGGCCGGCGAGCACCGCCAGGAGGCCTTCACCGCCATCAATCCCTTCGGCAAGCTGCCGGCCCTGGTGGATGACGCCTTCGTCGCCCCCGGCGGTGGGCCGCTGCAACTGTTCGAGAGCGGCGCGATCCTGCAGCACCTGGCCGAGCACTACGGCGGTGAATTCAGCGCCGGACCGATCGAGCAGGCGGCCGCCCGCCGCTCGCTGGTGTGCCAGTGGCTGCTCTTCGCCAATGCCACCCTGGCGGTGGCCCTGTTTGTACCGAGCAACCGGGAGCGGGAATTTCCGCGGCTGATGGAGGTGCTCGATGGCCAGCTGGCCGGCGGGCGGCCGCTGGTGGGCGACAGCTGGGGCGCCGCCGACTGCGCCGTGCAGGCCTACCTGGCCTACCTGCCGATCTTCTTCCCCCAGATCGACCTCAGCCCCTGGCCGAACGTGCAGGCAGCGATCGCCGCGGCCCAGGCCCGCCCGGCGTACCAGACGGCGATGGGCCAGCGATGAGGAACGCCGCCAGCAGCAGCGCCCCCCTGCTCTGGCGGGGGAAGCGGCTGGAGCTGCTCGGCGCCCGGGCCGCCTGGGACCCGGCGCGGCAGCTGCTGCTGGTGGCGGATCTGCACCTGGGCAAGGCCGAGACCTTCCAGCGCCACGGCATCCCCCTGCCCAGCGACGGCGATGCCACCACCCTCAACGCCCTGCTGGAGCTGGCGCACCGGTGGCAGCCGCGCCAGCTGATCGTGCTGGGGGATCTGATCCACAGCCGCCTGGGGCTTGGCGCTGAGCTGCGCGGCAAGCTGGCGGCCCTGCCGGAGCTGCTCGGCTGCCCCCTGAGGCTGGTGGGCGGCAACCACGAGCGCGGCAGCTGGATCGAGGGACTGCCGCAGGAACCCGCCCAGGCGATCGGTCCCTGGTGGCTGAGCCATGAGCCCGACCCCCAACCAGGCCGACTCAACATCTGCGGCCACCTCCATCCGGTGGCGCTGCTGGGCAACAGGCGCGAGCGACTGCAGCTGCCCTGCTTCAGCTACTGCCGCCAGCAGGAGCGGCTGGCCCTGCCGGCCTTCGGCGCCCTCACCGGCGGCATGCCCCTGCCAGCAGAGGAACAGCAGTGGGCGCTGGCCGAAGGCCAGGTGCTGCAGCTCAGGCCTGACCCGCAGCCGCCAGGGCGCGCACCACGTCACCGCGGGTGAGCACCCCCTCGGGGCGGCCGTCGCCATCGAGCACGAACAGGCGCTGGGTGCTGCCCTCATGCAGCAGCCGGGCCGCGGCCGGCAGGGGCAGATCGCCCTGGCAGGTGTGGGGTTTGGGGCGCATCACATCGCCCACGGTGCTGCCGAGCACCTGGTGCACCTGCTTGTCCCACTGCAGGGGATTGCGCAGGTAGATCACGGCATCGAGCAACAGCACGTAGGGACCGGCCTCAAAGCCGCTCTCGCGCACCATCAGGTCCTGTTCGGTCAGCTCGCCCACCAGGGCGCCGGCGGCATCCACCACAGGCAGGCCACTGATGTGGTGTTCACTCATCAGCTGCACCGCCTCCTGCAGGGGGGTGTCGCTGGCGACGCTGATCACCGGCGTGGTCATCACAGCGGCTACAGGCAGGTTCACCACGGCAAGGGATGCGGCTGCAGGCATTCTGCGGTGGGGGATGCGGCTCGGCGGGGGGCGGGCGAACCAGCCGTCACCAGAATGGACAAACCCAACAGCCGCGTGGAGCCATGGGGCGTTTTCAGGAGGTGCTGCGCGCCGCCAACAACCTGCGGCTGCTGGCCGCCATCGGCCGCAGCGGCGGCGAGCTGAGCTCGGTGGCCGATCTGATCGACAGCTTCCTCGACACGCCCCAGCTGGCGGCCAGCGTGGAGCGCTTCAAGGCCGTGCCGGGCGGCGGCGACATGCTGGAGGAGCGCTATCCGCCCCTGCAACCGGACATCGAGCGGCTGCGGCAGCTGCCGCCCGGCAGCCTCGGCCGCCGCTACGCCGATCTGATCCTCTCGCTGGGCTACGACCCGGAGTTCTTCCGGCCCCGCGACATCAGCAGCGAGGGCCGCTGGCTGACGCAGCGGATCGCCACCACCCACGACATCCACCATGTGCTCACCGGCTTCGGCACCGAGGCCGCCGGTGAAAACGGGGTGCTGGCGATCACGGCCGCCCAGATCGGCTTCCCCGGCTATGTACTGCTCACGAGCGCCGGCCAGCTGGCCAGCTTCCGCTTCCAGCCGGAGCGCTTCCCGCTGATCAGCGCAGCGGTGAGCCATGGAGCCGCCATCGCCCGCCAGGCCAAATGTCTGGCGGCGGTGAAGTGGGAGGAGGGCTGGGAGAAACCGGTGCAGCAATGGCGCCAGGAGCTGGGGATCCGCGAGCCGGCCGATAGCGAGGCCTACGGTCTCGATGCCCAGCTGGGCCCATTGCCATGAGCCAACCCGCCAGCCCCCGCTCATCCCTGCGCGCGATCGCCGATGGCCTCACCGTGGGCCGGGCGCTGCTGGGGCTGCCCTTGATCGCGGCCCTCAGCGCCGGCTGGCTGGCCCTGGCCTGGTGGCTGCTGCTGCTCGGCGGCTTGAGCGACTGGGCCGATGGCTGGCTGGCCCGCCGCGCCGGCGGCGGCTCGGTGTGGGGCGCCCGCCTCGATCCCCTCACCGACAAGATCCTGATCGCCGCGCCACTGCTCTGGCTGGGGGCAGCCAATGTGCTGCCGCTCTGGGCGATCTGGCTGCTGCTGGCGCGGGAGCTGCTGATCTCCGGCTGGCGCGCCGCCGAACGCAGCGGCGGCCCCGCCTCGCTGAGCGGCAAGGCCAAGACGGTGCTGCAGTTCAGCGCCCTGCTGCTGCTGCTCTGGCCCTGGACGCCGGCTCTGGCCCTTTCGGCCACGGCCTTCGCTGAGCAGGAGCCGGCGGCGTCCGTGGTCGATCAGGCCGGCCTGGGGTTACCTGCGCAAGGGCTGAAGCAGCCGGATCCAGGCCCACCAGAGCAAGGCCACCGGCAGCATCGCCAGGGCCAGCGCCCCCAGCGCCTGCCACTGCTGGGGGTTGAAGTGGGGGTTCACGGGGTGCCGATCAGGGCCGCATCGCCGCTGAAATCGGGGCTGGTGGGCAGCCGGCGGGCGTAGTCGTTGGTGTAGCTGTCGGCCAGCGACTGCTCCACATCAAAACGAGGGGTCCAGGCCAGCTCCCGCTGCACCCGGGTGATGTCGGTGAGGAAATGGGCCAGGCGCAGGGGGAAGGCCTTGCGCGCCTTCTTGTCGAGACCGGCCGGATCAAAGCTGCGGATCTCCACCGCCTCTGGGTCCTTGCCGCAGGCGCGGGCCGCCGCGGCCACCAGACCCTTGAAGGTGATGCCCTGCACACTACTGCAGTTGTAGATGCGGTTGGCCGCCGCCTCCACATCGATGCAGAGCGCCATCGCCGCCGCCAGATCATCCACATGGCCCAGCTGGGTGATCGTGCTGCCATCGCCTGGCAGCGGCACCGGCCGGCCATGCATGATCCGATCGAAGAACCAGCTCTCCACCGGGTTGTAGTTGCCCGGACCCACGATGTAGGTGGGCCGGAAGCTGGTGAAGGCGATGCCCTGATCGCGCAGCCAGGCCTCGGTGTCGAGCTTGCCGGCGTGGCGGCTCTGGGGATCGGTGGGGCTGTCTTCGCTGAGGGGCCAGAGCTCGCTGTCGGCATAGACGCCGGCCGAACTCACGTACACCAGGCGGTGGCTGGGGGCACCGGTGCGCTCGATCACGGCGCTGGTGTCCGCCAGGGTGCGGCCGGAGCTGTCGACGATCACGTCAAAGCGGCGGCCGCTGAGGGGCTGCAGGCCCTCGGCGGTGCTGCGATCCCCCACCAGGTGCTCCACACCGGCGGGGGCGGGCTTGTTGCCGCGGGTGAACAGGGTGAGGGCATGACCGGCCGCCAGCAGCCGTTCCACCAGGGGCTTACCCACGAAGCGGGTGCCGCCCATCACCAGGATGTCCATCAGCGAAAGGGCCAGGCCCCACGTACTGGGCGCCATTCAAACCCCGAGGCCGATGCGCTGGAGCAGGGCTGCCCACAGCGGCACGGTGAGCAGCGCCAACAGGGTGGTCCAGAGCACCAGAGCGGCGGCATCGGCCACCGCAGCGCCGCCGCCTGCCTCCAGCGGCACGGCAGCCGGGTCCGCCTGAGCGGCCGACTCTGAAAGCAGCAACACGGAGATGGCGGTGGGGGCGGCCGCCTGCAGCACCAGGGCCCCACGCAGCAGAGGCGGCAGCTGCAGCAGTGCGGCCAGCAGCAGCGCCAGCAGCGGCAACAACAACAGCTTGCACAGCAGCGCCGGCCAGAGGCGCCGCGGCAGCATCCGGCCAAGCAGCGGTCCGATGCGCAGGCCCAGCACCACCAGCGAGAGCCACACCACCAACCGCGCCGGCCACCAGAGCCAGGCGGCCAGCGGCTCCTGCCAGGGGGTGGCCTGGATCAGCAGGGCACCGAGCAGACCCTGGCTGGCGGGGCTGGCCAGCAGGGCGCGCAACAGCGGCTGCAGGGCCAGGCGCCGGCGGGCGAGCAGCAGGGGGCCGAGCGTCCAGGTGAACAGGGTGGCGACCAGGTCGTAGCCGATGGCATAGCCCAGGGCCTGGGGCGGCAACAGGGCCAGCGCCGCCGGAATGCCGAAGTAGGCAGTGTTGCCCACCACCGCCCCCAGCCGCTGCGGAGGGGCCGGGCAGAGGCGATGCCCCCAGGGGGTGTGCAGCAGCAGCAGACCGCCCGCCACCAGCAGCAGCGCCAGCAGCATCACCTCGGTGGTGTCCCAGCGCAGGCCACCGCGCAGCAGCAGGCCGGCGAGGCTGAAGGGCACCCCCCAACGCACCAGCGGCGGCGCCAGACGGCCCGCCAGCTGCGGCCAGCGCCGCGACAGCAACCAGCCGAGCGCCAGGGCGGGCAGCAGCTCCAGCAGGAACGCCAGCTCCAGAGGCCGCAGCGCGAACAAGGCTCCACGATCGCAAGCAACGGCAACCGCAACGCCGTCCAACGCCAGGATGCAGGCCATCCCGATGGCCGCCGCTCCATGCGCCTCAGCCCCGCCTACACCGCCCAGGCCGGGGTGCTCACGCGCACCGGCGGCTACCGCCACTTCCGCCTGCTGGGCGAGCGCGGCCGCGGTGCCCAGCGCGCCGCGGAGCTGGCGGCGGTGCTCGATGGCAGCCTGCGGCTGGTGGTGCCGCTGCGGGAGCTGCGCAATCCCCTGCTCTGGCAGCCTGGCTGGCAACGGCTCCGCCCCGCGATGCAGATCATTCCCGCCATCGACCTGCTCGACGGCCAGTGCGTGCGCCTGCACCAGGGCGACTACGGCCAGGTGACCCGCTTCAACGACGACCCAGTGGCCCAGGCCCTCGACTGGCAGCGCCAGGGCGCCCAGCGGCTGCACCTGGTGGACCTCGACGGCGCCCGCACCGGCCAGCCGGTGAACGATGCGGCGATCAAGGCGATCACGGCGGCGCTGTCGATCCCGGTGCAGCTGGGCGGCGGCGTGCGCAGCGCCGAGCGGGCCGAGGAACTGCTGGCCTGCGGCCTGGATCGCGTGATCCTCGGCACGGTGGCGATCGAGCAGCCGGAGCTGGTGCAGCAGCTGGCGGCGCGGCATCCCGGCAAGGTGGTGGTGGGCATCGATGCCAAGGACGGGCTGGTGGCCACCCGCGGCTGGATCGAGACCAGCAGCGTGAAGGCCACCGAGCTGGCAGAGCGCTTCAGTGGCAGCGGCATCGCCGCGATCATCAGCACCGACATCGCCACCGATGGCACCCTGGCCGGCCCGAATCTGGAGGCCCTGCGGGCGATGGCCCAGGCCAGCGCCGTGCCGGTGATCGCCTCCGGCGGCATCGGCTGCCTCGAACACCTGCTCTCCCTGCTGAGCCTGGCGCCGCTGGGGGTGGAAGGGGTGATCGTGGGCCGCGCTCTCTACGACGGCCGGGTGGATCTGGCGGAAGCCCTGGCGGCGATCGGCAACGCCCGTCAGCAGGATGCGAACGCCACACCGGCCAGCGCCAGCATCGCCTGAGCCAGAGCGGACGCGGATCGATTGCGTGTTGGCCTATAACAGAGACAGCGACCCTTCTGGTGTATCGCGTGAGCGCCACCGACAGCGCCGGATCCCAGCCCCCCCTGCAGGCGGACACCGCTGCGGTGGGTTCCGTTGACGAGGTCTACCGGCGCTGCCGCGAGCTGGGCATGCGCCTCAGCCGCCAGCGGCGCATGGTGCTCGATCTGCTCTGGGCCGAACGCAGCCACCTCAGCGCCCGGGACATCTTCGAGAAGCTGAACAACCTAGGCCGCAACATCGGCCACACCTCCGTCTATCAAAACCTGGAGGCCCTGCAGTCGGCGGGGGTGATCGAATGCCTGGATCGCGCCAGCGGTCGCCTTTACGGCTATCGCAGCGATCCCCACAGCCACATCACCTGCCTCGACTCCGGCGCGATTCAGGACCTCGACGTGGTGCTGCCGCCGGAGCTGCTGGCGCAGATCGAACAGCACACCGGCTACCGGATCGAGTCGTACACCCTGCACCTCACCGGCCGGCCGGCCAGCGCCGGCAGCGGTCAGGCCTGAACCGCAGACCCCAGATCCTTGCCGGGGCCGGTACCTTGGGCCCGCCATCGGTGTGTGCAGTGTGGCCGGGCAGTGTCTGCTCTTCGCGGAACCGCTGATCGCCAGCGGCTTGCGGCAGCTGCTCGAAACCGCTGGCCAGGATCTGAGCGTTGTGCAGCAGCCGCAGCAGCTGGAGGGATCCCCGGCGCTGGTGATCTGGCGTCCAGCCGCCGCCACGGCGGCGGCCAGCCTGCAACGCGAACTGACGCTGCTGCGCGAGCGCTGGCGGCCGGCACCGCTGCTGCTGCTGCTCGGCCAGGACCATGGCCTCAGCCGCGAGCAGCTGCTGCAGCTGCCGAGCGAAGGACTGCTCGAAGCCCCCAGCGATGAGCAGCTGCTGGCGGCGATCAGCAGCCTGCGCCAGGGGGGCCGCACCCTGCTGCTGCAACCCGGCGAGCGCGCCGAGCCCAGCAGCGCGCCCCGGCCGGGTGTAGGGCAGGCCCTGCTGCTCAGCGGCCTGGAGCAGGTGAATGTGGCGATCAGCGGCTGTGAACTGCTGCTCAGGCGGCCGCAGCTGCATCCGCTGGCGCGGCTGATGCTGCAGGGCCGGGTGCGCGAACTGCGCTGCGCCCGCGGTCTGCTGCTCTGGCTCTGGGGACCGGTGAGCCTGGCCTGGAGCGATCCGCTGGCGGGTCCGGCGGCGGCGCGCCCGGCCGCAGCCGGCGCCAGCCATGGCAACCCGGGCACCAGCCTGACGCTGCGGCAGCGCAGCGCCGCTGGCATCTGGGAACTGGTGCGGAGCCGCCTCAGCGAAGCGATCGGCGGTGACCTGAGCAACCAGAGCGGCCAGCTGCTGGCCCTGGAGGGGCTGAACCGGGATCGCCGCGGTGATCTGCTGCTGGCGCTGCTGCTGCAGCTCGATGCCCTGCGCCTGCAGCTGGCCGAAGAGCTGAGTGAGAGCGACGCAGTCAGCGGCACTACCGAACCCCTTGAGCGGCTGGAGCAGCTCTGGCAGAGCCTGCAACCGCAGCTACGGCAGCAGGCGATGCGCACCATGGCCAGCCCCTACGTGCAGCTGCCCCTCGAGGGGGCTCTGCAGCCGGTGGCCCCTGCCCTGATCGCAGCCACCGACCTGGCGTTGGTCGATCCCGAACTGCCGGAGGCCCGCGGCATGCTGGCGGCCCTGGTGCTGGCCCAGCCGCTGCTGGTGGATGGCCAGCTGCTGCCGGCCGACGACCCCCGGGCGCTGCTGCATCTGGAGCGGCTGGTGGCCAACTGGCTGCTGCGCAGCGCCGAGCTGCTGGCGGCTGATGTGCTGGCCTGCTGCGGCGGCTGGCCGGAGCTGCGCCGCTATCTGCTGCGGCCGGATCTGCTGGCAACCCGCAACCTCGAGCAGCTGCGCAACCGCCTCAATGCCCAGCAGCGCTGGCTGAGCTGGGTGGATCGGCCGATCGCGCTCTACGAGAGCCGCCGCCAGCTGCTCTGCCTCGAGGCCGGCACGATCCAGTGCGTGCAGCTGCTCGAACCGCGCGACCAGGAACTGCGCCAGCTGGGGCCGCTGCAGCAGCTCGTGACCCTCGCCCTCGAAACCCGCGACGCCCTGGCGCCACAGGTGCACAACCTGCTGCGCAGCGCCGGCCGGGTGGTGGTGGTTCTGCTCACCGAGGTGGTGGGCCGGGCCATCGGTCTGGTGGGCCGGGGCATCATGCAGGGCATGGGGCGCAGCTTCGGGCGCAACTGACACCAGCCCTGGCGGGCCAGAGGTCACAATGGCGCCAGTCCAGGTGTTCAGGGAGAACGGCGTGCAGCAGGGCAGGGCGATCCAGGCGGCACGACGCATCGCAACACAGCGGATCACAACAGGCCAGATCAGGGCGACGCTGGCTGGCTGGAGCCAGCGCTCGGCGCGCCGGCTGCTGGCCCTGCTGCTGCCGCTGCTGCTCAGCCTGGGCGCAGGCCTGACGCTCGGCCTGGGAGCGCCCCAGCCAGCGGCCGCCTCCCTCACCAACAACACCTACGACGGCAACATCTACGCCCTCTATGCCGGCAACGGCTCGCTGGTGCCGCCCCGCCGCACCCTGGAGCAGGCCCTGGCAGAGCACCGGCCCACGCTGGTTGTCTATTACCTCGATGACGACGCCGCCAGCAAGCAGTTCTCGCCGGTGGTGTCCGAGCTGCAGCGCCTCTGGGGCAACAGCATCGAGCTGATTCCGCTGGTGACTGATCCCCTGCAGAACCGCAGGCCCACCGGCCCGGAGGATCCGGCCACCTACTGGCATGGACACACCCCCCAGGTGGTGGTGTTCAACGCTGAAGGGCGGGTGCTGTTCGACGGCGAAGGCGCCGTGTCGCTCGAGGCGATCAACCAGGCGGTGAGCGAGGCCACCGGCATCCCCCTGCCGGAAGGCTTCCGCAGCAGCACCACCGTGCTGATCAACGAACTCAATGCTGAGGTGGTGAGCCGCTGATGATCGACCCCAGCACCACCGCAGCCGGTCAGGCCTGCCGCCAGGAAACCGACAGCATGGGGGCGATCGCCGTACCGGCCGATCGCCTCTGGGGCGCCCAGACCCAGCGCTCGCTGCGCTACTTCCCCTTCGGACAAGCGATGCCCCTGGCGGTGGTGCACGCCTTCGGCCATCTCAAGGCGGCCTGCGCCGAGGTGAACCGCGACAAGGGCAAGCTCAGCCCCGAACTCACGGCCCTGATCGTGGCGGCGGCCGAGGAGGTGGCGAGCGGCAGCCTGGATGGGGAGTTTCCCCTGAAGGTCTGGCAGACGGGCTCCGGCACCCAGACCAACATGAACGTCAATGAGGTGATCGCCAACCGGGCGATCGCCAGCGCCGGCGGCGTGCTGGGCAGCAAGACGCCGGTGCATCCCAACGACCATGTGAATCGGAGCCAGTCGAGCAACGACACCTTCCCGGCGGCACTGCACATCGCCGTGGCGATCGAGGTGGAACAGCGGCTGATCCCGGCCGTGGCAGCGCTGCAGGCGGCGCTGGCGGCCAAGGCTGCGGCCTACGCCGACCTGATCAAGATCGGCCGCACCCACCTGCAGGACGCGGTGCCCCTCAGCCTGGGGCAGGAGTTCAGCGGTTATGGGGCCCAGCTGCAGCTGGGGCTGGAGAGCCTGCGGGCCAGCCTGCCGCAGGTGCTGCAGCTGGCGATCGGCGGCACGGCGGTGGGCACCGGCCTCAACGCCCCGGCCGGCTACGGCGAGGCGGTGGCGGAACGCCTGGCCGAACGCCTCGGCCTGCCCTTCACCAGCGCGCCCAACAAGTTCCAGGCCCTGGCCGGCCACGAACCCCTGGCCGCCGCCCACGGCGCCCTCACGGTGCTGGCGGGATCGCTGATGAAGATCGCCAACGACATCCGCTGGCTGGCCAGCGGCCCCCGCTGCGGCCTGGGCGAACTGGTGCTGCCGGAGAACGAACCGGGCAGCTCGATCATGCCCGGCAAGGTGAACCCCACCCAGTGCGAGAGCCTGACGATGGTGGCGGTGCAGGTGATGGGCAACAACACCGCCGTGCAGATGGCCGCCAGCCAGGGCAACTTCGAGCTGAACGTGTTCAAGCCGCTGATCGCCCACAACGTGCTGGAGAGCATCACGCTGCTGGCCGGCGCCTGCAGCAGCTTCCGCGAGCACTGCATCGAGGGCCTGGAGGCCAACCGCAGCCGCATCGACACCCTGCTCGACCAGAGCCTGATGCTGGTGACGGCCCTGACCCCGGCGATCGGCTACGACCGGGCCTGCGCCATCGCCAAGCATGCTCACAACCACCAGCTCAGCCTCAAGGAGGCCGCCCTGGTGCTGGGTGAGCTCAGCGCCGAGGAGTTTGACCGGTGGGTGCAGCCTGAAGCAATGGTGTGAACCCGATCGCAGCAGCGTCCATCAGGTTCTGCCGCGACCAGCATGAACGCGTGGGCCCTGTCGAGGCCGATGCGTCCCTTGCGCCGACCGGATGACGCTGGAGTTGGGTGAAAGCGCCTTCGCCGATGCCGGCATCCCGATGGCCTTCGTCGCCCCCAGCTCCGAGCGGGGCGGCCTGGGGACGATTCTCTCGGCCAACGGGGCCATGGCCTTCTTCACCGGTCGCTCGCAGCAGCAGCTGCAGGGCCTGGCGTTTGCGGAGCTGGTGCATACCGACGATGTCGGGCTCCATGAAGACCTGATCGCCCGGCTGCTCGGCGGCGAGATGGAAACCTGCTCCTTCGAGAAGCGCTTCGAGCATGCCGATGGGCATCGCACCTGGGGGCTGATGACCGTGGCACCGGCCAATGACCGCAGCGGTGCGATGCAGGGGATGTTGATCGTGCAGATCCAGGACGTCTCCGAACGCAAGCATTTCGTAGGGCAACTGGAGTTCTTCGCCGACCACGATCCGCTCACCTCCCTCTACAACCAGCGGCGTTTTCGCATCGATGTGGATCGGCAACTGGCCTACGGCCGTCGCCACGGCGGCAACGGCGCCGTGCTGATGCTGGATCTCGATCAGTTCAAGATGATCAATGATCAGTACGGCCATGCCGCCGGTGATGCCGTGATCATTGCCGTGGCCAGCGCCCTGAAGGTTGTGTCGCGGGAAACCGATCTGGTGGCCCGCCTCGGTGGCGATGAATTCGCGATTCTGTTACCGGAAACGACCCTCAGCGATGCCGAGACCCATGCCGCGAAGGTGCTGCAGGCGATCCGGGGGGTGTGCGTGGAGGGGGCCGGCACCGGCATCAAGGTGGCCGCCAGCTGCGGGGTGGCCGGCTTTCAGGCGGATGACGGCCAATGCGCCGACGACCTGCTGATCAATGCCGACCTGGCCCTGTTTCAGGCCAAGGAATCCGGACGGGGCCAGGTGCAGGTGTTCCGCAGCGACAGCGGCCTGCACGAGAAGGTCAAGGCGCGGCTGTTGTGGTCGGAGCGGATCCGGGATGCGCTGAACAACGATGGGTTTGTGCTGCATGCCAAGCCGGTGATCGATCTGCTCACCGATGCGGTGGCGTTCTATGAGCTGGTGATCCGTCTCAAGGGACCGGGCGGCATCCTGATTCCACCCACCGTCTTCCTCTACACAGCGGAGCGGTTCGGCATGGCCGTGGAGATTGATCAATGGGTGACGGCCCAGGCGATCGATCTGCTGGAGAGGCTGCAGGCGCAGCCGTCGCTCGCCCTGGCGGTGAACATCAGCGCCTCCTCGCTGCAGAGCGATGTGTTCATCACCTTCCTGCGGCAGGCGCTGACCAGCCGCCACGTTGAACCCTCCCGGCTGATCTTTGAGGTGGGCGAAGCGGTGGCGATGGCCAACCTGGAGCGGGCGCGCCAGTTCGGCCGCTCCCTGGCTGAGCTCGGCTGCCGGCTCGCCCTCGACGATTTCGGCGCCGCCTTCGGCAGCTTCTACTACCTCAAGCATCTGCCGGTGGATCTGCTCAAGATCGCCGGCGAATACGTGCGGGGGCTGGGTTCGGACAGCGATCCCACCGACCGGCTGATCATCGAGGCGGTGGTGAAGCTGGCCCGCGGGCTGGGCACGGCGGTGGTGGCTGAATTCGTGGGCGACCAGGAGACCCGCCAGGAGCTGCTGGCGATGGGAGTCCGGCTGGGCCAGGGGTCCTTCCTCGGCCCCCCGCAGGATCTGTCCGAGATCGAGGCTCTGCAGTTGCACCCCCCAGGCTCAGCCGCAGCCCAGCCAGCGGCCAGAGAAGAAACAGCCAGGGCCTGACTCATTCGGTCACAACGGCTACCGGTGCCGCCAGGAGCGATCGATACGGTCGCCTCAACGCCGGCCTCTTCCTGCCACCGCCGGCACCTCCCCCCGATGCCCATCCATCCGCCGCTGCGCCGGCTGGTGCAGCCGCTTCTGGCCGCAGCCTGCCTGCTGCCCACCTGCCTGCCGCTGGCCGCCCAGGCCCACCCCGATCACCAGCAGCCCAGCCACCAGAGCCAGAGAGCCGGCGAATCGAGCCAGCACCATCACCACTGACCGATCAGCCTGAAATCCCATCAACGGAGCGGGCAATCAGGTGCCTGGTAGCGATCGCCACCAACACCACCGATCGCCTCCCCCACACTTTCACTGCGGACGAGGAGTTCTAGGGTTCCGGCCCAGCCATGGGTGTCTGGTCCAAGAGAATTCCACCGGCCACGGCCGGGGCACGGAGGGATAAAAGCCCGGGAGACCGCAGACACTCCACCCCCCCTGCCGACCCATGTCATCGTCTTCAGGCGCCAACAGCGCCTTCGAACGGCTGCATCCCACAGAAGGCATGCAGGCGCTGGAAAAGGAGCGTGCCCTGCCTCTCACCGGCTGGCAGCAGGAAGTCGACCAGGCCCATCGCTA
This sequence comes from Cyanobacteriota bacterium, assembly GCA_965657465.1. Lineage (GTDB taxonomy): Bacteria > Cyanobacteriota > Cyanobacteriia > PCC-6307 > Cyanobiaceae > NIES-981. The sequence goes on along the minus strand of CBFHOT010000012.1, from coordinate 8,481 downwards.
TGGCCTGGAAGCTGCCGAGAGCATCGTGGATCGCCGCATCTCCACCTTCTCCCGCGGCGAGCTGCCCCACTACGCGGGCATCAACACCTTCATGAAGGCGCCCTACATCGAGGATGTGAACCGCGTCGGCGAGTTTGATGTGGCGATCGTGGGGGTCCCCCACGACAGCGGCACCACCTATCGCCCGGGCACCCGCTTCGGCCCCCAGGGCATCCGACGTATCTCCGCCCTCTACACCCCCTACAACTACGAGATGGGGGTGGACCTGCGCGAGCAGATCACCCTCTGCGATGTCGGCGACATCTTCACCATCCCCGGCAACAACGAGAAGAGTTTCGATCAGATCTCCAAGGGCATCGCCCACGTGTTCGCCAGCGGCGCTTTTCCGATCATCCTCGGCGGCGACCATTCGATCGGCTTCCCCACGGTGCGCGGCGTCTGCCGGCATCTGGGCGACAAGAAGGTGGGCATCATCCACTTCGATCGCCATGTCGACACCCAGGAGATCGACCTGGATGAACGGATGCACACCTGCCCCTGGTTCCATGCCACAAACATGGCCAATGCGCCGGCCAAGAACCTGGTGCAGCTGGGCATCGGCGGCTGGCAGGTGCCTCGCGAAGGGGTGAAGGTGTGCCGCGAACGCGGCACCAACGTGCTCACCGTCACCGACATCTGCGAGATGGGACTGGAGGCGGCCGCCCAATACGCGATCGAGCGCGCCACCGATGGCACCGACTGCGTGTACATCTCCTTCGACATCGACTGCATCGATGCCGGCTTCGTGCCCGGCACCGGCTGGCCCGAGCCCGGCGGCCTGCTGCCGCGGGAGGCGTTGAAACTGCTGGAGCTGATCGTGCGCAATGTGCCGGTCTGCGGCCTGGAGCTGGTGGAGGTGTCGCCGCCGTACGACATCAGCGACATGACTTCGCTGATGGCCACCCGCGTGATCTGCGACACGATGGCGCATCTGGTGGTGAGCGGCCAGCTGCCGCGCAAGGAAAAGCCCAGCTGGATCAGCGACGTCTGCAACATGAACGTCGATCAGAAGTGGAGATAGCGGCATGCATGAAGTCGACATGACCAAATGCCTGCTGCTCTCCATGCAGCAGTGGAAGGAACAGCACGCCCCCGCCACGCCGCTGGTGGAGCGGGTGCATCTGCAGGTGGGCACCTTCACCTGCGTGGAGCCCGATCAGCTGGTGTTCACCTGGCGGGCAGCGGTGCAGGGCAGCTGGCTGGCCGGGGCGGAGCTGGCGATCGAAACCGTGCCGCTGGTGGGCCGCTGCGTGGTCTGCAGCAACACCTACAGCCCCGATCCGGAGCAGGCCTACCGCTCCCCCTGCTGCGATCACCCGATGGAGGAGATCGTCAGCGGCCGCGAGCTGCGCATCCGCTCGGTCGACTACACGCTGCCTGAGGCCAGCGGCTGCCGCCCAACGCTGACCACCGCCTCCACTGCCGCCACCGCAACAACCAACGCCTCAACAGCCACCACCACCCCGGTCTGACGCCATGCACATGCCCCTGGAAGACACCCTCGGCCTCAACCTGCTGGCCGCCAACCAGCACCAGGCCGAGCACAACCGCGAGCACTTCGATGCCTGGCGTCTGCTCTGCATCAATGTGATGAGCAGCCCCGGTGCCGGCAAAACCTCCCTGCTGGAGCAGACGCTCACGGCCCTTGCCAGCGATCTGGCGATGGCGGTGCTGGAGGGCGACATGACCACTCAGCTCGATGCCGAGCGCCTCGAGGCGGTGGGGGTGCCGGTGGTGCCGATCACCACCGGCCGCGCCTGCCATCTCGCTGCGGCGATGGTCAGCGGCGGCCTGAAGCTGCTGAAGCAGCGCCTCGATCCCGCCAGCCTCGATCTGCTCTGGGTGGAGAACGTGGGCAACCTGGTGTGCCCGGCGGAATTCGAGGTGGGCGAGCACCGCAAGGTGGCCCTGCTCAGCGTCACCGAAGGCGACGACAAGCCGCTCAAGTATCCGGTGATGTTCCGCGAGGCGGACTGCGTGCTGATCACCAAGACCGATCTGCTGCCCTACCTGCCGGTGGACATCGCGCGCATCGAAGCCCACATCCGCGCCGTCAATCCCCGCTGCCAGGTGATCCGCGTGTCAGCCAGCAGCGGCGAGGGCCTGACCGCCTGGCACGGCTGGGTGCGCCAGCAGCAGGCCGCCGTGACCAGCGCCGCCGCCAACGCCAACGCCGCCTCAGCAGCCGCTGCTGCGCTGATGCCCGCCTGAAGCGCCCGCTCCCCCTGCCCGACCCACCGCTGCGGCCGCCCCAACGGCCTATGCAGCGCCACAGCGCAGGCGGCCAGTGCTCAGCCCCGCCTGACGCGTTGGCTCGCCATCCCGAGACCCTGCCTCCCCGCCGCTCAGCACCCCAACACCCTGCACCCCAGCCAAGCGATGCCCTTCAACACCCCATCTCCCAGCGACCACAGTCGACAGCCCCGCCGCCGGCCGCAGCGCCGCCGTCTGGCGGCCATGGCCCTGATCGCCTCCCTGGGCAGCGGCCTGCTGGCGGCCTGCCAGAACCCCGGCGCCAACGCCCCCAGCGGCGAGGGCCCGGTGGTGCGCATCGGCTACAGCGCCTGGCCGGGCTGGTTCCCGTGGGCCGTCACCGAAGCCAAGGGCCTGTTCGCCAAGGCCGGTGTCAACGGCCAGATGCAGTGGTTTGACGGCTACCTCGACAGCATCAATGCCCTCAATGCCGGCCAGCTGGACTGCAACAGCCAGACGCTGAACGACACGATCAGCTCGGTGGCGGGCGGCGCCGATCTGCAGGTGGTGCTGCAGAACGACTACTCCACCGGCAACGACCAGATCATCGTGGCCGAGGGCATCAACTCGGTGGCCGACCTCAAGGGCAAGAAGGTGGCGGCCGAGGAGGGCACGGTGGATCACTACCTGCTGCTCAAGGTGCTCAAGGACAACGGCCTGCAGGTGAGTGACATCACCTTCGTGCCGCTGGAAACCGGCGCCGCCGCCGCCGCCTTCGCCGCCAGCCCGCTGCTGCGCCAAGCCCTCGGTGAGGAGCTGCATGGCTCGCTGGTGGACAGCCACGCCGCCGAGCTGCAGCGGGCCGCCGGCCTCAGCGAGCAGGAGCTGGTGGCCGCCAGCTGCTGGTGGCCGCTGGTGGGGGGACAGTCCGGCTGAGCGCTTAGCTCAGCAGCCGCTCCAGCACGCGGGCCACCGAGCGCACCGCCGCCTGGGCGGTGGCATAGGCCATGCGCATCGGGCCCACCAGCGCCACCTGGCCGGTGCCGCCGTCGCCGCTGCGGTAGTCGGCCTGCACCACGGCGCAGGCGTGCAGGGCCTCGAGCGGGTGCTCAGCGCCGATCCAGACGCCGCCGCGCTGCAGCAGCTGCTGTGGATCGCCCTCCACCAGTTCCACCAGCGGCCGCAGGCTGGCGGTGGCGCTGAATTCCGGTTGCCCCAGCAGGCCCGCCAGGCCCGTGGCCACCGCTCCGTCTCCCTCGGGGCGTCGCCCCCGCCGGTGGCTGGCCAACCCCTGGCGCAGCACGGCGCCGCTGTCGCTCAGCTGCGGCGGCAGGCTGCCCCAGTCGATCGCGCCCTGGCGCAGCTGCCCGCCCACCCACTGCTCCAGGGCTTCGATCTCGCCGCGGGTGTGCTGCGGCAGGCGCAGGTTGAGGCTGTGGGCCGTCACCGTGTCCTCCACCATGAACACCAGCAGGCGTTCGCCGCTGTTCACCAGCCGCAGCGCCTGCAGGGTTGGATCGGGCCGCGGGCGCTGGGGGCGGCTGATCAGGCTGAGCAGGCCGGTGAGGTCGGCCAGGCGCCGGCCGAGATGCAGCAGCAGATCATCGAGGCTCGCCCACTGCAGGCTGAGGCCGGTCAGTTCCCGCTCCAGCTGCTGGGCCGCGGCACCGGGGGCTGGCAGCAGGCCGTCCACGTACACCCGGTAGCCCTGCTGGCTCGGCACCCGCCCGGCCGAGGTGTGGGGTTGGGTGAGCAGACCCCGCTGCTCCAGCGCCCCCATCGCCGAGCGCACCGTGGCCGGGCTGGCCGGCAGGGCGAAGCGCCGCACCAGCGTCTTGCTGCCCACCGGCTCCATCGTGTCCACGTAGTGCCGCACCGCCAGCTGCAGCACCTCCTGTTGCCGCGGCGAGAGGCGGACGGCCGGGGAGGCGCCGGGTTGCGGCGAACCGGGCGCCGATGAGCGGGGCGGTGGCGAGCTGGGCAGGGCGGTCGGCCGGTTCCGGTCGGGGCGGTGCAGGCCGGAATCGTAGGCAGATCGCCCGGATGGACGTTCGCGCTCCGCCCAGTTCATGCGGGTGGCTGGTGCCCGGTGGTTGGCGCTGATTCGTCGTGGCCAGTAGCGGTCAGTAGCGGGGCACGCTCGGATCCACCTGCAGGCTCCAGGCCTCGATGCCGCCGCTCACGTTCCACACATCGCTGTAGCCCCCCTGCTCCACCAGCCAGCAGGCCATGTGCCAGCTGCGCACGCCGGCATGGCAGAGCACCGCCACCGGCTGGTCGCGTCGCAGCCGCTGCTCCAGATCCTGCAGCCACTCCTGCGAGCGGCTCAGGGGCAGGTGCAGCACCGGGTAGGGCAGCCGCGCCAGCGCCAGCTCCTGGTCTTCGCGCACGTCCACCAGCTGGATCGGTTCCCCCTGCTGCAGCCGCTGCTGCAGCTCCGGTGCGCTGAGGCTCTGCGGCGTGTTCACGGGGAGGGGTTCGGTGCAGGATGGACCCATCCTGCGTGGGGCCGATGAAAGCCCGCCGATTCCTGGCGGTGGTGCTGGCGCTGAGCCTGTTGCTGCTGGGCCTGGGGGCCGGTGCCTGGTGGCTTCTCTGGCAGCGCTCGCCCCTGCAGCTGCAGCATCGCGCCCTGGTGGTGCCCCGGGCGGCTCGCTTTGTGCCCCGCGATGCGGCCCTCAGCCTGCATCTGCTGGTCGACGGTCAGCAACCCCTTGACTACGCCCGCGCCGTGGCGCCGGTGCGCCAGCGCCGTCAGGCCAGCGAGGCCTTGGCCCGCCTGCGCGATGGGGCCTTCGCCGCGGCCGGCCTCGACTACAGCAACGACCTGGCTGGCTGGCTCGGCCCGGAAACCGGCCTCTGGCTGCTGCAGGGCGCTCAGCCCGGTCAGAGCGGCTGGGTGCTGGCCCTCTCCAGCCGTGATGGCGATGGCGCCCGCCGCTTTCTGCAGCGCTTCTGGCAGACCCGCAGCCTCGCCGGCAGCGGCCTGCAGATCAGCAGCTACCGCGGCATGGGCCTGATCAGCGGTCGCGGCGCCCTGGTGGGTCAGGAGCCGGCGCCGCTGGCCACCGCCCTGATCGACGACGACCTGGTGCTGCTGGCCTCCGGCCGCGGCGTGCTGGAGCAGGCGCTCGATGTCTCCCAGATCGATGAGCTCAATCAGGCCGCCGATCCCCGCTTCCGCCAGGCCCTGCAGCGCTTCGAGCAGGGCACGCTGCTGCTGTCGGCCCGGCCCCGCGATCTGGGCGGTGTCTGGTCGGATCTGGCCGGCCTGAACAGCAGCGCCCTGGTGGCGGCCCTGCGGCCGGAGGGTCGCAGCCTGGTGTTCGACGCCCTGCTGGAGCCGCCCCTCCCTGCTGCTGTCGCGGTTGACATTGCTGCTGCCGGCGCTGATGCCCCAGCTGGCGTGGCCGACGCTCCGCTGCCTGCGGCCCAGGCCCCGGTGCAGACCCTGCCGCTCGTTGCCTCCGAGCCGTTGCTCGAGGCCCTGCGCGGCAGTGCCAGCGGCCTGGCCCTGCTGCAGGATCCCGCCCACTGGCCTGCCACCTGGCCGGATCTGCTGCAGCCCTGGCTGGCCGCCCAGGATGAGCAGCTGGCGGTGGTGCCGGCGTTGCTGCGCTCCAGCACCGCTGGTCCGCTGCTCTGGAGCCGCAGCGACGACGGCTGGCTGATGGCCACGGCGGCGGATCAGCCCCCCCTGGAGCAGCTCGAACCCGCCTTTGCCGCCGCCGCTCTGGTGGCGGCACCCCTCGATCTCGAGGGCGAGCCGGTGCAGGTGTGGACCAGCTTCGAGGCCAGCGGCCGCGGCCGCTCGGCCGGCCGCCGCGGCGAGCAGCTGCAGGTGAATCTGGCGGCGGCCCGCAGCCTCCAGGACGGCTATGCCTGGTGGTCGGATGCGCTGCCGGCGCTTCTGGAGCAGCGCCGCGGCCATGAGCGACCCCGGGCGCTGCTGGCCCGGCTGCAGGCCACTGCTCTGCCTCCGGCCGATCCGCTGCCAGGAGGCCAGCCGCCGGTCAGCCTGCGCTGGGCCCTCGAGCGTCAGCCGGCCCAGCTGCTGCTGCAGCGCTCCTCCGCCTGGCAGCTGCTGTCCGCCCTGGCCGGTGAGCCCCTGGCGGCGCCGGTGCAGGGTCTGGCCCTGGCGGCGCAGCCCGAGGCGGCGGGGCTGCGGCTGCAGGCCCGCCTCGATCTCGGCAGCTGAGGGGCATGGCCAGCCCGGAGCTGCTGCTGCTGCGTCACGGCATCGCCACCGAGCGCCATCCCGATCAGGTCGACGCCCTGCGGCCGCTCACCCCGGCCGGCCGCGAGCGCACCACGGCGGTGCTGCAGCGCTTGCGCCAGCTGGAGCTCGGCGGCGAGCGGCTGTTCAGCAGCCCGCTGCTGCGCGCCCGCCAGACGGCAGAGCTGGCGGTGGCGGCCGGCCTGGCGCCAGCCCTGGAGCTGGCGAGCGCTCTGGAGCCCGACGCCGATCCCCGGCCGCTGCTGCACTGGCCCGAGGGGGTGCAGCGGCTGGTGCTGGTGGGCCATGAGCCGGATCTCGGCAGCCTGGCCGCCGCCCTGATCGGCGCCCCGGCCGGGACGGTGCTGCTGAAGAAGGCGGGCATCGCCCTGCTGCAGATCGATCCGGCGGCCCTGGCGGCGGGTCGTGCCCCCGCCGCTTGCCTGCGGCTGTTGCTCGGTCCGCGCCAGTTGCTGGACTGAGATCGGCCTGCTTCTGCGGCAGCCAGCGCTACGGCGTGGCGGTTCTCCCCAGCCGTAGGGTCGGCTCAGCAATCTGCGCGGCGCGGCATGGCGGTGAGTGGTTCCCTGGAGGTTCCGACCCTCGGCGGTCCCGAGACGCCGCCCTTCCGGCCCGGCCTGGAGGGTGTGCCGGCCACCCAGTCGGCCATCTGCGACATCGACGGCCGCCTCGGTCAGCTCTCCTACCGCGGCTACGACGCCGCCACCCTGGCCGCCCAGAGCACCTTTCTGGAGACGGCCTACCTGCTGATCTGGGGCGAGCTGCCCACCGCCGCCCAGCTGCGGGAGTTCGAGCTCGAGGTGCAGATGCACCGGCGGGTGAGCTTCCGCATCCGCGACATGATGAAGAGCTTCCCCTCCCAGGGGCACCCGATGGATGCGCTGCAGGCCAGCGCCGCCTCCCTCGGTCTCTTCTATTCCCGCCGCGCCCTCGATAACCCGGAATACATCTACGGGGCGGTGGTGCGGCTGCTGGCCAAGATCCCCACGATGGTGGCGGCCTTCCAGCTGATCCGCAAAGGACAGGACCCGATCCAGCCCCGCGACGACCTGCCCTACGCCGCCAACTTCCTCTACATGCTCACCGAGCGGGAGCCCGATCCCCTGGCGGCCCGCATCTTCGATGCCTGTCTGATCCTGCACGCTGAGCACAGCCTCAACGCCAGCACCTTCAGCGCCCGCGTCACCGCCAGCACCCTCACCGACCCCTACGCCGTGGTGGCCTCGGCGGTGGGCACCCTGGCCGGCCCGCTGCACGGCGGGGCCAACGAGGACGTGCTGGCGATGCTGGAGGCGATCGGCACGGCCGATCAGGTGGAGCCCTGGCTGGACCGGGCGATCGCCGAGAAGCAGAAGATCATGGGTTTCGGCCACCGCGAATACAAGGTCAAGGACCCCCGCGCCGTGATCCTGCAGGGCCTGGCGGAGCAGCTGTTCGATCGCTTCGGCCACGATCCGATGTACGACCTGGCCCGCCGCCTGGAGGAGGTGGCCGCCACGCGGCTGGGCCCCAAGGGCATCTACCCCAACGTCGACTTCTATTCGGGCCTGGTGTACCGCAAGCTCGGCATCCCGCGCGACCTGTTCACGCCGATCTTCGCCATCGCCCGCACCGCCGGCTGGCTGGCCCACTGGAAGGAGCAGCTGGGGGCGAACCGCATCTTCCGGCCCTCCCAGATCTACACCGGCTCGGCCGCCCGCAGCTGGGTGGCGCTGGAAGACCGCTAAGTTGCCCCCATCTGTGCTGCCGTCATGCTGAGCACCACGGGC
>CBFHOT010000012.1:0-233 GCA_965657465.1 Cyanobacteriota bacterium | reverse complement strand
GCCGCTGGCCTCGACCTCCAGGCCAGCTTCGAGGCTGCCCTTCAGGGTTTCGGGCTGAGCCCCGGAGCTGCCCATCTGCTGTGGCTGCCGCTGCCGATGGTGCTTGTGCTGGTGGCGGCGGTGGTCGGCGTGCTGGTCAACGTCTGGCTGGAGCGCAAGATCTCCGCTGCCGTGCAGCAGCGCATCGGCCCGGAATACGCCGGCGCCCTGGGGGTGCTGCAGCCGATGGCCGA
>CBFHOT010000011.1:0-34986 GCA_965657465.1 Cyanobacteriota bacterium | reverse complement strand
CGCCGGCCCGGCGTGTGGGCGATGCAGTGGCACTGCTGGAGGCAGAAGCCCTGGAGCTCTGCAGGGCCGCCCTGGCCGGCGCGCAGCAGCCCGCAGACCTGGAAGCCGCAGACCTGCAGGCCATGGCAGCCGCCGTGGGCCCCTGCACAGCGGCGGTGCTGCAGCACCTGCAGCAGGTGCTCGTGCCGCGCCTGGAGGCCTGCGGCGAGGCGGAACGGCAGGCCTTTCTGCATGGCCTGGCCGGCGGACGGATCGCCGCCGGCCCCTCCGGCGCCCCCACCCGCGGCCGGCCCGACCTGCTGCCGACGGGCCGCAACTTCTATTCCGTCGACCTGCGCGGTCTGCCGACGGAGGCCGCCTGGGATCTGGGGCGCCGCAGTGCGGAGCTGCTGCTGGAGCTGCACCTGCAGGAGGAGGGGGAGCACCTGCAGCGCCTGGCCCTCTCGGTGTGGGGCACCAGCACGATGCGCAACGGCGGCGAGGACATCGCCCAGGCCCTGGCACTGCTGGGGGTGCGGCCGGTGTGGGATGGGCCCACCCGCCGCATGGTCGATCTGGAGGTGGTGCCGCTGTCGCTGCTGGGGCGGCCGCGGGTGGATGTGACGCTGCGGATCTCGGGCCTGTTCCGCGATGCCTTCCCGCAGCTGGTGGGCTGGATCAACCGGGCGACGGCGCTGGTGGCAGGCCTGGAGGAGAGCGAACACGACAACCCCCTGGCCGCCAGCGCCCGGCGGGACGGCCACAGCGGCCGGGTCTACGGCTCAGCGCCGGGGGCCTACGGCGCCGGCCTGCAGGGGCTGATCGACAGCGGCCACTGGGAGAGCCGCGCTGATCTCGGCGAGGCCTTCCTGCAGTGGAGCAGCTGGCGCTACGACCAGCTGGACGCGGCTGCCGCCGGCGGCGGAGCTGGTGCCGGAGCTGGTGCGGGGATTGAAGCGCGGGCCGACCGCGGCGGCCTGGAGCAGCGCCTGGCGGCGGTGCAGGTGGTGCTGCACAACCAGGACAACCGCGAGCATGACCTGCTCGATTCCGACGATTACTACCAGTTCCAGGGGGGCCTGAGCGCCGCCGCGGAGCGGCTGCAGGGCAAGGCGCCGGCCGCCTGGTTCGGCGACCATTCCCGCCCGGCCCGGCCGCGCCTGCACCGGCTGGAGCGGGAATTCGACAAGGTGCTGCGCAGCCGGTTGCTCAATCCCCGCTGGATCAGCGCCATGCAGCGCCACGGCTACAAGGGCGGCTTCGAGATGGCCGCCAGCCTCGACTACCTGTTCGCCTACGACGCCAGCACCGGCCGGGTGCCGGACTGGAGCTATGGCGCCCTGCAGGAGACGTGGCTGGAGGATGAGGCGGTGCGGCGCTTCCTGGAGCGCTCCAACCCCTGGGCCCTGCGCGACATGGCCGAGCGGCTGCTCGAGGCCCATTACCGCGGGCTCTGGAGCGGCGCCGGCGCTGAGCAGCTGCAGCGCCTGCGGCAGCTGCTGCTGGAGAGTGAGGCCCTCACGGAGAACCATGGCGCCCCGGGCTGAAGCGGTGGCCCGCTGCGCGCGCCACCCCTGGAACACCAGCGAGCGCAGCCACAAGCCGTCCGGCCACCAGGGTCGCTGGACCAGGCGAGAGCGATGCCGTTAGAGCGAAAACCCTCCAGGGCCGGCTGATCTGCAGCCGGCCCTGGAGGGCTACAGGGAGCTGGGCTCAACACGGTGCTGTGCTGAGCCCGAGCGGGGCCGAGCCTCCGCTGAGGCGGTCGGCAGCAGCTGCCGATCAGCCGTTGAGGTCCTTGACCATCTGGCGGAAGGGATCGATGGCGCCGGGCTTGGCGGTGTTCAGCGGGCTGGGCTGGGGCTGGCTGGCCTTGGTGCTGGCGGCCTGCTCCTGCTCCTTCTTGATGGCCGCGGGGCCGCCGGGCACATTCACACCCAGGGAGGAGCCCTTCTTGCGCTGATCCAGCTCGGCCTGGGAGATCTGCTTGGCGAAGGTCTTCTTCACCGGCTTGGGCACACCGCCGGTGAGGCTCATCGACCCCTCCTCGGTCTCGCTGCCGGGCAGCCCCTGGGAGACCTTCTCCATGCGGGCCTCCATCGACGCCACCTCAGCCACCATCTCCTTGTTGCCGGGATTATCGGCAGTGCCCGGGAAGGTGCGCCGAATGGTGTTGGAGCGGCGCATGAAGTTCACGTCGCCGAGGCTGCTGGCCTCGTCGGCAGCGAGGAACACCGTTTCGGTGGGCTTCTTCGGCTTGGGCCCAGCGGGGGCGTTGCTCGCGCCGGAGCCGGAAGAGAACAGGCGATCAAACAGACCCATCGACTTGCAGCTGGGAAAGCGTCAGCAAACCCTAGCGGCCGCAGAGGTCGAGACCATGGGTGTCTGTACCACAACTCAGCAAAAGTCCGCGTTGGCGCAGATCCCGGGCGATCGCCTCGCACACCAGCGGTGTCGGCGTCCAGCGCGGCTGCAGGTCGTAGTCATACCAGGCCTCGGCGCCATCGAAACCCAGCGCCGCCGCCGCCGCCAGCAGCCGCCCATAGGGCAGGCGATAGCGGGCGGGATGGGCCAGCACAGCCAGGCCCTCCGCGGCGCGGATCGCCGCCACCACGGCTTCGGCCCGCAGGGCTGACCCCACCACGCTCGTGCCCTGCAGGTAGGGCTCCAGGCTCGGATGCTCCGCGGCGAAGCCAAGGGCCAGCACATGCACCAGGCAACCCTCCAGCAGACAGCTGATCTCCACCCCGCGCCAGAGGGTCGGCACGGCGCGGCCCGCGTCGCGATGACGGGCCAGGCGCTGGGCCACGGCCGCGTGGCCGGCGATGGCGTGGTGATCGGTCACCGCCAGGTGCTCAAGGCCGATGGCCACCGCCTGATCCGCCAGGGCCTCGGGCGTGAGGCTGCCGTCACTGCAGATGGTGTGGCAGTGGAAATTGAGCCGCTGGGGGCAGCAGGCGGCGGTGACCGACGCCAGCACCGCCGCCAAGGGATGGGCGTTGGTGAAGGCTGCGTCAGCCACCGGCAGCTTCTGCGGCGAGCCGCTCAGCCCGCAGGCGCCGCCAGCGGGCGTAGAACTGGATCGAGGCGGCCATGAACACCACCAGGGCGACGATGAACCAGGTGGCGGCACCGGTGGGGAACTGGTTCTTGAACACCACCAGCATCACCACGATCACCAGCAGCAGCGTCGGCAGCTCGTTGAGGGCCCGCAGCTGCTTGGGGCTCCAGCGGCAGCTGCCGCTCTGCAGCTGCCCCATCAGCCGGTAACAGAAGGCGTGGTAGGCCAGCAGCGCCGCCACGAAGCCGAGCTTGGCGTGCATCCAGCCCTGCTGCAGCCAGGCGGGATTGACGCTCAGCAGACCGGCGGCACAGACCACCGCCACCACCATGCCGGGGGTGGTGATGATGTTCGCCAGCCGCCGCTCCATCAGCGCGTACTGGGCCTGGAACGGCTGGCGCAGGGCCGGCTCCAGCTCCTCCGCCTCGCGGTGATAGATGAACAGCCGCACCAGGTAGAAGAGCCCGGCGAACCACACCACCACGCCGACGATGTGCAGCGTCTTGAACCAGAGGTAGGCCTCAGGGGGCCAGGCGAAGGCGAACGGCATGGACGCGCGCTGGGCGGCTGGGGTCGGTCAGGCTAGGCGCCCTCCGCAGCCCGATCGGCCTGCGGGGCCGCTGCTGATGCGGCGGCGGGCAGCTGGTCGATCCAGCGCGGCAGCACCGCCTCGCTGCCATACCAGGATTCGGCGAACCAGCCGCCATGCCCCACACCTTCGAGCACCAGCGATTCAGCGCCAGCCAGCAGGGCGGAGCTGAGCGGCACCAGGCCATCGCCACGGCTGGCGGGATCGCCATTGATGGCCTGGTAGGAGCGCTGGCAGAGTCCGCGGGCCCGCGGCCGCAAGTGCTCCGGATCGATGGCGCCGGCCACCGCCACGTAGCGCACATCTGGAGCGTGAAAGGCGCCGGGGTAGCGCTGATCCACCAGCTGGCGCAGGGCGGTGCCGCGCAGGGCCCGATGGGGGCTGCCCAGGGTGAGCAGGGTCTGCACCTGCTGCCGCAGGCCATAGACCCGCCCGGCGAAGGGCTCATCCCCCAGCAGCAGGCGCAGCATCACCCCGCCGGAGCTGTGGCCCACCAGGTTGATCCGGCCGGCCGGAGCCAGGGCCGCCAGTTCCTGAACCAGGTCGGCACTGCGATCGAGCAGGCGGCGCCAGCCCAGGCTCCAGTTGGTGAGCAGCCAGTCGGCCCGGCTGGCGGCGACCACGCGCACCGGCTGACCGCTGTGGCGTTCGATCGCCGCCGCCATCGGCTGATAGGCCTCAGGGGTGATCAGAAACCCACCCAGGATCAGGGTGGGTGCAGCAGCGTCGAACGGGGCTGACAGAACGCGTGGGGGCAGCTCGGCGCTGACGCTAGGCCCCCTGCTCGCGGTGAACGGCCCAGGCCGCCAGCAGCCCGCCGCAGAAGCCGCTGAAATGGCCGATCCAGCTCACCCCCGCCGGTGTGAACAGGGGCACCAGACCGGTGAGGGCGCCGCCGTAGACCACCAGACAACCGGTGGAGAGCAGCAGCGTGAACGGCCGCTTCTCCAGCCAGCCGATCAGCAGCAGATAGCCGAGCAGGCCGTAGATCACCCCCGAGAGGCCATGGCTGCCGACGGGCCAGAACAGCCAGAGCGGCACGGCGCAGAGCAGCACCGCGATCCACACCGCCAGGTAATCGCGGCGGCCCCGCAGCAGCACCAACCAGGAGAGCGGCAGAAACATCAGGCTGTTGCCCAGCAGATGGCCGAAACCGGCGTGGCTGAAGGGGGCCGTGAGCACACCCCACCAGGGCCCCCCGGGCAGCATCGGCAGGTTCCACTGCCCCCGGAAGACCAGCTGATCCACCAGCTCCTGCAGCCAGGCGGGCAGGAGCAGCAGCGGCGGGATCAGCAGCTTGGTGCCCAGGCGCGCCAGCTGACGATCCAGCGCCTGGGGGAGGGAGGCGAGCACGCGCGGGCCGTGACGGATCCAGACCCTAGAAGCTCAACCCTGCCCCAGCAGGTTGATGCGATAGAGCACCTGCTCCAGGGCATCGGCGGCCAGCATCCCGGCATGGCGCTGGGGATGATCGGCATCGACGCAGCTGTGCAGGGGGGCCAGCAGGGTGGCCGGGGTGGGATGGCAGAACTGCACCACGCTGAGCCGATCCCCCTGCCAGTGCTCCGGGGCGACGACGCGGTGCCAGCCGGTGGGGATGAGGCCGTTGCTCAGCCGCTCCAGCATCAGACCGCTATTGAGGATCACGGTGCCCTCGGGGGCCACCGCATCCACCCAGGCTCCGTCCACCTGCACCTGCAGGCCGGGGGCGGTGGCCCGCGGCAGGGCGGTGATCAGGTTGATGTCGCCGTGGGGGGCCGCCCAGACGTGCCCGCCGGGGGGTGCGTCAGCCATGGGCGGATAGTGAATCGCCCGCGTGAGGGTGGGGGCATCGGCCACCACACTCTCAAAGAAATCGACGTGCGCGCCGAGGCCGGCGGCCACCAGCCGCAGCACCCGGCGCTGCAGATCGGCAATGGAGCGATGAAAGGCGTCGAGTACGGCGCCGATGCCCGGCACCGCCTCCTCCGGCAGCCGCTGTTCGGGATAGAGCAGGGGAAAGCGACGCCGCAGCGGGTGATGGCCCGGGAGCGGCAAGGCCCAGTTGAGCATCTCCTTCCAGTCGGCCAGGGCCGCCCCCTCGGCCGTCTCCACCAGGGTGTCGGTGTAGCCGGTCTGGCCGCAGGCCTCGGGGCAATGGAAGCGGCGCTTCTGCTCCAGTGGCAGCGCGAAGAATGCCCCCAGCAGCTGATAGGCCTGATCGAGCAGATCGGCGGGCAGGTCAGCGCGGGCCAGCACGAAGCCGGTGCTGAGGCTGCGCATCAGCCCATCCACCGCCGCCGCCTGCTGGGCCCGGCCACCCCGCTCGAAGGCGAGCAGATCCACCTCGAGAATGCCCTGTCCCATCGGCTCAGAAGGCCTCCACGCGGTTGCGCCCAGCCCGCTTGGCGGCATACATGGCGCGATCGGCCCGGGCGATCAGATCCTCGCAGCTCTCTTCAGGTCGCACCAGGGTGACGCCCAGGCTGAGGCTGAGGGGAATCGAGGCCGTCTCGGTGGCCACGGGATGAGCCACAACGCTGCGGCGGAGCTCCTCGGCGATGGCGACGGTGCTCGCGAGATTGGCGACTCCCTGCAGCACCACCAACAGCTCATCACCGGAGAGGCGGCCAGCCAGATCGCCCCGGCGCAGGGAGCTCTTGATCCGTTGGGCCACGGCGCTCAGCACCAGATCACCGGCGCTGTGGCCGTAGGTGTCATTGACATCCTTGAAATGGTCGAGATCGATGAAGATCAAGGCGAGCTGACAGCCGCTGCCACGGCAGCGGCGCATCTGCTGCTGCAGCCAGTCGAGGATCGCCCGGCGGCTGAGCAGCTGGGTGAGGTGATCGGTGCGGATCTCATGCAGCAGCTGTTGCTCCCGCTCCAGCTGAGCGTCGATCAGGGTGAACGACACCAGCACACCCACCCCGGGGCGGTCGGGATCGCTGTAGGGGCGTGCGGTGAACTGAGCCCAGTGCCACTGACGCTCGGCATCGCGGATGCGATCGCGCCATTCCAGGGTTTCGCCTGGGGCCAGGCCGCGCTCCAACCCCAGACCAGCCAGGGCGCCGCCGGGATCGAGGAAGGCATCTGGGCTCTGGTTGCACCACTGCTGCTCGCTCCAGCCGAGGGCTGCAATCGCGCCGGACACCCAGGTGATGCGGCCTTCGCGCAGCACGAAGAAGGTCTCGGCACTGGAGCGGGCCAGCAGCTGCAGGCGCTGCTCGGACCGCTGCAGGGCCGCATGGTGCAGCGAGTGCTGCCGCTGCAGTTCCTGCTGGGTCTGATGCAGGGCGGTGAGATCCACGATCTGACTGACCAACAGCCGCACCCGCCGATCCGCCTGGCGCAGGCAGGCCACCAACAGCTGGGCGTGAATCACAGAACCGTCCGGCCGCAGGAAGCGCTTGTTGAGCAGATAGGAATCGCGGCGATCGTCCAGCACCTCCTGCACCAGCGAGAGATCCAGCAGCAGATCCTCCGGGTGGGTGAGCAGCTGCCAGGTGCAGGTCAGCAGCTCAGCGCGACTGCGGCCCAGCAGCCGGCACAGGGCGGCATTGACCCGCAGGAAGCGACCGTCAGCCGGGGAGACCAGCGTCATGCCGATGGCCGCGTGATCGAAGATCAACCAGGCCAGCTCCGGGGATGCCAACGGCGGCGCCAGCGGCTCCTGCTCGCCCCGGGCCGACGGTTGGGAGCACTCCAGCACGGTGAAGCGCAGCTGGCCCTGGGAGCCGGCTGAAGCCAGCAGGGGTAGCCACTGGCCCTCCCGGCTCCGCCAGCGCAGGCGCTGGCTGTCGCTGTCGCTGTCGGCAAGGCCACGGGAGCTGGCAGCAGCCCGCAGCAGGCTCTCCAGGCTGGATTGATCGTCGGGATGACAGAGCAGTGCCAGGGGTGTGCCCTGGAGCTGCGGCAGCGACCAGCCCGAGAGGTTGAGCAGGGCCGGGCTGACGGCCAGCAGAACCCCGGCACCATCGCAGTGACAGTGGAGCGACGAGCCTCCAGCGGGGGGCGGCAGATCCGCCTGAGCATCCACCAGGGCCACCATCAAGGTTGCAGCTCCTGCATCCGCTCAGGCGGTGAACCCGCCACACCCGTGGATGAGCCGGCGAGGGGAGGGCAGCCAGCAACGCTCAGAGCAGCGACGCCATCGGTGGATCGCCGCTGCAGGCCGCACCCGTTGCGATCCCCGCTGAAAGGCTTGATGCGACATCCGACGCAACGACCTGAGCGGTCCGGTTGCTTCGCTTATAGCCATAAAAAAAGGCGCCGACCACAAGCCCCCACAACCGGCAGCCCAGCCTCAGGCGGCCTTCAGCCAGGCCTCAGTTGGGCATGGTCACGAACTCCTCCGCCACCGAGGGATGCAGGGCCATCGTGCGGTCGAAATCAGCCTTGGTGGCTCCCATGCCGATGGCGATCGCCGCCATCTGGATGATCTCCGCCGCATGGTCGCCCACCATGTGGCAGCCGAGCACCTTGCCGCTGCTGCACTCCACGATCAGCTTCAGCAACACCCGCGGCCCCGCCGCCGGCAGGGCCTGACTCATCGGCCGGAAGCGAGCCCGGTGCACCCGGATCGCCTCTGCACCCAAGCGCTGCACCGCCTGCTCCTCGGTGAGCCCCACCCCGGCCAGCTCCGGCTGACTGAACACGGCACTGGCTACCAGCTCGTGATCCACCTGGCGCGGCTTACCGCCGTAGACGGTGTCGGCGAAGGCGCGGCCTTCATCCACCGCCACCGGCGTGAGGTTGACCCGATCGGTGACATCCCCCACCGCATAGACGCCCGGCACATTGGTGCGCTGCTCGGCATCGACCGGAATGCGATGGCCCTCCACCGCCACCCCGGCGGCCTCCAGGTTGAGGCCATCCAGGAAGGGGCGACGGCCGGTGGCCAGCAGCACGCCGCCACAGGCGAGCTCCTCGCCGCTCTGGGTGGTGAGCAGCAGCTGGCCGGGCGTGCCGCTGATGGCGGCAGGGGAGTGCGCAAAACGGATGTCGATGCCGTCCTGGCACATGGCCTCGCAGACGGCATCACTGGCTTCGCGATCAAAGCCGCGCAGCAGATGGTCGCCCCGCACCAGCTGGGTGACGCGCACGCCCAGGCCGTTGAGGATGCAGGCGAATTCACAGGCGATGAAGCCGGCACCCACCACCACCACCGACTCCGGCAGGCGCTCCAGCAGGAACATGTCATCGCTGACCCAACCGAGTTCAGCGCCGGGAATGGCGGGGCGGTGGGGCCGGCCGCCCACGGCGATCAGGATGCGCTCGCCCCGCAGCTGGCGCTCCGCGCCATCGCGGCTGCGCACAGCCACGGTCTGCGGCCCCACAAAGGAGCCCCAGCCGGACACCAGCTCCACCCCCGCCTTCTCCAGAAAGCCGAGATGCAACTGGTTGAGGCGATCGACCTCAGCGCGCACATTGGCCAACAGCCGCGAAGCATCGAGCTCCACCGCGCCGACATCCCAACCGTGACTGGGGGCCGCCGCCAGCAGATGGCGATAGGCCGAGCCGTAGACCAGCAGCTTCTTGGGTACACAGCCACGGATCACGCAGGTGCCGCCGACCCGATCGCCCTCCACGATCGCCACACGGGCGCCATGGGCGGCAGCGCGCTTGGCGGCCGCCAGGCCGCCGGAGCCGGCACCGAGCACGATCAGATCGAAGCAGTCAGCCATGGCTGGAGCAGAAAGGGGACGGAGAACGGAACGAAGGGTGCGGCGCGCGGCGCCAGGTCAGGGCGTGCCGGCAACCAGCTTGGAGCCTGCTGCGCCGCCGCCGGCCGGCCGGCCGATCCCGAGCCGACCGGCGTGGGCGATCAGCCCTCGAAGGCGCGGGGGGCGGCCGTGACACCCGAGGGCTCGGAGCCCTTGAGATACGCGAGCATCGTGTCGGCATCGGAGACCTCGAAGGGATCGACCGGGCAGTTATCGCCGAAGTCGGGCTCCACGAACATCTTCTCGATCACGCCATCGCTGACGAGCATGGAATAGCGCCAGGAGCGCATGCCGAAGCCGAGATTTGATTTGTCCACAAGCATCCCCATCTTGCGGGTGAACTCACCATTGCCATCGGGCAACAGGAACACATTCTTGGCGCCGATCGCCTTGCCCCACTGAAACATCACAAAGGCATCATTCACCGAGAGGCAGACAATCTGATCGACACCGTGACTGCGGAACTCCTCAAAGAGCTCCTCGTAGCGGGGCAGGTGGTTGGAGGAGCAGGTGGGCGTGAACGCGCCCGGCAGGGCAAACAGCACCACCTTGCGGCCGTTGAACAGCTCTTCGGAGCTGAGGTCCTGCCAGCGGAAGGGATTGGGACCGGGCACGGATGCATCGCGCACGCGGGTCTTGAACACAACGCTGGGAACGCGGCGGAGAGCGGTCATCGGCAAAACACCCCGGAGGGGCGGCGACAGGACAGGAAACGAGCCACCTCGGAGGAGGCAAGGATCACAGCCTAACCCATACCGACTCCGTTTAAGGCGCCATACCGATAGCGGCATGTGATGGGTCGCCGGCGGCAGCGCGACGATGCGCTCTCCTGCCGCGCCCCCCGCCACGGCCATGGCCCATGCCCCCCAGCTGACTTCCGAGGATCTGCAGCGGCTCGCCGATGCCCTTCGCTACATGGGCCGCGACCTGCACCAACGCTCCTACGAAGCCGGCCCGCAGCGGCGGGAACTGCTCTGGCAGGAGATGGATGCCTGCCTGGCCCTGGCCAATCGGCTGGAGGCTCCCCTGCAACAGCAGCCCCTGCCGCCAACGCCAGCGCACAGGCGCTGCACCCTGATCACCGGAGCCTCCAGCGGCATCGGCCTGGCACTCGCCCGGGCCCTGGCGGCCGAGCCAGGCCAGCGCGGCAGACCCCTGGTGCTCACGGCCCGGCGGCTGGAGCGGCTGGAGCAGCTGGCCGCTGAACTCGAGGCGGCCCATGGCCTCACGGTGCACTGCATCGCCCTCGACCTGGCCCACCCGGATGGTGCCCGCCAGCTGCTGGCGGAACTCGCCAGCCGTCAGCTCGGCGTGCACACCCTGGTCAACAACGCCGGCTTCGGGCTGGGCGGCCGCTTGGCCCAGCAGCAACCAGCCCAGCTGGAGGCGCTGCTGCAGCTGCAGATCCAGGCCTGTGTGCAGCTCTGCCACGGGGTGCTGCCGGCGATGGAGGCCAACGCTGAGGGGCGCATCCTGCAGGTGGCTTCCCTGGCCGGACTGACGCCGGGCTTGCCCGGCAGCTGCCTGTACAGCGCCAGCAAGGCCTTCCTGATCCGCTTCTCCCAGTCGCTGGCGCTGGAGAGCCACCCCAGGGGGATCCGGGTGATGGCCCTCTGCCCGGGCTACGTGCGCAGCGAGTTCCACGCCGTGCTGGGGGTGGAGGAGCAGATGCGGCAACGCCTGCCCGGGCTGCTCTGGATGGACGCACCGCAGCTGGCGGAACGGGCGCTGCAGGCCCTGCAGGGACGCCGGAGCGTCGTCGTGCCGGGGGGCATCAACCGCCTGATCGCCCTGCTGTTGCGCCTGCTGCCGGATGCGCTGGGGGCCAGGCTCACCGGCGGCTTCTCGCGCCGCTACCGGCAGCGTTGAAGTCCCTGGCCGGGGCTGGCATGGTTGGGGCAGTTGAGACGCCACCCATGTCCGCTCTGCGCTGGTCCGCCGCACTGCTGAGCGGCCTGACCCTGCTGGCGGGTACGGCTGCCGTGCGGGCCCAGGGCCAGGCTCAGGCGCCGGGGGCGAACGCAACCCCCCAGATGGTGGAAGCCATCTACGGCTTCGCCTGCACCCGCACGGCGGACGATCGCTACGTGATCGCCCTGGGTCCGATCGCCCGGCCCAGCTTCGCGGTGATGCTCAACCCGATGAGCGTGCCGCCGCTGCAGGGTTCGGGGCTGGCGCCGGTGGCCGTGCTGCGCGGCCCGGTGGGCGGAGTGGCGGTGGCCAAGCGCTGCACCTCGATCGCCACCCGGCTCAGCAACCTAGCGATGGCCACCGATACCGCCACACCCCTGGGAATCCTCACCCTCAGCCAGTTCCTGCAGGGAGGCGTGATCGCCGGCCAACCGGTGATCAGCATCGGCCGGCCGGCCCTTCCCGATGTACTGGCCACCCTGCCCCTGGGCAGTGATCCACAGCTGGCCCTGCAGCGCGTCAGCGAGCGCATCCGCCAGATCGCCACCGCTCCGGCGATGGCGGAGGTGCTGGTGCGGCAGGGGCTGGTGGAGTTTGTGGAGCTGGAGCTGGACTGAACCGATCACGCCAGCTCCGACCCCGGCGCAGCGGCCAGACCGGCTGGCGTGATCCGGGAAAGTGTGGTATGAAGGTTTCACTGCTGAAACGTAAAGATCACGGCTGCCCAGGAGTCAGGTCATCCGACCTTCCCTGATTCGTTCACGCCGACATCCGCGATCTCCACACCCACCCGTCCCAGCAGCGTTCAACAGGCCTCAGGACCAGGCCAGCCAACCCATGGCGTTCTGTCCGCCGTGGCTGATCTCCTGATCCCCCTTCAGGTCCGATCGTCCCCAGCCAGCGTCGACGCCTTGTGGCTCGCTGCCAGTGCTTCCCAGCAGGGAATCGCTCCGTGGCAGCTCATCCCGGCAGGGCCGACCCACCGCCCGGACTGATCCAGCGACGCGGAGGCCACGCTGCAACGCGTGACGCCCGCCGGGCCGCAGAACACCTTGGCCATCGATCGCGGATCCGCGATCGATGGCCGCGCGCGAGCAACGACAGATCCGAACTCCGCTTCAGGCCCGCTGCCTCAGGGCTGGCGGCGCTCGGTCCACGGAGCCTCTCCGACCCATCCCTTGATTTCTGAACACCCATGCAACCCCTCACCACATTCCGTTCCATCCAGCAGCCGCAGCGCCCGCTGGCCGCTGGCCGCCAGAGCGGCACGCTGCCCCCGGCCGCCCGCAATGCCAACGCCACGGCCGGGCCGCTGCGCTCCGACCTCAATCCCCCCCGCTGGGAAGACCTGCTGGGTCGCCGCTGAGTCGCCGGCGCAGCCATCGCTGCCAGGCCAACGGCAGCCCGTGGTGGGCCGCCCCCTGCAGAATCCGGGCCGCATAGTCGCTGCTGGAGCGCACCCCCGGGACGCGCACATCGGCGTGGGGCACATAGGTGAGCGCCGGAAAGCTGTCACCGCAGCGGCTGCGGATCGTCACCACCGCATGGTCGTACTGGCCGATCGGCACACCCTCCCGCAGATCCAGGGCAGCCCGATCCGCATGGCTGAGGTGATGCACAGCCCCCCAGCAGCGGCTGCGGCCGCAGCGCTCGATGCCCGCAAAGCCCAGCTGCGGCTGCCGCTGGGAGCGCTTGTTGATCCGCCAGCGCCAACCCCGCAACTGCGCCACCGTGGCCAGACCATCCCAGGAGCTGCAGCGATGGCGCAGCTGCTGGGGATCGAGGTTGGAGCCATAACTGAACACCGGCGTCGCGCCCCAGTCGCCAAATGGCACCGTGGCGCAGCCCAGCACCTGCTCAGGCCGACCCACGTACACCCAGGCGCGGCGGCCATCGCTCAGACGCCGCAGGCGGCGGTCGTACTCGCGGGGGTAGTCCTCAAGCGTGTCCAGCCGCGCCAGGCCACCGGGAGGCAGGCGATAAAGCTCGGCGTGAATCAGCTGATGGCGCTGGCTCGATGGCACCGCCATCGGATACGGCCCCAAGTTGTGCATCACGAACCCGGGCAGGCGGCAGCGCCCCAGGAAGCGCGCCCCATGCAGCCAGTGGTGATTGCCATGGCCGCGCTTGAGGCTGCCGTAGACCGCCACCAGTGCGTTGCGGAGCTCGCTCGGGGATGCCATCGACTCCACTGTGTCAGGCCTGGAGCGCTGCGGATGCGGCGTTGCACACCGCGCAGTGGCCAAGTCGTCTGGGGGGCGGCACATTGAACGATGCGCCGGCAGGGGGCAGGCCCCGGAGGTTCAGTGATGGAACGATCCGCCGAAGGCAAGCCGGCCGCCGCGATCCCTCCCCCGGATCTGCGACGGGATCCCTGTCTGGCCTGGGCACGCCGGGTCGCCGACCTCTGCGGCGCTGATCTGCTGATCAGCGATGCCGAGAGCGGCACCCTGCTCGACTGCAACCACAGCGCGCCGCGCCGGCTGGGCTACAGCCGTGATCAGCTGCTGAGCCTGCGGCTGGAGCAGATCGTGGCCGATGCCGACCTGGATGACGCCAGCCTGGCGCAACAGCGCCAGCAGCTGGTGGGCCATGGCGTCGGCCATCTGAACGGCCGGCACCGCTGCCGTGATGGGACGGTGCTGGATGTGGAGAGCCATCACCGGGTGGTGCGCTGGCGGGGCCGCCGCCTGCTGGTGAGCGTGGTGCTGGACCGCACCCTGCAGCGCAACCGGGAACTCGAGCTGGATGCTCGGCTGCAACTGTTCAGCAGTGGCGAGGCGATCGCCGGCGTCGGCTTCTGGAGCCACGACCTGAGCAACGGCACGATGGTCTGGAGCGAGGAGATGCATCGCATCTGCGCCACCGACAGCCACCGGCTGCAACCGAGCTTCCGCCTCTACACCGCTCTGGTGCATCCGGAGGATCGCACCGTCTGGAGCCGGCACTACCACACAGCCCTGGACCGGGGCGAAAGCTGCGAGCTGCGCCACCGTCTGCTGTTGCAGCAGGGCGAGGTGCGCACGGTGCAGCTGCGCTGCGAACCCGAATACGACGCCAAGGGCCATCCGGTGCGCGTCCGCGGCACCATCGAAGACATCAGCCGCCGCGAACAGCAGCGACAGGAGGTGGAACGCGCCCGCCTCCAGGATGGCCTCACCGGGCTGCCCAACAAGACCGCAACGCTGGAATGGCTGAACCGGCAGCTGATGGGCCGGCCCTACAACGCCAACCTGGCGGTGATCAGCCTCGATCTCGACGGCTTTCAGGAGGTCAACGACTCCTTCGGCACGGAGGTGGGCGATCAGCTGCTGCAGGCGATCGCCGAGCGACTGCGCCTGGAACTGGCCGAACACGTGTGGGTGGCGCGGATCGGCAGCGATGAATTCGTGGTGATCCGCGCCCAGGGCGTCACCTCCTTCGGTGACGCGATCAACACCGCCCGGGAACTGCAACAGCATCTGCACCGCTTCGGCAAGCTGCAGTCCCATCTGCCCCTCACCCCCACCATCTGCGTGGGCATCAGCTGCTACCCCGAGCACGGCGAAGACGCCCGCCAGCTGCTGCAAAGTGCCAACACGGCTCTGATGGAGGCCAAGCGCCAGGGGCGGGGCCAGTTGCGGGCCTACTCCACCACCATCAGCCGCCAGATCCGCGAACGGCTGGAACTCGACAACGCCCTCAACTCAGCCATCGACCGTGATCAGCTGCGGATCGTGCTGCAACCCCAGAGCAACCGCAGCGGTGAGCTCTCGGGAGCGGAGGTGCTGCTGCGCTGGACTCACCACCACGGCACCCAGATCCCACCCTCCTATTTCATCCCCCTGGCAGAGCAGAGTGGCCTGATCTTTCCGATCAGCCACTGGGTGCTCTGCAACACCCTGGCCACGATCCGGCACTGGCGCACGCTGGAGCAGACCACCCCCAGGCTGGCGATCAACATCTCCACCCGACTGCTGGAATCACCCGATCGCCATCTCGCCCTGGAACTGCATGAAGCGCTGGCGGAACATGGCCTGAGCAGCGAGGTGCTGGAACTCGAGATCACCGAAACGGCCCTGCTGCAGAACCCCGTGCATGCGGCCCAGCAACTGCGTCACCTCGCCAGCGAAGGGTTCCGGATCGCCATCGATGACTTCGGCACCGGTTACTCCTCGATGGAGCTGCTGCGCAACCTGCCGGTGCACAAGCTGAAGATCGATCGCTCGTTCGTGCAGAACGTGCCCCACTCTCCGGAGGATCAGGCGATCGTGCAGGCCACGATCACCCTCGCCCATGGCCTGGGCATGCGCTGTCTGGCGGAAGGTGTGGAGACGACCGCCCAGCGGGAGGTGCTGCTGGGCCTGGGCTGTGATGAATTTCAGGGCTATCTGTACGGCCGGGCGATGGCGGTGGAGCGCTTCAGTGAACTGCTGCAGCAACCGTTGATCGATTGCTGTGAGATCACCAGCCCGCCGCCACTGGTAAGGCTGTTGCAGAGCGATCTGGAGGGACCATCGATTCCCCTGCTGCAGCGCACCTCTTCATTCGATGAACTGGAGGCGCTGCGGCGTTCGATCGATGATTCGCTCGATGCCTATTTCGTGCTGCAGGCTGTGTACTCCCCCACCGGCCGGGTGATCGACTTCACCCTGATGGAGGCCAATCGCACCGCCTGTCGCTATCTCCGCCAGGAGCGCGAGCGCATCATCGGCCAGTCGCTGTGCACGCTGTTTCCGGGGATGATCACCACCGGGATGCTGCAGCACTACGCCAACAGCGTGCTCAGCGGCACCGCGCTGGAGATCGACGACTTTGCCTATGACAACCACGAGGTGTATGGCGACACGCGGGTGTTTGATCTGAGGGCCTATCCCAGGGGCAATCTGCTCACCGCCACCTGGCGGGATGTGACCAACCGCAGCCACCGCTACCGCCACCTGGCCGACGCCGCGGCGCTCTACCAGCTGGTGACGGAAAACATCGCCGAAACCATCGTGCTCACCGACCTGCAGGGCAGCATCATCTGGGTGTCGTCGTCGCTGACCACGCTCACCGGCTGGCAGCGGCGGGAGTGGCTGGGGCGCTCGTTCAGTGAGCTGTTCGCCAGCGGCCGCGGGGAACCGACACCGGTGGAGCTGTCGCTCTGGCTGCAGCAGCCGGGTCAGGTCGAGAACCGGCGCCTGCGGCTGGCGGATCCGGGCGGCGGCTGGAACTGGGTGGATGTCAACGGCCGGCGGCTCCATGGCGCCGACCTGCGCCGCAGCGATCGCATCGGTTACGGCGAAGAGGATGCGCTGATCGAAGACCGAATGATGAAGCTGGAGGACGGCTTCGTGCTGACGGTGCATTCCGCCAACGAGGCCCAGATCGCTGAATGCCGCATGGAGCGGCTGGCCCAGCAGGACAGCCTCACCGGCCTGCTGAACCGCCACACGGTGCTGGAGATCCTGACGCGCCAGATCGGCAATGGCCGGGAGCAGCGCCAACCGGTGGCGCTGCTCTACTGCGACTTTGATCACTTCAAGCAGATCAACGATCACCACGGCCACGCCTGTGGTGATGAGGTGCTGCAGCAGGTGGCCGAGCGGCTGCAGGGCCAGGTGCGCAGCGACGACCTGATCGCACGCCTCGGCGGCGATGAGTTCCTGGTGGTGCTGCAGAAGATCGATCAACTGGAGCACGCGCTGACGGTGGCGCAGAAGCTGGTGACGGCCGTGGCCCGGCCGATGCAGGTGAAGGGCAGCGAACTGGTGGTGTCGATCTCGGTGGGCGTGGCTCTGCACGCCCTGGGGGAGGACACCGACCTGTTGCTGGGGCGCGCCGATCGGGCGATGTACGGCGCCAAGCAGGCGGGGCGCAATCAGGTGCTGGCAGGCTGAGCGACCACAGTCCTGGCCGACCGCGACCATGCTCCCCTCGCTGGCGATCATCGCCGCCCTGACGGCCCTGGGCTGGTGGCTGAGCCATGCCACCCGGGCCAGCCGCAAGCTGGGCACAACGCTGGTGGTGCTGCTGCTGGGCCTGCTGGCCACCAACCTCAGCGGCTGGCAACCGGATCCAGCCGCCGCCGCCTGGATCAACGGGCCCCTCACCTCTCTGGCGATCGCCGAGCTGCTGCTGGCGGTGCGCCTGCGGGAGCTGTGGCCGGCGGCGCGCCGGCTGCTGCCGGCCTTTGCAGCCAGCGTTGTCTGCACCCTGGCGGGGGTGCTGCTGGCCGGGCTGCTGCTGCGCCAGCAGCTGACAACCGCGCTGCCCCCGCTGGCTGGCCTCTATGCCGCCACCTTCACCGGCGGCAGCCTCAACTTCGTGTCGGTGGCGCAGGCCCTGCAGCCGCCGCAACCGCTGGTGCTGCTGGCCACCGCCGCCGATCACGTGGTGTTCGCCGTCTGGTTCCTGCTGAGCCTCGGCCTGGGCCGCCAGGGGAGCGCTGCCGGGGAATCCGGCTCACAGCCACCCACGCCGGCTGAGGCCCCGGCAGCGGCAGCCCCGGGAGCCGCAACCGCGGCTGCGGCGACGGCCGACAGCGACCCGCAGCTGGGCACGGGCAGCGGCTGGAGATCATGGCGCTCGCTGCTGCGGGCGCTGGTCTGGGGCCTGGGGGTCCTGATCGCCAGTCAGCTGATCACCCCCCTGCTGCAGCGGCTCTGGCCGGATCTTCCCGGCATCCTCGTGCTCACCACCCTGGCTCTGATCGCCGCCCAGCTGCCCGCAGGGCGCAGCAGCAGCGGCGCACCGGCGGCGGCCTTCAGCGGCAGCTACAGGCTCGGCCTGCTGCTGATCCAGCCGTTCTTCACCCTGATCGGCCTGAGCTCGCCGGTGGCCGGTCTGCTTGGGGAAGGGCGCTGGGTGCTGCTCTACGCCGCCCTGGTGGTGACGGTCCAAGCGGTGGGTCTGCTGGGGCTGCAGCGCTGGCGGCGCTGGCGGCGCAGCGATGCCCTGGTGGCCTCCCAGGCCGCGATCGGCGGCCCCAGCACCGCCCTGGCGCTGGCCACCTCACTGGATCAACCGCAGCTGGCCCTGCCGGCGGTGGCCATCGGTCTGCTGGGCTATCTCCTCGGCACCTATCTGGGGCTGGGCGCCACGGCGGTGATGACCGCTCTGGCCGGGGGCTGAGGCCCTGCTTCAGGGGGCCGGCGCCGGCGGGCGCTGGCGGTCGCGGTGGCTGGCGGCACTGGCCCGCACGGCCTCCAGCTCCTCGGGGCTGAGGCGCTCCAGCTGCTTCATCACCAGCGCCATGCGCGGATTGCGGCGCAGCACCTCGGCATGGCGGGCTAGGAAGTCCCAGTAGAGGCTGTTGAACGGGCAGGCCTTGGGGCCGTGGCGCTGCTTCACGTCGTAGCGGCAGCCCTGGCAGTAGGTGCTCATCCGCTTGATGTAGTTGCCGCTGGCGGCATAGGGCTTACTGGCCAGCAGTCCGCCATCGGCGAACAGCCCCATGCCGATCACATTGGTCTGCATCACCCAGTCGTAGCCATCGATGAACAGGCGGTGAAACCAGGCGGTGAAGGCCTGGGGATCGAGGCCGGCGATCAGGCCGTAGTTGGCGAGCACCATCAGCCGCTGGATGTGATGGGCATAGCCGCTGGCCTCCAGCTCGGCGAGCACGGTGTCCATGCAGGCCATGCCGCTGCCGCCCAGCTGCTCCAGCCAGCCCGGCAGGGGCTCCTGGGCCGCGAAGTGGTTGCGCTGGGGATAGTCGGCGCCGAACCACCAGTAGAGCCCGTGGGTGTACTCGCGCCAGCCGAGGATCTGGCGGATCACCCCCTCCAGGCTGGCCAGCGGCGTGCCGCGCTCCAGGCCCGCCTGCTCCAGGCGGCGGATCACCTCCAGGGGGCGCAGCAGGCCGATGTTGAGGTAGGGCGAGAGCAGGGCGTGCCAGAGGGTGGGCTGGCCGCTCACCATCGCGTCCTGATAAGGGCCGAAACCATCGAGGCGGGAGGTGATGAAGTGCTCCAGCACTGCCAGGGCCTGATGGCGGGTCACCGCCCAGGCGAAGGGTTGGCTGCGGCCCGGCAAGCCGGGCTCCCCAGCGGCCTCCCGTGCCGCCGCCAGCCGCTGCACCTTGGCGATCACAGCCTGGGTGACGGCATCCGGCTCGAAGCGCAACGGCTCCGGGCCACATAGGCCCCGGGGCGGCGCCTTGCGGTTGTCGTGGTCGTAGTTCCACTGCCCGCCCAGCGGTTGGGAACCCGCCGGTTCAGCGGCCGGATCCATCAGCACACCGAAGCGCCGGCGGCCCTCCCGGTAGAACAGCTCCAGCCGCAGTTGCTTGTAGGGCCGCGCCCAGGCGGCGAACGCCTCGCGGCTCCACAGAAAGGCATTGGAGGGATGCCAATGCAAGGGCACCGGCAGGGTCAGCCCTTCGATCGCCTGGCGGAAGGGCCGCTCCGCCGGCTCCATCAGATGCAGCTCCTGCAGCTGATGCGCCTCCAGCCAGGAGGCCAGCGCGGGGCCGAAAGCCTCGCACTCCTGGTAATCCACCGTCCAACCCGCCTGGCGCAGCTCCGCGGCGAAGTGGCGCATGGCGCTCCAGAGCAGCACCAGCTTCTGCTGGTGATAGCGATGGCGATGCAGCACCGACGTGCTCTCCAGCAGCAGCACCCGCACGGCCTCGGGGCGATGGGCCGCCAGGGCGCTCTGGGCCGGGTCGAGCTGATCGCCCAGCACCCAGATGCCGATGCGGGCCGTGGCCGCCTGCCCGGGGGCGCTTGGGAGGTCGGTGGTCATGACGGGCGGGGCGCTTCATTGGCCAGACGACAGGCGCGGCGGGCGACCGCCGCCGCAAAGCCGCGCTCCACCTGACCGGCGGCCGGGCTGAGGTCGCCGCTGCGGCAGTCGACCACCAGGCGCTCGCGGTGCCCCTGCTGATCGTTGACCCGCAGCCGCAGCTGCCAGTGGTGCTTGGCACTGCGGGTGATCTCATCGGCGCACACCGGACCGACGCACAAGCCAGGGGCGGCGCTGACGGCACCGTGCAGGGGCAGGGGGGCCAGCACCACCAGCAGCAGCACGCCGATCCAGAGGAGGGTCTGCAGCAGGGCGGTCGGCAGCTTCAACTGGCGAGCTCCAGGGGGGCGGACTGCTGCGCATCCTGCATGGCCTGATCCGCGGGTTCAGCCGCCTCCTGGGGATGGAAGTACTCCCACACCTGGCGCGCCAGGGCAGGCCCCAGACCGGGAGCGGCGGCAAGCTGCTCCGGTGAGGCCAGCTGAATGGCGTCGATCGAGCGGAAGTGGGCGAGCAGCTCCTTGATCCGCTTCGGGCCGAGGCCGGGAATATCCGAGAGGCGCGAGCGCGTCATCCGCTCCCCCCGCTGCTGGCGGTGGAAGCTCACGGCAAAGCGATGGGCCTCATCCCGCAGGCGGCGCAACAGCTGCACCCCCAGCTGCTCCGGATCGGTGTCCAGCGGCTCCTTGGCCCCGGGCAGAAACACCTCCTCCCGCTGCTTGGCCAGGGAACACACCACAAGGTCCTCATCCAGGTTGAGCTCCCGCAGGGCCTCCATCACGGCCGACAGCTGACCCTTGCCGCCGTCGATCATCACCACATCGGGCCAGTCGCCCATGCCGTCGGTGTGCAGGGCGGTGGTGGCCCGGCGGCGCAGCTCGCCGAGATCGGCACCCTCCGCCTTGGCCTGGGCCCAGCGACGGAAGCGGCGGCGGATCACCTCCGCCATGCTCATGAAGTCGTCGGAATGCCCGGCGCGCACGCTGCTGCTGCGGATCTTGTACTTGCGGTAGTGCTGCTTGGCCGGCAGGCCGTCGATGAACACCACCTGGGAGGCCACCGCATCGCTGCCCTGAATGTGGCTGATGTCATAGCCCTCGATCCGCCGCGGCGGAGCGGCCAGCTCCAGCAGCTGGGCCAGGTCTTCCGTGGCCAGCAGGTTCTGCTCGCTGGCCCGCTGGGCCCGCGCAAGCTCATAGCCGGCATTGCGCTCCACCAGCTCGATCAGATCGGCTTTCTGAGCCCGCTGGGGCACCGCCAGCCGCACCCGCCGCCCGCGCAGTTCGCTCAACCAGTCCTCGATCAGCGACTGCTGCGGCAGCGGCCACTGCAGCAGCAGCTCCGGCGGGATCTCCACCCCCTCCACCTGGCTGTAGTGCTCCTCGATCACGGTCTGCAGCAGGCGTCCCAGGGCCTGCTGCCGCTCCGGCGAAGGGGGCAGATCGCCGCCGGCTCCCTGCTCCTGGGGCGGCAGGCCCACGGCGTCGGCCATGTAGCCCAGGCGCCCCACCAGCTTGCCGGCGCGCATCTGGAACAGCTGCACCGCCGCCACCCGCTCATCGGCCGCCAGGGCGATCACATCGCGGCTCACGGAGCTGTCGCCCAGGCTCATCTTCTGGTCGGCCGTGAGGGTGTCGAGACCCTGGAGCTGGTCGCGGACGCGGGCGGCACTCTCGAAATCGAGCCGTTCGGCGTAGCGCTCCATCTGCTCGCGCAGCAGGGCGATCAGCTCCTCATTGCGCCCCTGGAACACCATCGCCACCTGGCGCAGGATGCGGTGGTAGTCGTCCGAGCTCACCTTCTCCTGACAGACGCCTGGGCAGCGGCCGATGTCGTAGTTGAGGCAGGTGCGGTCCTTGTGCAGGGGCTGGGGCCGCTGCCGCAGCGGAAACACCCGCTTCACCAGGCCCAGGGTGCGGCGCAGCAGGCCCACATCCACGTAGGGGCCGTAGAAGCGATCGAGGGGCGAGCGGAAGCGGCGCTGCCGGGTGATGAAGATTCGCGGATAGGGCTCGCTCCAGGTGATGCAGAGGTAGGGATATTTCTTGTCGTCCTTCAGCAGCACATTGAAGTGCGGCTGGTTCTGCTTGATCAGGTTGGCCTCAAGGGCCAGGGCTTCGGCTTCGCTGTCGGTGACGATGAACTCGATCTCGCACACCTGCCGCACCATCAGCCGGATGCGGGGGCTGTGGCCGTTGGCCTGGCCGCCCTGGAAGTAGCTGCGCACACGGTTGCGCAGCACCTTGGCCTTGCCGATGTAGAGGATGCGGTCGTCGGCATCCCGCATCAGGTAGCAGCCGGGTTCGGCGGGCAGGTCCCGCAGGCGGCTGCGCAGCCGCTCCGGCTGCAGCAGCAGCGGGATGGCGGACGCGGACGGCAGAACGGTGTCCGCCGCTGGCTTCCCCTGCTCGTCCGACCCGCTCACCCGCCTCTGCTCCAGTGCTCCGGCTTGCCGTGGACCGGCCGTGACCTCAACCGCCGTACTGCCAGCCGGTGCTGCTCAGCTCCAGGGCCGCACCATCGCGGTTGAGGGTGGCGCTCTTCACCTCACCCACGAACACGGTGTGGTCGCCGTGGGCCACCTGGCCCACCAGCTCGCACTCCACGGCGCCGAGGGCATCGTTGAGGATCGGCAGGCCGAGCTCACCGAGGCTGAAGGGGGCTGCATCGAAGCGGCCGCCGATCGCCTTCTGGGGCTTGAAGAACACCGCCGCCAGATCCTTCTGGTCGGCGGCGAGCACGTTGAGGGAGAAGCGGCCGGTGCGCTGGATGATGCCGTTGCTGGTGCTGTCGGCCCGCACGGCCATCACCACCAGCGGCGGCTCGAAGGACCCCTGGGTGACCCAGCTGGCGGTGAAGCCGTTCACCTCCTCGCCCTCGGCCACGCCGCAGATGAACACCCCGTGGGGGATCTTGCGCAGCAGAGTCTTCTTGGCGTCGGCGTTGAGGGCCATCGGGGCGCACGTGTCGATCCCCTCACCATAGAAAGGCCGGAGGGGCCCCATAGGCTGGCCCGATGCGCGCCCTCTACCCCGGCAGCTTCGATCCGCTCACCCTGGGCCACCTCGACCTGATCGAGCGGGCCAGCCGCCTCTTCGACGGTGTGGTGGTGGCGGTGCTGCAGAACCCCAGCAAGACGCCCGCCTTCCGCCTGGAGCAGCGGCTCGAGCAGATCCGCAGGGCGACCGCCCACCTGCAGGCGGTGGAGGTGGGCAGCTTCGATGGGCTGACCGTGACCTACGCCCAGCGCCAGGGCACCCAGGTGATCCTGCGGGGCCTGCGGGCCCTGAGCGACTTCGAGTTCGAACTGCAGATCGCCCACACCAACAAGAGCCTGGCGCCGCAGGTGGAGACGCTGTTTCTGGCAACGGCTGTGCACCACAGCTTTCTCAGCAGCTCCGTGGTGAAGGAGGTGGCCCGCTTCGGGGGGGATGTCCGTCACATGGTGCCGCCAGGTGTGGCCAAAGATCTGACGACGCTCTTTAATCAAACAGATTCGACCCAGGGCAGCAATGGCTGAGGCCAGCATCACCGTGCTCGATCAGCTCGATCAGCTCGAGGAGATCATGCTGGAGGGCACCCGCATCCCCTTCAGCGGCGGCCGGCTCGTGAACGAGCAGGACGCGATCGAGATGATGGACGCGATCCGCGAGGCCCTGCCCGTCCAGATCCAGCAGGCGGCGGATCTGATCCGCCAGCGCGAGGAGTTCATCAGCCAGGCCCGGCGCCAGGCGGAGGAGATCGTCAGCACCGCCCAGCGGGAGCGGGAGCAGCTGATCAGCCACGCCTCCGTGCGCCAGGAGGCGGAGCGGCAAGCCGCTGAACTGCGCGAGCAGGGCCGCCAGCAGGGCGAACAGCTGCTGCTGCAGGCCCGTCAGCAGGTGGCTAAGGCCGAACAGGACCATCAGGCCCGCCTGGCCCAGATGGAGCAGCAGTTCGCCAGCCGTCGCCAGCAGCTGGAGCAGGAGGCCGCCGAGCGCAACCGGCTGCTGCTGGAGCAGCACGAGCGCAACCGCCAGCAGTCGATGGCCGAGCTGGAGCAGATCCGCCAGGAGGGGTTGCGGGTGCAGCGCGAGAGCCAGGCGGAGGCCGAGCGCCTGCAGAACGATGCCCTGCAGTTCCGCCAGCAGACCCAGCAGCAGTGCGAGCAGCTGATCAGCCGCAGCCGCCAGGAGGCCAGCCACATCAGCGAAGGCGCCAACCGCTACGCCGAGCAGGTGCTGGGCGAGCTGGAGACCCGCATCAAGGAGCTGGGCCAGGTGGTGGTAGCCGGACGGCGCGAGCTGGTGCGGCTGCAGGTGCCGGATGCCGGCGGAGCGGTCGATGGCGGAGCTCCGCTGGCGCCTGCCCAGGCTCCGGGCAAGGGCCAGGGCACCGCTGCCGCTGGCAACGTGCCCAGCACCCTGAGCAAGCGGCGCCGCGTGGCCAACACCCTCCGCCAGATCGCCGGCTGAGGCCGGGCAGAGCTGGTCAGACCGGGCAGAGCTGCGTGTTCTGCACCTCACGCAGCACCTGACCGATCACGGTGTTGGGGCTGCCGGCGCCGTTGGAGATGCTGCTCACATAGCGCGGGCCATCGCCGGTGAGCAGCACCCCGCTGATCGAGCGCACGCCGGTGAGCGTGCCGGTCTTGCCATAGAAACGGCCATCCAGGCTGCTGCCGCCGTAGAGACCGCGCAGGGTGCCGCGCTGGCCGGCCACCGCCATCGACGCCAGGTAATGGCGTCCGTAGGGATGCTGATCCATGCGCAGCAGCAGCGCCGCCAGGAAGCGGCTGGTGAGACGGTTGGCGCGGTCGAGGCCGCTGCCGTCGGCCACGCGCACCCCCTGCAGCGGCAGCCCCTGGGCCATCAGCCACTGGGTGACACGCCGCTGGGCTTCGGGCAGGTCCCAGCTGCCGGCCGCCTGGCGCAGCAGCACCTCAGCGGTGAAGTTGTGGCTCTCGGTGTTGGCCAGGCTGAGCAGGTTGTGCATCGGCGCCGAGGGTTCCTCGTGGATCAGCACGGCGCCGCTGGGCAGCGGACTGCGGGCTGACACGAGCTGGAGCTGCAGCTGGCCGCCCTGCTGGGCCACGCTGCGCTGCAGCAGGGCCTGCAAGCGCGAGGGCGGATTGAGCACGGCATCGTGGATGGCGTTGCTGGTGACCGCCAGCCGGGTGATCGGCGCTCCGTAGGCATAGCCGCGATCGCTGGGATGCCAGCCGGCAGGCCACCAGAGGGGCTTGGCCTCCTCCGCCAGCTCCACCTTGACGCGGGTCCCCGGGGTACCGCTGCCGCCGCCGGAGCCGAGGGCCAGCTTGGTGATGCGCTGCAGCTGCGGCAGGGCCAGATCCGGATCCCCCTCGCCGGTGAGGCGGAAGCCGCCGTCTGGAAGCTGCCAGAGGCGGGTGGAGAGCCGATGGTCGGGGCCGAGGCGATCGAGGGCAAAGGCCGTGCTCACCAGCTTCTGGTTGGAGGCCGGCACCCGCGGTTGCAGGCCGTTCACATCGGCCAGCAAGCGCCCGCGGGCATCGGCGACGCTGATGCTCCAGACGCTGCTTGCACCACCCAGAACCGCCTGGAGCCGCTGCTGCAGCGCCGGACAGCTCACCTGCGGCTGCAGCTGCGGCAAGCCGACGGCCGGCGGCGGTGGTGGCAGCTGCAGCAGGGCCGGCGCCGGCAACTCCTGCTGCTCCTGGGCCTGAATGGGCAACCCGAGAGCCAGGGGCGCTGCCGCAAGGGATGCAGCCAGCCAGGCTCTGCAGGCGCGCTGGGGAATCAGGGTCAGCAGGGGTGGGGTCATGGCTGCATCGAATCAGCTGGCCTGCACGCGGATGCCGGTGACGGTGCCGTTGACCCGGAAGCCCTCACCCTCGATCTCCACCGGCGCTCCCACCTTGAGGTTCTGATTGCCGAAGACCACACCGCCACCGGCGCGCCGGCCCTGGCCCTCCAGCAGGAAGCGGGCATCGAGGCTGCCGAAGACCGCCTGGTTGGGATCAATGGCGGTGACCACCGAACCGTCGGGCTGCACCGCCACCAGGCGCCGCTGCAGGGGCTCCACCGCCGCCACGCTGACGCGGCCGTGGGGCTGATTGCGGATCACGATCGCCACCTTGCCCTCGCGCCGGGCTTCGGCGATCAGCGCGGCCGGGTCGGCCACCGGCACCCCGCGCACATCCACCGACACCTGCACCGGCACCAGGGCGCCGGTGGCCTGGGCCACGGCGCTGGAGAGCTTCGGGCTCCAGACCACACCGCCCACGGCCAGGAGGACGGCGGCGCCCGCCGCCAGGTCCACCAGGCTCCAACGACGGGGGGACACCGCAGGGTTCTCCGTGGACATCAGCGCCGGGAAGGTCGTTGAAGTGTACGGAGAAGAACCCGTTCCCACCAGCGCGGCGGCCTCAGCTGCGCAGGCCCTCGATGAAGGCATCGAGCACCTTGAGGTTGCCGCCGACTCCAAGGGCTTCGCCGCCGGCCAGGGCCTGCAGTTGGGCCTCGGCATCGGGCTTCTGATCGAAGCGGGCCGCCAGGCGGAAGCCATCGGGGTCCTGCCGGTAGAGCTCCCACTCACCGGGGAAGCTGCGGCGCAGGGCACTGCCCTCCAGGGGCTTGAGGTGGTAAGCGGCCTGCCACTGAGCCAGGAAGCCGCGGCGCCGCTCCCGGGCCACGCTGCCGATGCCCACCGCCGCATCTTCCAGGGTGCCGTTGAGCAGCACCACCGCGCCGCGATGGCCGGCGCAGAGGCGCTCGAAGTCGTCGTAATCCGGCTGACCGGGCGCCACCGCCAGCAGCAGTTCAGGCCGGCCAGCAGCCTCGGCGCCAGCCTCCGTGGCCTCACCCTGCCGGCGCAGTTCGGAGCGGAAATCGCCGATGCAGCCCGCCAGCTCGGGGGCATCGCGGCGGGCCAGGGCGCCGGCGCCGGCATCGGGGAACAGCAGCCGCACGCCATGACCCGCCTGCTGCAGGGCCTGGCAGAGGCGCAGGGCCGGCGCCAGCAGCCGCAGGCCCTCAAAGCGCCAGTCCACGGTCCAGCGGCCGGCCGGCTCGGCGACCAGAGCCGCCAGCAGGGCCTCCAGCGCCTGGGATTCCGCCGTCTTCAGATCGCCAGGAAGCATCAACCGCGCCCAACTGCTGGGGACCTTACGGGCTCGCGGCCAGGCGCTGACGCGCCCGCTGCAGCAGCTCCGGCACAGCCACCAGATCCGCCGGCTCCAGCCAGGGGCCGAGGCTGAGCCGCAGACCGCTGGTGGCTTCCTCGGGGCCATAGCCCATCGCCAGCAGCACCGGGCTGGCGGCCGAACCGCTGCTGCTGCAGGCGGAGCCGCTGCTGGCGGCCAACCCCTCCGCCCAGAGGGCGCGCACCAGCTCCCGGCCAGCCAGGGGACCGGCCGGCCCATCCACCAGCAGGCTGAGGTGATGGGGCAAGCGCGCGGCCGGTTGGCGGAGCGGGTCGGGGCCGCTGAGCCGCAGGCCAGGCAACGCCTGCAGGGCCTCCCAGAGGCCATCGCGCAGGCTGGCCAGGGGATCGCGCCCGCCGCCGGCCGCGAGCCGCTGCTGCGCCAGCTCCAGAGCCAGCGCCAGGCCGGCCGCCAGCGCCACGGGCTCGGTGCCGCTGCGGCGTCCGGCCTCCTGGCCGCCGCCGCCGATCTGGGCCTGCAGGGGCACACCCCGGCGCACCAGCAGCGCACCGATGCCCCGCGGCCCCTGCAGCTTGTGGCCGGCCAGACTGAGCAGATCGACCGGCAGGTCGGCGAAGGCGATCGGCTGATGGCCCACCACCTGCACGGCATCGACGTGCAGCAGCACGCCAGCCTGGCGGCAGAGGCGACCGATGGTGGCCAGGGGCTGCAGGCTGCCCACCTCGCTCTGCCCCCAGATCAACGACACCAGCCGGGTGGGGGGCTCCAGAGCGCGCTCCAGGGCTTCCAGCTGCACCAGACCGAGCCGATCGACGGGCAGGCGTTGCAGCTGCCAGCCGCGCTGCTGCAGCTGGCGGGCGGCGGCCTCCGTGGCCGGATGTTCAACGCTGCTGATCAGCAACCGCCCCGGCGGCAGGGCAGCGGCGGCCCCGAGCAGGCCCAGGTGAATCGCTTCGCTGCCACCGGAGGTGAACACCACCTCCTCGGGCTCACAGCCGAGCACCGCCGCGGTCCGCCAGCGGGCGCGCTCCAGGGCCTCGGTGGCCTCGTGGCCGTAGCCATGCAGGCTGGAGGGATTACCCCAGGCCTCAACCTGCACCTTGGCCATCGCCGCCAGCACCGGCGCCGCCGGCGGACTGGTGGCGCAGGCGTCGAGGTAGAGGCGCGGCGGCGGGGTGGCGCTCACCCGGCCAGACCGGTGTCGCGCTCGAAGCGGGCGCGGGTGCGGGCTTCAAGCGAATTGGTGGCCAGGGTGACGAGGTCATCGAGGGAGCTGCTGCTCAGCAGCGCCTCCACCCGGGCGCGCGCCTCGGCGGACGGGCAGGCCTCGGGGCGGACGCAGCCGTTGACGCAGGCGGTGCTGCAGTCGATCTCCGGAGCTGCTGCAGCCGGGGTGACGGCAGGGGCAGCGGCGGCAGCGGCAGGAGCAGCCGCCGTCGGGGCGACCGTCGCGTCGCCGCCCCAGAGGGCCGGGGTGATCACGGCGTCGAACACCGCCTCGGCCGGACCGGTCATGAACAGGTGATCGCTGGCGGCATCCCAGTCGATCAGCAGCGGGCCACCGGGCAGATCGAGCCGGGCCTGCCGCTCGCAGAGGCCGAGGCGATGGCACACCACCAGGGTGGCGCAGGCGCCGGTGCCGCAGGCCAGGGTCGGACCAGCGCCCCGCTCCCACACCTGCATCACCAGATGGCTGGGGTTGAGCGCTTGCACGAAATGCACGTTGGTCTTGGCGGGGAAGGTGGGATGCACCTCCAGGGCCGCCCCCCAGCGCTCCAGATCCACCGCCTCCAGATCGGCCACGGGAATCACCACATGGGGATTGCCCATACCGGCGGCACCGACGCTGAAGGTTGT
Source organism: Cyanobacteriota bacterium (assembly GCA_965657465.1). Lineage (GTDB taxonomy): Bacteria > Cyanobacteriota > Cyanobacteriia > PCC-6307 > Cyanobiaceae > NIES-981. The sequence goes on along the minus strand of CBFHOT010000011.1, from coordinate 6,052 downwards.
ACCGGCCGCCTCGATCTCCCCCTGGGGAATGCCAGCGGCACCGACCGGCAGGGTGGTGGGCACGGCCGCCGGCTCCAGGAAGGGCGCCCCCATGTCGACGCGGATCGTGCCAGCGGGCTGCAGTTCCGGCACGATCCGGCCGGCGAGGGTCTCGATCGGCCAGCGGCGTCCAGGCTGGTCGCCGTCGCTGTCGGCCAGAAAGCGGGCCAGGCAGCGGATGCCGTTGCCGCACATCTCCGGTTCGGTGCCATCCGCATTGAAGATGCGCATCCGCAGCTCACCGTCGCCCTGGGGCGGCAGGGCCAGGATCACGCCATCGGCGCCGATCCCGAAACGGCGATCGCAGAGTCGGCGGATGCGCTCTGGCGTGAGGCCGAAGGTCTCCTCGCTGCTGGCGGCATCGCGACCGTCGAGCATGAGGAAATCGTTCCCCAGGCCTTGATACTTGCTGAACTGGAGCACGATGGATAGCGACAGCAGCCTGGCGCCGATCCTATGCAGAGCTTCCTCGAACGCCGTTCGGCGACGCTCGACACCAGTCAACCGGGCATCCGCCACATCCAGGAGCTGATCCGCAACCGCAAGCCGGTGGCGATCCAGGTAGTGGACGGCACGGAATACGAGGGTGTGCTGCGCTGGCAGGACCTTCAGTACTTCGGCCTGGACCAGGGGGAGGGCCGCCCCCTGACGCTGATCAACCGCAACAGCGTGGTGGTGCTGCGGGCCCTGGTGTGAGGCCGGATCCGGTCAGGCCGTCACAGGGGGCTGTGGGAGCATCAGCCCATCGCACCCCAGGCCGTCCGTGAGCGAGAGCAGCCGCTACCAACCCCAGGCGATCGAGACCGGCTGGCAACGGGCCTGGCAGGAGAACGGCCTGCACGCCACACCGGAGCTGAAACCCGGCGACGACGCGTTCTATGCGCTGTCGATGTTCCCCTATCCCTCGGGGAACCTGCACATGGGCCATGTGCGCAACTACGTGATCACCGATGTGGTGGCGCGGGTGCAGCGACTGCGCGGCAAAAAAGTGCTGCACCCGATGGGTTGGGATGCCTTCGGATTGCCGGCGGAGAACGCGGCGATTGAGCGGGGCGTGGATCCCGGCGCCTGGACCGACCAGAACATCGCCTCGATGCGGGAACAGCTCAACCAGCTGGGCCTCTCGATCGACTGGGAGCGGGAAGTGGCCACCTGCCACGCCGATTACTACCGCTGGACCCAGTGGCTGTTCCTGCAGTTCCTCGAGCCCGGGCTGGCCTATCAGAAAGACGCAACGGTCAACTGGGACCCGATCGATCAGACCGTGCTCGCCAACGAGCAGGTGGACGGTGAAGGCCGCTCCTGGCGCTCCGGTGCCCTGGTGGAGAAGCGCAAGCTGCGCCAGTGGTTCCTGAAGATCACCGATTACGCCCAGCAGCTGCTCGACGACCTGAGCAAGCTCGAAGGCTGGCCGGAGCGGGTGCGCACGATGCAGGCCAACTGGATCGGCCGCAGCACCGGCGCCGAGCTGCAGTTCACCGTGGTGGATGCAGGCGGCAACGACACGGCTGAGCGCATCACCGTGTTCACCACCCGGCCCGACACGATCTTCGGGGCTTCCTATGTGGTGCTCGCCCCCGAGCATCCGCTGGTGGCGCAGCTCACCACCGCTGAGCAGCAGATCCCGGTGGAGGCGTTCTGCGATCTGGTGTCACGTCAGAGCGAGCAGGAACGCACCGCGGAGGACAAGCCCAAGCGTGGCGTGGCGATCGGCGCCCAGGTGCGCAACCCGGCTAACGGCGAGCTGATTCCGATCTGGATCGCCGACTACGTGCTGGCCGAGTACGGCACCGGCGCCGTGATGGGGGTGCCCGCCCACGACCAGCGCGATTTCCTGTTTGCCCGCCAGTACGAGCTGCCGGTGCAGCAGGTGATCATTCCCGAAGGCAGCGATGAGCACGCCTTCGAGGGTGGCGCCTGGACCGAATCCGGAGTGCTGATCCACTCGGGCCGCTTCGATGGCCTGCCCAATGGCGAAGCCAAGCAGGCGATCACCGCCGCCGCCGAGGCCGAGGGCTGGGGCCGCGAGAAGGTGCAGTTCCGCCTGCGGGACTGGCTGATCTCCCGCCAGCGCTACTGGGGCTGCCCGATTCCGGTGATCCACTGCGAAGACTGCGGCGTGGTGCCGGTGCCGGCCGAGCAGCTGCCGGTGGAACTGCCCCGCGATGTGGCCTTCACCGGCAAGGGAGCCTCACCGCTGGCGCAGCTCGACAGTTGGGTGAAGGTGGACTGCCCGTGCTGCGGCAAACCGGCCCGGCGCGAGACCGACACCATGGACACGTTCATGTGCTCCAGCTGGTACTACCTGCGCTACAGCGACGCCAAGAACAGCTCGCTTCCGTTCAGCAGCGAGGCTGTGAACAGCTGGCTGCCCGTGGATCAATACGTGGGCGGCATCGAGCACGCGATCCTGCACCTGCTCTACTCGCGCTTCTTCACCAAGGTGCTGCGCGACCGGGGCCTGCTCGGCTTCGATGAACCCTTCAGCCGCCTGCTGACCCAGGGCATGGTGCAGGGCATCACCTACAAGAACCCCCACACCGGCAAATACATCGCTCCAGCCGATGTGGCCGATCCCACCGACCCGCGCGATCCGATCAGCGGCGAGGTGCTGGAGACGTTCTACGAAAAGATGTCCAAGTCGAAGTACAACGGTGTGGATCCGGCCGTGGTGATCGACAAGTACGGCGCCGATACCGCCCGGATGTTCATCCTGTTCAAGGCACCGCCTGAGAAGGATCTGGAATGGGATGACGCCGATGTGGAAGGTCAGTTCCGCTTCCTGCAGCGCCTGTGGCGCCTGGTGGATGGCGCCGCGGAGCGGGGCCTGAGCCTGGCGGACGGTGCCGGGTCACCGGAGGCCGTCGCCCAGGCCCTGGCCGCCGGAGCACTGAACCCAGCTGAACAGGAGCTGCGGCGGGCGGTGCACACCGCCATCACCGCGATCAGCGACGACCTCGACGGCGACTATCAGTTCAACACCGCCGTGTCGGAGCTGATGAAGCTCAGCAACGCCATGGGCAGCCACCTGGAGGCCAGTGGCGACGTGTTCGCCTGCGAGGCGCTGCGCACGCTGCTGATCCTGCTGGCACCGTTTGCCCCCCACCTGGCTGAGGAGCTCTGGCTGAAGCTCGGCGGCCGCAACGCCGGCGATGCCCTGGCCGGCAGCAGCATCCACGCCCAGCGCTGGCCGGTGGCCGATGCCAGCGCCCTGGTGCGCGACACCGTGCCGCTGGTGATTCAGATCAAGGGCAAGGTGCGCGGCAACCTCGAAGTGCCCGCCGATGCCGACAAGGCCACCCTGGAGAAGCTGGCCCTCGAGAGCGACATCGCCGCCAAGTGGCTGGAGGGCAAAGCCCCCAGCCGCGTGATCGTGGTGCCCGGCAAGCTCGTCAACCTGGTGCCCTGAGGCCCCAGGGGGTCCTCCCCTGGCCTCAGATGCCGGCCACCAGGCGCTGACGCACCAGGGTGATCTGGTCGTCGATCAGGCCGCGGGCTTCGCCGAGGCTGCTCACCTCCCCAAGGCACAGGCCACTGGGATGGGTGATCCGGAAGCGGCAACCGCTGCCGGAGGAGGTCTCAAGGGCCACACGGCAGCCGCGGTGACGCCAGGCGGCTGGCCCAGGATCCGCAACAGAGTCCATGGCTGTGCAGTGCACGCTGTCGCCATCAAAGGCCGGCAGACCCACTCCGCCAGCAACACCGGCCAGTGCCGCAAGCGCCACGGGCGGTGCTCCCCCCTTGGCAGCGGCGGCGGCGCGGCGGAGAGTACGGCCATGAGCACACCATCGCCCCTGCAGCGCTGGCGCCAGGAGCTGGCGCAGCAGCTCGAGCGCTGGGCCCTGGCCCTGCGTGCGGCGCCGCCCTCGCCGCTGAATGCTGGCGCCAGCGACCGACCGGCAGCTGTTGCACCAACGGCTGATCCAGACAGCTCCGGGCGGCAGGCCACTCCAGCGATGTCGAATGACGCAAGCTCGCCGGACGCCAGCCCCGAGGAGCAGTGCCCCGCCTCACGGCCACCGTTGAGCCTGGAGCAGGCCGTGCGGCAACGCAGCCTGGTGCTGCTGCAGCGCGAGGCCGCCGACGCCCTGGCTGCCCTGGCGGGCGCCCATGCCCTGGTGAGCTCGGCGCGGTTCAGCCAGTTGCAGGAGCTGCGCCAGCAGGTGGCCGCCGGCACGATGCCCCAGGACATGCTCAACGCCCTGGCGGCCGACTACCAGGGCTGGCACAGCGACCAGGTGCGGCTGTTCGATGCCCTGGCGCTGGTGCTGCGGATGCGCATCCCGAGGGGCAAGGCCCTGGATCAGGTGGGAGCCAACCTGCAGGAGCAGTGCCTGGAACACCTGGCCAGCCTCAGTGCCGATTACCAGCGGGGGCTGCTGGAACGGCAGCTGCAGCAACCGGTAGCGCGATCCGGAGACGGGACGGATGGCCCCGCCGACGATCAACGCGACGAGCAGCCCCAATGAGCAGCCGCACGGACACGGCGCACAGCGACGGCCGCCGCCTGAGGCGCTGACACGACCCTCGCGGGCGGGCCTCAGGCCTTGAACCGGTAACTTGGCAGCACTCTGCCCGGCCGCCATGCACGCCCTGCCGCTCCAGCTCGGACCCGGCAGCGACCTGCACCAGAGCCTCTCCGCCCTCGGCCGCGAGCGGCAGGCGAGCGGCTTCGTGCTCAGCGTGGTGGGCAACCTCTCCCAGGCCGCCTTCCAGTGCCCCGGACAGAACGGGCCCACCCTGGTGCGCGGCGACCTGGAGATCATCACCCTGCAGGGCACCCTGGGGCCCGGCGGCGTGCATCTGCACCTGAGCCTCTCCGATGGCACCTGTCAGGTGTATGGCGGCCACCTGGAGCCCGGCACGCTTGTGCAGAAAGGAGCCGAGATCCTGGTGGGCTGGCTGGAGCCGGCACCGCTACCGATCCAACCGGCGGTAGCGATGCAACCGGCCGTAGTGATGCAGCCGCCCGTTGCGATGCAGCCGCTCGCACCGATGCCGCAGGCTGCACTGATGCAACCCCTTGCAGCGATGCAGCAGGTCGCACCGGTGCCGCAGCCGATGCCACTGCAGCAGCCCATGGCGGAGCCGGCGCTTCATCCCCAGGCCAGCCCGACGCCACTGATGCCGGCCGTGCAGCTGGTGGTGCGTTCCGGTTGCCCCTGGTGCGGCCGGGCCGAACAGCTGCTGCGCACCCTGGGCATCGCCCACACCGTCGTGCCGAGCAGCGGTGAGGTGGCCGTGCCGCAACTGCTGGTCGGGGATCAAGCCCACGTGGGTTACACCGCGCTGGTGCGGCTGTTCGAAAGCGGCGCCCTCGATCATCTGGTGGGCGGCTGAGGCGGCTCTCGGTGGCTCAACTCGAGACCCTCAGCGGCTGCAAGCTCGCGATCGGCGCCTATCCCGGCTTCACCTACAACGCCATCGGTGGCGGCGGCCCCGCTGAGCTGGGCCCCAGGGATCGTGAAGGACGCCGGGCGCTGCGCTTTGCCCCCCAGGAGCTCACCATTCCAGCGCTGCACAGCGGCACCACCCGCTGGCTGGGGCTGCCGCTGCCGCCTGGTCTGCAGATCACGATCGAACCGCAGCGGCTGGAGGGCTGGCTGCACGACGCCAGCGGGGCGATCCAGCTGGCCTTTGAGGCGCGCTTTCAGTTCAGCGCCCTGGGCCTGTACCAGCCACCGGCGCTGCAGGTGTGCTGCGAGCTGAGCAGCGGAGCCTGCCGCAGCCGGCGCCACAACCGCAGCGGCAGCACCCTCAGCGCCACCGGCGAAGCGACCCTGGTGGGCGTGGCCCTGGTGCCCCCCAGCGGCGACCCGTGGCTCGACCGCTTCCTCGGTCTGCCGGATGAGGCCCTGGCGGTGCTGCGCTGCCGCCTCAGCGCACGGGGGTGATCGGCAGGGCACTGCGGCGGAACCAGCCCTCGGGGCCGGGAGGGCGCAGCAGGCGCAGCAGCGTGACCAGCAGCGCCAAGGGCTCCCAGGGCGCCCTCCGCACGGGCCAGAGGCCCGGC
>CBFHOT010000010.1:0-36048 GCA_965657465.1 Cyanobacteriota bacterium | reverse complement strand
ACATGCAGCTCGCGCATCCGGCCGGAGCCGTCGCGGCCGCTGTACTGCTCGCCCGGTGAAGGCGCGTTGCTCGCCGTCGGGTCCGGCAGTTCCAGCACCGGCAGCAGCTGCACCCCTGCCGGCAGCTCCTCGCCGCTGGGCGCAGGGGCATCCGCCGGCCAGGCCAGCAGGCTGGCGGCCTGCAGCAAGCGGCCGTAGCGGTCGCGCTCGGGGCGCACATCGAGCACGCCGGGCAGGGGCGGCAGGCCGCAGGTGCGCAGCTTGGGGCCGGCCAGATCCATCGCCACCAGACAGCGCCGGCCCCGGCGCCGGGCGGCATCGCGCACCGCCGTCGCCAGGGCGGCCCAGCCCGCGGCATCGTCGTGGCCGCAATTGATGCGGGCCACCGCCATGCCCGCATCGATCAGCTCCTCCAGCCGTTGCGGCTGCCGGCTGGCGGCCGCCGGCAGGGTCACCATGATCGTGCGATCGGCGGCGATCGCCCCGGGGCCGAACAGCAGGCTGCAGCGCTCGTCCAGGCTGCCGAGCTCCGGCCGGTCGGCAGGATCGGCGGCGGGGCCGCCGGCCAGCCGCTCGATCACCCGTTGCAGCGTGCTGAGCAGGGCGGCGTCGCTGCCATCGAAGCCCCACAGCCCGCGCTCACGCAGCCGTTGCGCCAGGCCCGGGTGGTTGCGGCGATGGAAGGCGATGAAATGCAGCAGGTTGCGCGCGCCGTTGCGATAGCCAGGGGCCACCTGCTCCAGCCGCTCGCCCTGCTCCGCTTCGAAGGCGAGCAGGTTCTGCTGCAGCGCCTCGAGCTCCTGCAGGAGAGCCTGATCGCCCGGCGAGCGGGGCTGTTGCGGAGCCGCCGCCGCGTCGTTTGCGGTGCTGTGTTGACGCATGCGCCCCGCCCGGGCCTCGGCTCAGCTGCTCACTCTGGCCGCGGCGTTGGGGGCTGACGGTGTTGCGCAACACCTCGCCCTGGCGGGATGGTGCAGCGGCCGGCGGCGGGCGCCGGCCGTGCTGCGCTTCAGGCGGCGAGGCTGGGCTCGCGCTCGCTGCCGGCGATGGCGCCGGGGGTTTCGCGGCGGAAGCTGTTCAGCTTCTGGCTGGCGGCCTCCAGTTCCTGGGCCAGCACCGCACAGGCCCGTTCGGGCATCGTGTGATCACCGCAGGTGAACACGTCCACGGCGGCATAGCCCGATTCGGGCCAGGTGTGGATCGAGATGTGCGATTCCGCCAGCAGCGCCAGCGCCGTGACCCCCTGGGGCTCAAAGGGGTGCGAGATCAGATGCAGCAGGGTGGCACCAGCTCGTTTCGCAGCGGTGGTGATGGTGTCCCTGATGAAAGCTTCGTCGTTGAGCTTCTGGCTGTCGCAGCCGTAGAGCTCAAGAATGCAGTGTTTGCCCACCGTGTCGGAGATCTGGTGCGGCAGGGCCTCGGGGGCGGGGGCGGCCGCAGGGATGGTGCCGGAGCAGACCGGAGTGCAGGCAGCGGCCCATCCAGGGTTGGGATGGAACGACTGAACGGACTGGACCATCAAGGGTGAATCCGAAAAACACCTCAATCTACGCCCTTTGCGCCCCATTTCTGCAGACATTCCGCTGATGTGCGCAGCTGCCCACAGGTGGTGCTCCCGGCGGGCTGTCGTTGCCGGCCGGCGCTTGATTGGGTCCGCTCTGCCGGGCCGCTGCCGGCTCCGCCTGCACCCCATGTCCGCTCTGCCCCTGCCCCCCGAGAGTGCCGCTCCCCAGCTGGTGCTGGTGGTCAATGCCGGCAGCTCCAGCCTGAAGCTCTCCCTGCACGCCGGCGACGGGGCCTGCCACGGGCAGTGGCAGTGCCCCCTGCCCCCGGGCGCCCCGCTGGAGGCCCTGGCCGACGACTGGCTGGCGCCGCTGCTGCGGCAGCTCGATCCCCAGCCCGATCTGCTGGTGCACCGGATCGTGCACGGCGGCGAGGCCTTCACCGCCCCCACGGCCCTGAGCGCCGCTGTGCTCGAGCGTCTGGAGGCGCTGGTGCCGCTGGCGCCGCTGCATAACGGCCCGGCCCTGCGGCTGATCCGCTGGCTGCAGGCCCGCTTCCCCAACCTGCAGCAGCAGTGGGCCTGCTTCGACACCGCTTTCCACGCCACCCTGCCGCCCGAGGCCAGCACCTATGCGATCCCAGCGGCCTGGCGCCAGCAGGGGCTGCGGCGCTATGGCTTTCATGGCCTCAACCATGAGCATGTGGGGCGGCAGGTGGCGGCCCAGGCGCCGGCGGTGCGGCGGCTGATCAGCTGCCATCTCGGCGCCGGCTGCTCCCTCTGTGCCATCGCCATCGACGCCCACGGCAAGCCCCGCAGCCTCGACACCACGATGGGCTTCACGCCGCTGGAGGGTCTGGTGATGGCCAGCCGCAGCGGCAGCGTTGATCCCGGCCTGCTGCTGCATCTGCTGCGCTGCGGCGTGGATGCGGCCGACCTCGACAACGCCCTCAACCGCCAGAGCGGCCTGCTCGGACTCTCCGGATGCACCGCCGACATGCGCGAGCTGCGCAGCGCAGCGGCGGCCGGTGACGCCGGCGCGCAGCTGGCGATCGCCGTGTTCCGCCATCGCTTGCTGCAGGGCATCGGCGCCATGGCCGCCAGCCTCGGTGGGGTGGAGGCGATCGCTCTCAGCGGCGGCATCGGTGAGCACGACCAGGCCCTGGCGGCGGAGCTGCGCGAGGCCCTGGCCTGGCTCGGCCCCCTGCAGTGGTTCAGCGTGCCCGCCGCTGAGGAGGCGCAGATGGTGCGGCTGGTGCTGGCGGCCCTCAGCCCTGGGGCTTCGACGCCACGCCCGGAATGAAGCGGCGCTCGTGCTGGGCGCCGGCCAGCATCCGGTTCCAGTAGAGGGCGGGCAGCACCTTGCGCTTCACAAACCACATGCTCCAGCGTTCCTTGGTGGGATCGAGCGGGAAGGAGGGCGTCGGTTCGGCCTTGTAGTTGAACTCGGCCATGATCGTTTTGCCGTAGCCGGTGATCAGCGGGCAGCAGCTGTAGCCGTCATAGGCGGCGCTCAGGGGCTGGCCGTCGAGATGGGCGAGCAGGTTGGCCACCAGCACCGGCGCCTGGCCGCGCACGGCGGCGGCGGTCTTGGAGTTGGGCATGCCGCTCACATCCCCCAGGGAAAACACGTTGGCGTGACGCACGTGCTGCAGGGTGTACTGATCCACCTCCACGAAGCCGGCGGCGTTGGCCAGCTCGCTGCCGGCCACCACATCGGGGGCGGCCATCGGCGGGGTCACGTGCAGCAGCTCGTAGGGGATCACCTCCTCGCGGCTGGTGTCTCCCTCGGTGACCTTGAACACCGCCTCCTTGCTGGCGGCCCGCACGGCGGTGAGCACGTGGTTGTAGCGGGCGTCGATGCCCTTGCGCTTCACCACCTCCCGCAGCGGTGCGGCGTAGGTGGGGATGCCGAAGATGCCGGGGGTGGCGGTGGCATAGATCACCTTGGCCTGCAGACGCTTCTTCTTGAAGACGTCATCGGCGAGGTAGGCGATCTTCTGCGGTGCACCGGGGCACTTGATCGGCATCGGCGCGCAGGTGAACACGGCGTTGCCGCCCTTGAATGCCTGGATCGCCTCCCAGGTGTAGGGGGCGAAGTCCTTGCTGTAGTTGCTGCAGACGCCGCCCTGGCCGAGGGCTTCGCTCAGGCCCTCGATCTTGTCCCAGCAGAGCTTGAGGCCGGTGGCCACGATCAGCACGTCGTAGCTGAGGATGCGACCGTCGGTGGTGCTCACCTGGTTGGCGGCGGGATCGAAGCCCGCGACGCCGGCCTGGATCCAGTGCACGCCGGAGGGAATCAGGTCGCGCTCGGCGCGGCGGGTTTCCTCGAGGCTGAACACACCACCACCCACCAGGGTCCAACCCGGCTGGTAGTAGTGCTCGCTGGAGGGCTCGAGGATCGTCACATCCAGCCCGTTGCGGGCCCGCTTGAGCTGGGCGGCCGCGGTGATGCCCGCGGCGCCGCCGCCCACGATCAGGATCTGGTGGTGCTGGGGCTGGGTCATGGCCAGAGAACGGAGTGGGTTGCCTGGTTGCTCTGCACCCATTGAGTCACATGGCTTAACCGGCGCCAGGTTTTTGCAGGGAAACTTGCATCAGGCGCCCGGCAGCAGCCGTTGGCGCAGTTCGGTGGCCGTGAATCCCTCCACACGGATCCACTTGTGGCGGCTGGTGCTGCCGCGCACCAGCTCCACCCGGCTGCGGGGAACCCCCAGCTGAGCGGCCAGGAAGCGCCGCAGGGCGGCATTGGCGGCACCATCCACCGGCGGGGCCTGCAGCTGCAGCACCAGGCGGTCGTCCTGCAGGCCAATCACCCGGTCGCGCGGGCCACGGGGTTTGACCAGCAGCGCCAGGGCCTCAGACGGCTGGCTGCTCAACTTCACGTTTGAGCAGGGCGTAGAGGTAGTCGGGCGACTTGTAGCGGTTGGGCAGACATTTCTGCAGCAGGCTCAGCCGTTCCCAGCACACCGTGCGCTGAATCGCCTCGAAGCTGCGGCCATCGCGGATCAGCAGCCGCAGCGCCTTGCAGTAGCTGGGGTAGCCGGCTTCCAGTTCCCCGATCGTCAGCTTGGCTGGTGCCATGGGGACTTGAGCGCGTTTGATCAACCATAGGCAGTGGCTTGCGGCGGCCTGGGTGCTGGCGCTCACCTCCGCCCCGGTGCCGACACGAATCCTTACGGCCCTGGCTCTGCCAGGGTGGTTGGCAATGCTGCGGATGCGGGGGAGCGGAGGGGGATGGCCGAGGGGGAAAGCCAGCGGGACACGCAGCGGCCACCGGTGGCGGTGGCGGCGACCACCGGCCAGCGTCTGAGCCTGCGCCAGCCCGACGACTGGCATGTGCATCTGCGCGACGGGGCGATGCTGCAGGCGGTGGCCCCGGCCACGGCCGTCCAGTTCGCCCGGGCGATCGTGATGCCCAACCTGCGGCCGCCGGTCACCACCGTGGCGGCCGCCAGCGCCTACCGGGAGCGGATCCGCGCCGCCCTGCCCGATGGCTGCGGCTTCACGCCGCTGATGACCGCCTATCTCACCGACAGCATTGATCCGGCCGAACTCGAGCGGGGCTTCGGCGAGGGGGTGTTCACCGCCTGCAAGCTCTACCCCGCCGGCGCCACCACCAACTCCGATTCCGGGGTCACGGCGATCGATCGGATCGAGCCGGTGCTGGCGGTACTGGAGCGGATCGGCATGCCGCTGCTGATCCACGGTGAGGTCACCGACGCCGAGATCGACATCTTCGATCGCGAGGCGGTGTTCATCGAGCGGGTGCTGGAGCCGCTGCTGGCGCGGCACCCTGGCCTGAAGGTGGTGCTGGAGCACATCACCACCGGCGATGCGGTGGAGTTCGTGCGCAGCGGCCCAGCCAACCTGGCGGCCACGATCACGCCCCACCACCTGCACATCAACCGCAACGCGATGTTCCGTGGCGGCCTGCGGCCCGACTTCTACTGCCTGCCGGTGGCCAAGCGGGAGCTGCATCGCCTCGCCCTGCGGGCGGCGGCCACCTCCGGCAACCCCAAATTCTTTCTGGGCACCGACTCGGCCCCCCACAGCCGCGACGCCAAGGAATCGGCCTGCGGTTGCGCCGGCATCTTCAACGCTCCCTATGCGATCGAGAGCTACGCGGCGGTGTTCGAGCAGGAACAGGCCCTCGACAGACTCGAGGCCTTCGCCTCGGAGTTCGGCCCGCGCTTCTACGGCCTGCCGCTCAACGAGGGGCGGATCACGTTGGTGAAGCAGCCCCAGGAGGTGCCCCGCCAGCTGCACCTCAACGATGCCGCCGGCACGGCGGTGGAGCTGGTGCCGTTCCATGCCGGCGAGACCCTCGCCTGGCGGCTGCAGTCCTGACGCCGCCAGCCGGCCTGGCGCTGACGGCACCCCCCCCCCACGATTCGTCTGGATCGTCTCGCTCGGAGTCAGTTGGGCTCAGGCCAGCCCAGGTTCAGCCGAGCTGCTTCTCCAGACGCTTGGCAGAGCCCTGCAATCCACCAAGAATCGCCCTCAAGATGGCGTCGTTTTCGGGGAGCAGGTTGGCGAACCATTGCTCCACGTTCGCTCCGCGCAGCGCAGGCGCACCCAGCCCAACCGGCAGCGAGAGCGAGAGGGGCCGGAACTGAGGCGAGCTCAGCCAGGCGGGGTCGTAGTGGAACTCCTGCGGGCCCCGCCCCGGCACGCGCCATTCCCCCACCCGCTCGCCGTTCATCCAGACGGTCAGCTGCCGCGTGTGGCTGGGCCGCCCCATCACCACTCCGCCGCTTCCGTGTTGCGCCGGCGAGGGCGCACCACCAGCTCCAGATCGAGCGCGGCGAGGATCAGCAGCAACCGCTCCAGGGTGAACCGCCCTGGATTGAGCTCCAGGGCCGAGAGGCGCGCCTGGCTGAGGCCGCCGGCCTTCTGGGCCAGCGCCGCCTGGCTGAGGCTTCGCTGGCGGCGCTGGCTGATCAGCAGCTGGGCCAGCTGGGCCGGCATGCGGATGATCTGCTCCTGGGTGACCTGCTCCCTGGAGGACATGAAGTCACTCGAATTCCAGCTCAAAACAATTTACTCGGAAACCGCGTAACTGTGATTCAGTTGCAAAGCAAGTGGCTTGATTGGTTCTGGACTGGATTGGTTCTGTGCGGGCTCGGCGTTCCAGCGGCTGTCAGGAGCTCTGTTGCGGAGTGAAGCCCTGCCGCAAGTGCCCCGCGTCCCGCGCTGCCCGTGCCAGGGCCGCCGCGCCCAGCCTTGGCCAGTTCTTGGCGTTGAGGGCCCGCTTGCCGCTCATGGCGCTCGGGCTGCCACTCCCGGCGCAGGTCGCAGGCAGGATTGCTAAGAGATCTGTCGCCCGCTCGCGCCGGTCCCGCTCGCTCGCTTAGCAACGAGCGCAGGCCTCAGCCGGGCATGGGTTTCTTCATCCAGCTCACCGATGCGATCGCCTCGCGCCAGTCATTGCTGGTGACCGGGCTGGATCCCAACCCCGAGATGCTGCAGAGCTGGGCGGCGCGGCGCGGCCTGGCCGGCCGCTCCTTCCTCAGCCAGGCGCGCCACTGGATCAAGGCGGTGATCGAGGCCACCGCCCCCCACGTGTGCGCCTACAAGCCCAGCCTCGGCTTCTATCAGGCCCTCGGGCCGGTGGGGCTGGAGCTGCTGCTGGAGGTGCGCGATCTGGTGCCGCGTGAGCTGCCGCTGATCATTGACAGCAAGCACGGCGATCTCAACTCCTCCTCGGCCCTGGCCCAGTACCTGTTCAAGGAGCTGGCGGCTGATGCGGTGACCCTCTCGCCCCTGGCTGGCCAGGACATCGCCGCGCCGTTTCTGCTCTATCCCGGCAAGGCGGTGGTGATCACCTGCCACAGCTCCAACCAGGCGGCCCGGGTGCTGCAGCACTATCCCGACGAGCAGGATCCCCTTTATCTGCGCATCGTGCGCGAGAGCCAGCTCTGGGCTACCCCCGAGCAGCTGTTGCTGGAGGTGGGCACCAGCGATCCGGCGGTGCTGGAGCGCGTGCGGGCCGAGGCGCCGGAGCGCTTCCTGATCCTGCGCAGCCTCTGGGGTGAGGAGGAGCGCCTGGAGGCGATGCTGCGGGCCGGCTTCACCGCCGCCGGCGATGGTCTGCTGCTGCCCCTGCCCCAGAACCTGCTGGTGGAGGACGACATCGCCGAGCGGGCCGAGGCGCTCAAGCGTCAGATCCAGGCCAGCCGCGAGGCCTGGCTGGCCGAGCAGCCGCAGCGTCAGCAGCCCGCCAGCTGTGAGGTGTGGCTGCAGCCGCAGCCCGATCCCCTGCCGCCCGGCCCCCGGCTGCCCACGTTGCAGCAGCGCGATCCGCTGGAGGAGTTGATCCTCGATCTCTACGACATCGGTTGCCTGCTGTTCGGCGAGTACGTGCAGGCCTCCGGCGCGGTGTTCAACTACTACGTGGATCTGCGCCAGATCATCTCCGATCCCAACCTGTTCCATCGGGTGCTGCACGCCTACGCCGGCTGCATGGGTGAGCTGGCCTTCGATCGCATCGCCGGCATCCCCTACGGCTCGCTGCCCACGGCCACCGGCCTGTCGCTGCTGCTGCACAAGCCGTTGATCTATCCCCGCAAGGAGGTGAAGGCCCACGGTGCCCGCCGGCTGATCGAGGGCGACTTCGAGGAGGGCGATCTGGTGGTGGTGATCGACGACATCCTGATCACCGGCGGCAGCGTGCTGGAGGGCATCGCCAAGCTGGAGAGCTCCGGCCTGGTGGTGCACGACGTGGTGGTGTTCATCGACCACGGCGGCGATCATGACCGCCACGCCAAGGAGCGGCTGGCGGCCGCCGGCTACCGCTGCCAGGCGGTGCTCGACATCGCCCGCATCACCCGGGTGCTGCACCGCGCCGGCCGTCTCAGCGACGACCAGGTGGCCACCCTGCTGCCGGGGGGGCTGGGTTAGAACACCCGCCGCCCGCCACACCGGTCGCTCGCCGCCGGTCGCCCTCCCCGTGACCTCCCGACCGGAACCGCGTTCGATCTCCGATCCGTTCCTGCGGCGTCCGCTGGTGACGCTGGTGCTCACGTTGCTGGTGCTGCTGGCGGGTCTGTTCTGCCTGCCGCGGCTGGAGGTGGAGAACCTGCCGGCGATCGCGCCGCCGCGGGTGACGGTGCAGGCCAATTACCCCGGCGCCAGCCCTGAGGTGGTGGAGCAGGGCGTGACCGCCCTGCTGGAGCGCCAGCTCAACGGCCTGGAGCGGCTTGATGAGATCCGCTCGGTGAGCAGCGCCGGCGGCAGTCGCATCAGCCTCAGCTTCAGCGGCGGCGATCCGGAGCTCAACCAGATCAACACCCAGAACGAGGTGGCGGTGGTGGCCCGCCAGCTGCCGGCGGTGGTCAGCCGCTTCGGCGTGCAGGTGCGCCGCAGCTCCGACGACCTGCTGATGGTGCTCAGCTTCAGCGCCGATCGCGGCACCTACAGCGACAGCTTCCTCAGCGGCTGGGTGGAGCAGGTGGTGCGCGAGCGGCTGCGGCGCGTGCCGGGGGTGGGCAATGTGACCCTCTCGGGCGGCGACGCCCTGGCCTTCCGGCTCTGGCTCGATCCGCAGCGCCTGCAGGAGCAGCGGCTCACCCTCGCCGATGTGCGCAGCGCTCTGCAGGCCCAGAACGTGCTGGCGGCCCTCGGCCAGGTGGGGCAGGCCCCCAGCCCCAGCGATCAGCAGCTCACCCTGCCGCTGCGGATGGAGGGGCGCCTCACCAGCGCGGCGGAGCTGGAGCAGCTGGTGGTGGGACGCAATGCCGATGGCAGCCTGGTGCTGTTGCGCGACGTCGGCCGCGTTGAGCTGGGCAGTGAGTCGTACGACACCATCGCCACCGACCTGCGCGGCCAGTCGGTGGTGGCGGTGGTGGTGTTCCAGCGCGACGGCAGCAACGCCCTGCAGGTGAGCCAGGCGGTGAACGAGGCCCTGGCCGAGCTGGCGCCGCGCTACCCGCCTGGCATCAGCTCGCAGCTGATCGTTGATGAGGCGGACTATGTGCGCGGCAGCATCGACGGCACCCTGACCAGCCTGCGCGATGCCGTGCTGCTGGTGTTCCTGGTGCTGTTGCTGGGCCTCGGCAACCTGCGGCTGGCGCTGGTGACGGCGGTGGCGGTGCCGGTGGCGCTGGTGGGGTCGCTGATCGCCCTGCAGTTCACCGGGCAGTCGATCAACAGCCTCACGCTGTTCGGCATGGTGCTGGCCACCGGCCTGGTGGTTGACGACGCCATCGTGGTGAGTGAGGACATCGGCCGCCGCCTGGAGGCCGGCACGCCGGCGCCGCTGGCCGCCCGTGAGGCGATGGCGGAACTGGGCAATGCCGTGGTGGCCACCTCGGCGGTGCTGGTGGCGGTGTTCGTGCCGGTGCTGGGGCTGGGCGGCAGCCTCGGCCGGCTCTACGGGCCGATGGCGATCACGATCAGCGCCACGATCGTGGTGTCCACCTTCAATGCCCTCACCTTCACGCCGGTGGCGGCCAGTCGCCTGCTGCGCAGCGACCGGCCCCAGCCCGCCTGGCTGCGGCGCTGGATCGATCCGCCCCGGCGCTGGCTGGAGGCGATCGAAGCCCCCTACGGCCGCCTGCTGGAGCGGGTGATGCCGCTGCGGCGCCGCCTGCTGGCGCTGCTGCTGCTGGGTTTGCTGCTCACCGGCCTGGCGCTGCAGCAGCGGCCCAAGGCCTTCATCCCCCAGGAGGACAACGGCCAGCTGCGGGGGGTGGTGATCCTGCCCGATGGCACCAGCGTGCAGCGCACCGCGGCGGTGCTGGATCAGGTGCGGCAGGTGGTGGCGGCTGATCCGTTGATCCGCCGCGGCAATTTCTACGCCGGCCGCTCCTTCGGCGACAGCAGCCCCAACAAGGGCATCTTCTATCTGCGCCTGCAGCCGATCCAGCAGCGCCGCGGCCCTGATCAGAGCCTGGAGGCGGTGGAGCTGCGGCTGCAGCAGGCCCTGCGCCAGCGCGTGCGCGATGCGGTGGTGCAGCTCAGCCAGGCGCCCTCGGTGCGGGGCTTCAGCTCCGAAGGCGGGCTCGAACTCGAGCTGCTGGACACCAGCGGCGGCCAGCTCAGCCTGGAGGCCTTCGCCGCCGAGGCCCGGCGCTTCATCGCTGCCGCTGAAGCCACCGGCCGCTTCAACCGCGTCTCCACCCGCTTCAGTCCCACGGCCCCGCAGCTCGAGCTGTTGCCCGATCGCCTGCAGATGGCCTCGCTGGGGGTTGATCTGGCGGCGGTGGTCGATGGCATCGGTGCCGCCTTCGGCAGCGACTACGTCAACGACAGCTATGCCGGTGAGCAGGTGCGGCGCGTGATCGTGCAGTTCGATGGCGCCGGCCGTCGCGATCCGGCCGATCTCCTGGCCCTGCCGGTGCGCAGCCGCAGCGGCGAGCTGATCCCGCTCGAGCAGCTGGTGCAGGTGCGCCGCAGCCAGGGCCCGACCACGATCAACCGCAGCCGCCTGGCGCGGGCGATCAGCATCCGCGCCCTGCCCCGCAGCGGCGTCAGCAGCGGCGAGGCGATGGCGGCGCTGCAGCAGGTGCACGACGATCTCGGCAGCGCCAGCACCGAGCTGGAGTGGGTGGGGCTGGCCCGTGAGGAGGCCCTCAGCGGTGGCTCCAGCGCCGCCACCTTCGCCCTGGCGGTGCTGGTGATCCTGCTGGTGCTGATCCCCCTGTTCAACAACGTCGTCGATCCGCTGATCATCCTGGTCACGGTGCCGCTGGCGCTGCTGGGGGCCCTCGTCGGCCTGGCGCTGCGCGGCTTGCCGCTGGATGTCTACGGCCAGGTGGGCCTGCTGGTGCTGGTGAGCCTGGCGGCCAAGAACGGCATTCTGATCGTGGAATTCGCCAATCAGCGGCTCGATGCCGGCCTGCCCCTCGATGCGGCGATCCGCGAGGCGGCCCGGGCCCGTCTGCGGCCGATCCTGCTCACCGCCTTCTCCTCGCTCGCCGGCTTCCTGCCGCTGCTGCTGGCCGGAGGCTTCGGCAGCGGCAGCCGCATCAGCATCGGCACGGTGGTGTTCTCCGGCCTGCTGGTGGCCACCCTGCTCAGCCTGCTGGTGGTGCCGGTCGTCTACCGGGTGGTGAAGGGCTGGGAGCTGGGCCTCAGGTCCGGCGGCTCTGGGTGAAGCGGCTGATCAGCAACCCCATCACCACCGCCTGATAGCAGGTGCCGGCCACGGCGATCGCCATCGTCAGCATCTGGGCCGCGGGCGTCTGCGGGATCACGTCGCCGTAGCCCGTGGTGGTGAGCGTCACGAAGGCGAAGTAGTTGAGCTTGACGAAGTTCAGACCCCACACCGGCTGCTCCATCTCGGCGATGCTGCGGCCGAGGTCGATGTTGCTGAAGTGGCCCGGGCCGATCGTTTCCAGGGCGGAGCAGATCAGTCCGCCGGTGAGGCCCAGCATCAGGTAGCCGGCCAGGGCGCCGCGCAGCACCGCTCCATTGACGCGGCGTTCCTCCGCCAGGGAGCGGATCAGCCGGGTGGCACTCCAGAGGCTGAACAGCGACCAGAGCACCAGGACCGGGATGCCGGTGCTGCGTAGGCCCAGGGGGGTGAGATACCAGAGCACGCCGCAGATCAGGGTGAGGCAGCCCAGCAGCAGGAACAGGCGGTTGCGCCGCACGCCGGGGCGGTTGAAGCTGCGCAGCATCACCAGGCCCATGGCCAGGTAGCCCACGGTGGTGATCTGGTTGATGGGCCGCGGCAGCGTGAACCCCACCATCACCAGCAGGCAGGTGCCGAGCAGGCGCAGGTAGCCGCGGTGGCGGGCGGAGAGCGGCGGGCGGAGCACCGGAACCATGGGCGTCAGGTTTCCAGCTGACAGTTCACGCACACCTCGAACGGCACGGCGCGCCCGGGCAGCTCCAGCAGGTGGGCGGCGGTGGTGGCCAGATCTTCCGGTTGGGTCATCGCCTGCTTCGGCACCGCCGTCACGGCCGCGGCCATGGCCGTGTTCACCCAGCTCGGGCAGATGGCGGTGACGCGGATGCCCTGCTCCCAACCCTCGTTGCGCATCGCCTGGCAGAGGGCCATCAGGGCGAACTTGCTGGTGGCGTAGGCCGCCAGGCGGCCCTTCACCCGCTTGCCGCTCATCGACACCAGCGTCAGCACCCGGCCGTCACCGTCGCGCTCCAGCCAGGGCCAGGCGGCGCGGCTCAGGCGCCAGGGTCCCATCAGGTTCACGTTCAGCAGCGTGGCGATCTGCTCCTCGTCGGCGTCGTCGTAGCAGAGCCCCACCCGGGAGAACACGCCGGCGCAGTGCACCAGCGCCCCCACCCCACCCCAGCGCTGCACCGTGGCCGCCACCCAGGCCGCCGGACCTTCCGCCCCGTCCTCAGCGCCGCCATCCGCCTGATCGGAGCAGCGGGCGTCGTAGGGGTGGATCAGCAACCGCTCGACGGCATCCTCCGCCACGTTCAATTCCGGCCCGTCGCTCTGCTCGCGGGCGTGGCGCAGCCAGTCGGCGGCGCTCATCGGTCGCCGCAGCCCCAGGCTGAGGTTGTGCCCGTCCGCCAGCAGCCGGATGGCGATCGCCTGGCCGATGCCGCGGCTGGCGCCACTCACCATCACGGTGCGGCGGGGGCTGGAGGAGGGCATGGTCGTCTCGGTGTGATGGCGCTGGCGGCGTAGCGCTGCAGGCAGTGGATCGGTCGCTCCAGGATGGCGTCGATCCCGCTGAAGCACACCAGCAGTTCACCGGTTGCGGCGGTTGATGGTTCGGTTGCGGGCGTACCGGTGCACCCAGGTAGACCCAGCAGCGGGTGATCACGCCGTAGACGGTGGCGTAGCAGCAGCCGGCCCTGCAGCGGCAGGCCCGCCGGCAGCTCCAGCGGCAGCGCTTCCAGGCCGGCCGGGTCGCTGAAGTCGCCAGCGCTGGCCCAGAACAGCGCCACCGTCACCTCCTGGATCGCTCCATGGCGACGGTTGAGCAGCTCCAGCACCAGCCAGGTGTCGTCGCCGTCCGGCTCCAGCCGCCCCGCCGGGCTGAAGGAGATCCCGGGCGGTGTGCGCGCGAAGCGGGCGAAGGCCAGGCCGGTGATCAGCGCCACCAGGATCAGGCCGGTGAGCGCCTCGAGGGTCATCACCGCGTGCACCCAGAGGCTGAGGGGATAGAGGGCGCCGTAGCCGATGGTGGCCATCGTCTCCACCGAGAAGAAGTAGGCCTCCAGCAGCAGCGGCAGATGGCTGCCGGTGCCGCCGATGCCCACCGGATCGAGCAGGTAGAGGCCGGCGAACAGCAGGTGGATCAGCAGATACAGGGCTGTCACCAGGCCGAGAAAGCGGCCCCAGCCCATCGCCAGCAGCTGCTCGTAGGGGGTGCGCCAGGCTTCGAGCGGCGCCTGCCCGTTGCCTCCGCCGCTGGGGGGATCGCGGTCAGTCATCGCGCTCAGTCATCACGGCCCAGGGGGCGGCCGATCGCCGCCGCCATGGCTGCGGCCACTGCCGCCGGCATCTGCCCGGGGCTGACGGCGATGCTGCGCTGGCGTTCCGCGGTGCTGAGGGGCTGCCGCTGCTGCAGCTGCCGCTCCAGCACGGCGACATCGGCATCGGAGGGATCGGCCTCTGAGGAATCGGCGCTGCGCCGCTGCTCTGCCAGCCGCTGCTGCAGCCGCTGGCGCAGCAGCGGCTCGGGGGTCTGCAGATCGAGGATCCGCAGCGGCACCCCCAGCCGTGCCGCCAGGGCCGTCATCGGTTCACGGTGCGCCTGCTGCAGGAAGGTGGCATCGACGATCACCGGAAACCCGGCCCTGAGCAGTTGTTCGGCCCGCTGCGGCAGCTGCTCGCCGAACAGCTCAGCGCTCACCGCCGGGGCGTAGGGATCGCCGCTGCGGCAGGCGAGCGCCGGATCGCCCCAGCGGCCGAACCAGCGCTTGCGCTCCACATCCGAGCGCAGCCGGATCGCCCCCAGCTCCGCCGCCACGGCGCCGCTGAGATGGGATTTCCCGGATCCCGACACCCCATGGCAGAGCAGCAGCCAGGGCCGGGGCTGCTGCTGTTGCCGCAGGGCCAGCTGCAGATAGGCCGCCACGTCGCCATCGGGGCGCCGGTCGCCGCTGAGGGCCGCCACCTTGGCTCGCACCATCGCCCGATAGCTCACATACCAGCGCCAGAGCTCCAGGCCGGCGTAGTCGCCGCTCCACTCCAGCCAGCGGTTGAGCAGCCGGTTGGCCAGGGCTGGGGCGCCGCGCTCCTCGAGGTCCATCACCAGAAAGGCCATGTCGCTGATCACATCGATCCAGCGCAGCTCCGGGTTGAATTCCAGGCAGTCGAACACCTGGATCTGCCCCTGGTGCAGCAGCAGGTTGCCCAGGTGCAGATCGCCGTGGCATTCGCGCACCCGGCCCGCCGCCAGCCGCGCCTGGAAGCGCGGCGTCAGCTGCGCGAAGGTGTCCGCCTCCCAGCGCTGCAGCTGCGCCAGCTGCGGCCGCAGCTCCGGGGCCAGCCGCGGTTCGAGGCAGGCGATGTTGGCCAGCACCGGCCGGCGCACCGCCGCCGGTGTGCCGTAGGGCCCAGCGGCCGCGGCGATGGCGGCTGCGGCGTGGAAGCGGGCCAGGCGATCGGCCAGCGCTTCGATCGCCCCGCTGCTCACCTCCCCGCGGGCCAGGGCGGCGGGCAGCAGATCCCGCTGCGGGAACTCGCGCATCTGCACCGCATACTCCAGCGCTGCGGGTGGGGCGGCAGGCTCCGCGTCGCCGTCGGCTGTCGGCAGCGGCTCGATTCGCGGCTGCTGCGCGCTGCCGCCGATCGCCACCAGGCCCTTGTAGAGCTGGCCATTGAGGCGCCGGTTGAGCCGCAGCTCCTCCAGGCAGTCGCGGCGCCGCTGCTCGAGGGTGGTGAAGTCGAGGAAGCCGAGGTTCACCGGCTTGCGGATTTTGTAGGCCTCGCCGCCGGTGAGCAGCACCCAGGAGATGTGGGTCTGCAGGCAGCGGATCGGCTGCTGCACCGGATGGGGATAGGCCTCGGGCTGCAGCAGGCCGCGGATCAGCGGCGGCAGGCCGTTGATTGGCTGCTGCTCGCGCTCCACGTCTTCCTGCGCTCGCTCCGCCTCCTCCTGCATGGCGCCGTCTCCGAGGCCTGGGCTCGTGGGTTGCCGGTATCCAAGCAGTTCCGGCCGGCGCTGGCCCGCACCACCTGCAACCCTGAAGCACAGGGGTGCGAAGCCTGCCGCTCGCCGGCTGGCGCGCTAACAGCAGCCCAGTGACTGCCGGAGTTGCCGATGAACCGTGCCTGGCGCTGGGCCCTGGGCCTGGCGGTTGCTGCTGCGCTGCTGCTGGGCGCCCTGCTGCTGCTGCCGTTTCACAGCTGGTTGGCGGGCGGCACGGTGGCCGATGTGCCCCTCAGCCAGGTGGTGAACGGCTCGGCCTTCAATCGCCTCTTCCCCAGCCCCCAGGCCGGTCAGCAGCTCAGCTTCAGCCAGGAGAAGCGCGGCTTCGCTGAAGCCCGTCTGCGTCAGGGGGAGGCCGTGCAGGCGCTGCTGGCGATCAGCGACACCACCACGGCGCCGGAGGCGCGGAGCAAGTTCAGCGATGCCGCCGCGCAGCTGCAGGGCTGGCCGCTGGTGGAGCAGGGCGAGCGGGCCAGCGCTCTGCTGGTGGCGGATCGCTTCCAGGTGAAGGTGATCGCGCAGGGCGATGGCCTCGATGCCGAGCAGCGCCATGCCCTGCTGGAGGCCTTTGATCTGCGCGGCCTGGCGGCGCTGCAGGCCCCGGCGCTGGCGGGCCGATGAGCCGCACCGTGCTGGAGCGCCTGGAGCGCCTGCCCCGCCGCGGACTCACCGTGCTGGCCCTGCAGGGGGTGAGCACGCTGGTGCCCGGTCGCTGGAGCAATGTCACCAGCGCTGAGGCGCTGATCGCCGAGGTGATCGGCAGCCATGATCCCCAGCTGATCGCCCAGGTGCGCCGCCGCGCCGATCAGCTCAGCGCCGCCCGCCACGAGGGCTATGGCCGCGCCCTCAGCCTCTACGACGCCGTGAACCGCTCGCAGCACGCGGCCGGCGGGCTGCGGCTGCTGGCCCAGGCCGCCGCCGGGGTGCCCCTGCTGAAGCGGCTGGGTTCGATCACCCCGCCCAGCGACCGGCTGCAGGCGGTGGACCTCAGCCTCAAGGTGGCGGCAGAGCTGCTGGCCTTCACCCAGGTGAATGGTCTGCCCGGCGACAGCTTTGCCGACTTCACCGCCGCCCTGGCCGACTACGGCAGTGAGGCGCGGGTGCGGATGGCGGCGCTGATCTGTTTCGATGCCCTGCTGCCCCTGGGGGATCAGGCCCTGCAGCGGCTCGATGCCCTGCTCGGTGCTGCCGGCGGCGGCGAGCTGCGGCAGCTGCCTGCCTACCGGCGCATGGCCGGCCTGATGCCCGGCCGCGGTGAGGCCGCTCACCTGACCTTTCTGCGGCAGGGGCTGGAGCACTGGTCGGGCTGGGCCGGCGGCTTCATCGCCGACCTGGGCCTCACCGGCCAGAAGGCGGTGCGCGCCGTGGAGGAGCGCATCGGTCCGTGGCAGGGCCGGATGGAGCAGCTGGCCGCCTTCCTCGATGCCTTCACCGACACCTATGCCCACACCGGCGTGCAGGCGGTGGCGCGGCGCCTGGTGGAGCGGGCGGCGGCTGAGGTGTGAGCTGTGCGCGGTGTGGTTGGCGTCGATCGCACAGCGGATGACAAGTGGGGTGACAAGGGCCTCTCCCCCGCCTATCGCTGGGGCGCGCCGCGATCGCCACCGTGTCTGATGCCGAGCCCGCTGCCGTGCCGGATCCGGTTGCTGTCTCCCCGGCCGAGCGGGATCCCCGCTGGTTTCTAGTGCTGATGGCCTGCCGCTGGCCCCTGGCGCTGGTGCTGGCGGCCTGGGCGCTGGCGTTGGCGGTGGTGCAGGTGCTGCGCCAGCCGATTCCGATCGGCCTGCCCCTGGCGCAGCCCCTGCCGGTGCGGCTGGAGGGAGGTATTCGGGTCGATCGGCTGGTGGCTCCGGTGGTGGTGCGCGCTGATGCGCCCCTGCCGGTCGGCGGCCAGGTGGAGCTCACCCGCCCGATCGCCGTGCGCGCGGCTCAGCCCCTGCCGGTGACCGCCAGCGGGCCCCTGCCGGTGGAGGGCAGTGTCACGGTGGATCAGATCAGCCAGCCGCTCACCGTGGGCTCGATCACCGACGACGTGCAGGTGAGCACCGAGGAGCCCTTGCTGGTGAACGGTGCCGTGAGTGTGGAGCAGGTGGGTGGTCAGATCACCGTGATGCTCAAGAACGCCCTCCAATCGATTTCACCGATTCCTCTGCCCTGATGACCCACCCCAACCGATCCGTGCTGTTCTTTGGCGAGGGGACGCTGGCCCTGGCGGAGCCTGCCACTGCTGACGGGCTGCCGGCTGTTGGCCCGGTGCGCTGAGATGGATGTGCTCCTGCGCCGCTGCATCGGCTGGATCCGCTCTGCGGCGCTGCTCTGGTTGGTGGCTGGCTTTGCCTTGGGGCTGGTGGTGGCGCAGGGGCTGTCGCCGCAGCAGTGGCTCTGGCCGCTGGCGTTGGTGATCACCGCGGTGCTGCTGGCCCGGGCCCTGGTGCTGGTGGCGCGGCTGGGGATCCGGGTGGAGATCGTCAGCCATCGCCCCCTGGAGATCAGCACCCAGCGGCGGCCGATTCAGGCGGAGGTGACGCGGGTGCGGCTGTAACGGCCGCAATGGTGTGATTCGCCTGCGCCAGGGCGACGACACGATCCGCTTCCGCTCGTTCCGCAATCCCGGTGTTGTGGAGCTGCCTGACCATGCAGATCTCAGGCATCAATGCGCTCCAGGGTCTCCAGGGCGGTGGCGGCGCCATCCAGGAGGGGTTGTTTGTGGTGTCAGCAGCGGGTCTGAGCGCGTTTGTTTGAGGTGAATCGACCTGCAGCCAACCTCGCGGCTGCAGGTCTGACCCGGTTCCGGAGTGTCCCCAGTTAGTCAAACCCCAGCAGGTCGAAGATCTCGCGGTCCTTGAGGGGTTCCACCTCCAGCGGTTGCACGTTCTCCAGCATCGTGCGCGCCAGGTTGAGGTATTCGTTCTGCACCGCCTCCACCTCCGGGGTGCTCTCCATCTCGAAAATGGTGCATTTCTTCAGCCTTGAGCGGCGGATGGCATCGACGCAGGGAAAGTGGGCCAGGGTTTTCATGCCCACCCGGTTGTTGAAGCGATCGATCTCGTCGGTGGCTTCCGAGCGATTGGCCACCACGCCGCCGAGCCGCACCTTGTAGTTCTTCGCTTTGGCCTGAATCGCGGCGATGATCCGGTTCATCGCGAAGATCGAATCGAAGTCGTTCGCCGTCACGATCAGGCAGTAGTTGGCGTGCTGCAGCGGTGCGGCAAAGCCGCCGCACACCACATCACCGAGCACATCGAAGATCACCACATCGGTGTCCTCCAGCAGGTGATGCTCCTTGAGCAATTTCACCGTCTGGCCGGTTACATAACCGCCGCAGCCGGTGCCCGCCGGTGGGCCGCCCGATTCCACGCACTGCACGCCGTTGAAGCCTTCGAACACGAAGTCCTCCGGCCGCAGTTCCTCGGTGTGGAAGTCCACGGTCTCGAGGATGTCGATCACCGTGGGCACCATCTGCTTGGTGAGCGTGAAGGTGCTGTCGTGTTTGGGATCGCAGCCGATCTGCAGCACCCGCTTGCCCAGCTTGGAGAAGGCCGCCGAGAGGTTGGAGCTGGTGGTGCTCTTGCCGATGCCGCCCTTGCCGTAGACGGCGATCACCAAAGCGCCCTCCTCGATGCGCAGGCTCGGATCCTGATGCACCTGCACGCTGCCCTCGCCATCGCTGGGGTTGCTGGTGCCGGTGGGGCGGTGGAGGGTGGAGGTCATGGCGTTGAAGGGCAGGTGGATGGGGGTTGCGGGGGCTGGGGCGATTGCGCTGGGCGAGCCAGCTGTTGATGTGGACTGGTGGGTGTTGCAGAGGGTGGGCGTGTCAGGGACCGCCGCTGAAGTGGGCCTTGGCTTCGTAGAGGGTTTCGCTGTCGATCACGGCCAGGCCGTGTTGGCGGGCGAAGCTTTCGGTGTTGCGCCGCACCTTGCCGCGCACGAAGAACGGCACCCGCGCCAGCTCCGCTTCGCCGGCGCTGCTCCAGCTGGGGCTGATCGGGCTGGCGGTGTGGGCATCGCTCGCCGCCGCGCTAGTGATCGCGACTGGGGTTGGAGTTGGGGTTGTGGCGAGCGCGGTGGCGGTGGCCGTTGTTGCGGTTGCCGGTGGCTGGCCCTGGCTCTGCCCTTGGTTCTGCAGTGGCCGGGGAGCGCCTTCGCCCAGGTGGCTGCGGTGGCCCTCCACGAACTCGAAGTCGTGGCGGAACATGCCGATCAGGTGCTCCTCCAGCCCCATCAGCAGCGGGTGCACCCAGCTGTCAAACAGCCCGTTGGCGCCTTCGAAGCCCATCACCGGTGAATAGCGGGCCGGCACGTCCTGCACGTGCAGCGGCGCGCTGATCACCGCGCAGGGCAGCCCCAGCCGCTTTGCGCTGTGCCGTTCCATCTGGGTGCCCAGCACCAGCTCCGGCGCCGCCTCGGCCATCGCCGCCTCCACCGCCAGGTAGTCGTCGCTGATCAGGGCCTCCAGCCCCAGCTCCCTGGCCGCGGCACGCACCTCGCGGGCCTGCTCGCGGCTGTAGCTGCCCAGGCCCACCACCGCAAAGCCCAGCTCGCGGCTGGCGACGCGGGCGGCGGCGATGGCATGGGTGGCATCGCCAAAGATGAACACCCGCTTGCCGGTGAGGTAGGTGGAATCCACCGAGCGCGAGTACCAGGGCAGCCGCGATTGCCGCTCTGCTGCGCAGATGCCATCGGCGTCCGGCTGCAGATCCGCCGGCAGCTCCAGATCCAGCAGCGCGTGCAGCTCCCGCAGGAACTGCACCGTGGCCCCCACGCCGATCGGCACCGTGCGCAGGCAGGCCATGCCGAACTGGCGCTCCAGCCAGCTGCACACCGTGCCCGCCACCTCCGGGTAGAGGCAGACGTTCAGATCCGCCTCCGGGATCTGCTGCAGATCGGCCGGCCGGGCCCCCAGCGGCGCCACTACCGCCACCTCGATGCCGAAGCCGGCCAGCAGCTGGGTGATTTCGCGCACGTCATCCCGGCAGCGGAACCCCAGCAGCGATGGGCCCAGCAGATTCACCCGCGGCCGCCGCCCCTCGGCGCGCCAGCGGCTCGGATCGGGCCGGGCGCTGCCCGGCGGCGGCAGCTGCCCCTTGAGCAGGTCGCGCACCAGTTGGTAGAAGGTTTCGGCGGCGCCCCAGTTCTCCTTCTTGGAGTAGGCCGGCAGCTCCAGGCTCACCATCGGGATGCCGCCGAGATCCATGCCGGCGGCCAGGGCCCCCGGCTGATCCTGAATCAGCTCGGCGGTGCAGCTCTCGCCCACCAGCAGCGCCTCCGGCGCAAAGCGGGCCACCGCCTCGGCGACCGTGCGTTTCACCAGTTCGGCCGTGTCGCCCCCCAGATCCCGCGCCTGGAAGGTGGTGTAGGTGACCGGCGGGCGCTGGTCTTGCCGCTCGATCATCGTGAACAGCAGATCGGCGTAGGTGTCGCCCTGGGGGGCATGCAGCACGTAGTGCACCCCCTGCATCGAGGCGGCGATGCGCAGGGCGCCCACGTGGGGCGGGCCTTCGTAGGTCCAGAGGGTCAGGTCCATAGGTTGGGGCCGTGGGTGGCGCCGCCGCTGGCGGGCAGATCAGGCGTGGGGAGCGGGGGTGCTGGACTCAGCCGCTGAAGTGCAGGGCCTGGCGGCGCTGCAGCGGCCGTGAGAACAGGGCCGCCAGATCCGCCGCCTGGTCGATCCCGTGGATCGGGCTGAACACCAGCTCGATCGACCACTTGGTGGTCATGCCCTCCGCCTCCAGTGGATTGGCCAGCCCCAGCCCGCACACCACCAGATCGGGGCGGGCGGCCCGCAGACGCTCCAGCTGCCGCTCCAGATGCTGGCCTTCGCTCAGCTGGGTGCCGGGCGGCAGCAGCGCCAGCTCCTCGGCCATCAGCTGGCGGTCGAGGTAGGGGGTGCCCACCTCCACCAGCTCCATGCCGCATTCGCGCGCCAGGAACCGCGCCAGCGGCAGCTCCAGCTGGGAATCGGGCAGCAGCGCCAGGCGCCGTCCGGCCAGCAGCTGGCGATGGGGGGCCAGGGCGCGCCGGCCCCGCTCCACCAGGGGATCGAGCAGTTCCATCACCCGCTCGGGCGCCATGCCGCAGGCGGCCGCGGCGGCCGCCATCCAGTCGCGGCTGCCCTCCACCCCGAAGGGATAGGGGGCGCGGATCAACTCAGCGCCGCGATCCACCAGCGCCCGGGCCGTGCCGCTCAGGAACGGCTGGGCCAGCAGCAGCTTGGTGCCGGGCCCCACGGCGGGCAGCTCGGTGGAGCGCCGCGGCGGCAGGCTGGCCACTCGCTCGATGCCGAGCCTGTGGAACAGGCTGATCAGGCGGTCTTCCACCGCATCGGCCAGGGTGCCTGCGATCAGCAGCTGGTTCTCCTCGCTGCGGGGCAGCAGCGGGATCAGGGCCTGCAGGGCGCCGTCCTCCCCCTGGGTGAAGGTGGTCTCGATGCCGCTGCCGCTGTAGTTGAGCACCAGCACGCGGCCGGCGTGCTGCTGGTTCAGCCGCTCGGCGGCCTTGGCCAGATCGAGCTTGATCACCTCACTGGGGCAGCTGCCCACCAGAAACAGGGTGCGGATCTCCGGGCGGCGCTCCAGCAGCTGCGCCACCAGCCGGTCGAGCTCCTCATGGGCATCGGCCAGCCCGGCCAGATCTCGCTCCCCCAGGATCGCCGTGCCGAAGCGGGGTTCGGCGAAGATCATCACGCCGGCGGCGCTCTGGATCAGGTGGGCGCAGGTGCGCGATCCCACCACCAGAAAGAAGGCATCCGGCATGCGCCGGTGCAGCCACACGATCGAGGTGAGGCCGCAGAACACCTCCCGCTGGCCGTTCTCCCGGATCGGTGGCGGCAGCGTGGCGGGGAAGGGTGGCGCTGCGGCGCTTGGAGCGATGGCCAAGGCAGGCCCTGCCAGGCACGACAGTTCACGATGTCCGTCCTCGCCGTCCAGCGGGGGAAACAGCGGGAAGTGTTCGGGATCAGGCGGCTGTGAGCAGCGTGCTGCGCATATCGATGCTGCACAGCCCCGGCTGCAGCGGTTGCCAGGCTGCGGCGTCGGCGTCGCCGCTGGTCGCCGCGCCGTTGGCTGCTTGATCCGCGCTGCCGCAGGGCTCGGCGCGCTCGCCGTCGATCTGCCAGCAGGCGATCACCTGGCCTTCGCGCTCCAGCACCTCCAGCAGCAGCGGCACCTGCGGGCTGATCCCGGGATGCAGGCAGGGGTAGAGCCGCTGCTGGCGATAGCGCACCGCCAGCGGTTGATCGTTCGGCGGCAGTGGCAGCGGGCGGCCCTGCAGCCGCAGCCGGTAGCGCTGGCGGAAGGCGGCGTTGCTGATCAGCTCGATCCGCTGCAGGGAGGCATCGACGAAGCGGCTGGTGGTGCCGCCCTCCAGGGGCGTGTCGCAGATCAGCGGCCAGGGTTCCAGGGCCGGCCGCAGCTCCAGCGTCGCTCGCCCTGCTGCTGCCGCTGCACTGCCGGTGGCGCTGGCCGGTTCCTGCCACTGCAGCAGCGTTGGGAAGCGCCAGCTCCAGATCTGGCGGAAGGGCTCCGCCTCCAGGGCCAGCCCGGCGGCCGCCAGATCCGCCAGCACCTGCTCCAGATCCGCCCACAGCTGGCTGGGCAGCAGCAGCCGATCGTGCAGCGCTGCCCCCCAGGGTTGCAGGGCCGCCGGCCGCCTGCCGGGCTCGAGCAGCATCGCCGCCAGGCAGCTCCAGAGCAGGGCGATCGCCGCCATCCACTCCGCCTGGGGCAGCGTCTCGATCGCCCGGAACTCCACCAGCCCCAGGCAGCCGGCCGGCGCACCGGGGTTCCAGAACTTGTCCACGCTGATCTCCGCCCGGTGGTTGTTGCCGGAGCGGTCGGTGTGCAGATGGCGCAGGGTTTCGCCGATCAGCTGCCGCTGATCGCCGGGCTCGCAGCGCTCCAGCAGCCGATAGGCCAGCTCCAGTTCCGTCAGATCCCCCAGCGCTTCATCCGCCCGCGGGCACTGGGAGGCGGGCCCCACCCCCGGTCCCGCGAACAGGTAGCTGAGGCTGGGGTGGTGCTGCAGATAGCGCAGGATGCCCACCAGCCAGGCCGGCCGGCTGAAGAACGGATGGCGCTCGAGCACCGGTCCTCCCCAGAGCAGGTGATTGCCGCCGCCGGTGCTGCCCTGCCGCCCCTGGCCGTTGCGCTTCCAGCTGCGCAGATCCACCGCCGCTCCCGCCTGCTCCAGCAGCAGCAGCCAGTCGCGGTACTCGCTCCAGCTGTGGCACACCGGCAGGTTGATCTCCAGCACCCCCGGATCGGCGCTCAACCCCAGCACCTGCCAGTCCGGGTGGGCATCCACCGGCAGCTGGCCGCTCAGCTCCGGCGCGGTCAGTGTGAGGGTCTGCCGGCCGGCTCCCCCCGCCGCCGCCGCCGGCGTTGCATCGCTGCTGATCGCCAGCTCGGCCAGGCCGCTGATCGCCCGCAGCAGGGTTTCGATCGGTTGCCGCTGCAGGGGCGGTAGGTAGAGGCCCCAGTCGCCCGGGCCGATCTCCAGGGTGAGCAGCTGGCAGGGGATCGCCTCTGGCCAGTGCTCCAGCGGCAGCCGCAGTCCCGCCGGCCCCGGAGCCAGGCTGAGCTGGCGCCGCTCCTCGGCCAGCGGCCAGGCCTCGCTGCGCCAGCGCTGCGTCTCCTCCTCCCAGGTGAGGGGCACCGCCCACACCCGCCGCTGCGGCTCGCGCGGATCGCTCAGCGCCAGGGCCTGAAGCGGCAGGCCCAGGCTGCGGCCCAGCTGTTCCAGCCAATGGGGCCCCAGGGCCGCCGGCAGCGGCTGGGGGTCGCTCTGGGGCGCGGCCTCGGGCCAGGGGGCGATCGGCGTGCCGTCGGCGCCGGTGATCAGCCGCAGCGCCCAGCGGGGGTTCACCTCGCCTTCGTAGCGCTTGCCGCTGCAGAACAGCAGCGTGCTGCCGGGCCAGGTGCGCGCCTGGATCGCCGCGGCCATCGCCCGGGCCCGGGGCAGTTTGGTGGGGCCGTCGGCGGCCACCTGCCACTCCGCCCCGGTCGGCTGGCTGGGCACGTAGGTGGGTTCGCCCCCGAGGGTGAGGTTGATGCCCTGCCGCTGCAGCCGTGCCTCGGCCTCAGCGGCGGCCCGCTCCATCCAGGTGGTCATCGCCGCGTTGCTCCGGGCCGTTGGCGGCACTGTTCCCGATCCGGCCCGGAGGCACCGCAGGATTCGCTACCAACCACCGCGACCGCTGACCGTTCTGTGCTGCCGGCCGATGGTTCAGCCCGCGCACGCCGGATGGGATCCCTGTTGGTTCAATGGGGGCACGCGGCAGCCGGAATCGGTGCTGTTCTCCTTCCGGCCTGTCAGCTTCCGCTCTCCATCCCGCCGGCGTCCGCCGTCGCGGCGGGTGCGGCGGCCCTGGCGCGCGCCCCTCGCCCTGGCGGTGCTGGTGAACCTCGGTGCCGTGGGCTACCGCCTCACCGAGGGCTGGGACTGGGGCGATTGCTACTGGATGGTGGCGATCACCCTCAGCACCATCGGCTACGGGGAGGTGCAGCCGCTCTCCACCCCCGGCCGCCTGGTCACCGCTCTGTTGATCCTCGGCGGCGTGGTGGTGGTGCAGATCACCATTCAGGGGATCCTGGGGCTGAGTGAATCGGGCTATTTCCGGCGCCGCCGCGAGCGCCGCTTCCGCAGTTGGCTGAGCAGCATGCAAGACCATGTGATCCTCTGCGGCTACGGCCGCATCGGGCGTGAGATCGCCGAGCAGGTGAGCCGGGAGGGGGTGGAGCTGCTGGTGGTGGAGCAGGACCCGGAGCGGCGGGCCGCCGCCGAGGACCGCGGCCTGCCGGTGCTGATGGCCGATGCCACCCTCGATGAGACGCTCCTCGATGCCGGCATCCATCGCTGCCGCTCGCTGGTGGTGGCGCTCTCCAGCAATGCCGCCAATCTCTATGTGGTGCTCAGCGCCCGGGGCCTGGCCCCCCGCTGCCGCCTGATCGCCCGCTCCGACAGCGATGAGGCCGAGCGCAAACTGCGCCAGGCCGGTGCCGACGAGGTGGTGAGCCCCTATGTGAGCGGGGGGCGGATGATGGCCGCCACCGCCCTGCGGCCCCTGGCGGTGACCTTCATGGATCTGATCTCGGGCTGCGACTGCGAGGTGGAGGAGTTTCGCCTCAGCCCCAATCCTGAGCATCTGGGCTCCCTCAACGGCATGAGCCTGGGGGAGCTGCAGCTGGGGCGCCGCACCGGTGCCCTGGTGTTGGCGGTGCGCTCGCCCGTGCCGGAGGGCGAGCCGGAGCTGGTGGTCAATCCCGGTCGCGAGCAGCGGTTGATGGCCGGCCAGCTGCTGGTGGTGATGGGCAGCAAGGACCAGCTGGCGCGGGTGGAGCAGCTGTTCGGCCCGGCCCTGCGCAGCGTTGATCACCTGGCCGGCTGAGCGCCCGGCGGCTGCGGGGAGTCGCTGCCGGTCAGTCGTCGCCCTCCTCGAGGATCTGGCGCTTGAGCTCGATCTGATAGCCCTCGGCCATCGCCTCCAGCGCCCCCTCCTCCGCCTCGTTCACCTGCAGGGCATCAGCCAGGGTCATGTCCGGCACCTGGGTGGCTCCCACCGCCGTCAGGGCCATGCCCAGGGCGGCGCCGTCGCGATGCCAGATCGAGGCGGCTTCGGCCAGCTTGGCCAGGGTCTGCTCCTGCTCGCCATCGCCGCGGCGCTGCGCCAGGGCCGCTTCGACGCGCCGGTCATCGAACACCGCCGCCGCGGCCAGATGGGCCGCATGCAGCGCCCCCAGGCTGTAGATCGCCTCGGAGCGCAGCGTGGCCAGGCTCTTGCCCAGGGCCCGCTCCCTCACCCCCTGCCAGGCGGCGGAGGGAGTCGAGTGGTCGGCGGCGGCGGGGCCTTGGTCGGCATCGACCAGGCCCGGCAGCTTGCGCTGGGTGGGGCCGGGCAAGCCGGCCGGATCCAGCCGCTCCCCCAGGTGCCGCAGCCATCGTCCCAGCCCCGCTCGCAAGCCCATCGTCTCGCTCCGCCACCGCCGCCACTGTTGCCCCACTGTGGCGGGGGAATCGCCGCCGGGGGCAGGGCCGGCCGCCAGTGCTCGTGCGCGCGTCAGCCTTCGCCCCGATTGCTGCCCGTCTCCTCCGGGTCCGGGTGGTCGCGGAAGCGCTCGGCGATGGCGAGGATCTCCGGCCGGTGGCGCTCCACCGACGCCACGCAGGCACGATCAAGTTTGCCGTTCTCCACCAGCCGCCGCAGTTCCGTCAGGGCCTCATCCAGGCTCCAGGGGCGTTTATAGGGGCGCCGGCTGATCAGGGCATCCAGCACATCGGCTACAGCGATGATCCGCGCCTCCAGCGGAATCGCCTCACCCTTCAGTCCAGCCGGATAGCCTGAACCGTCGAGGCATTCGTGGTGGCCACCCACCACATGGCGCATCACGCTCGAATCCGGCAGGTCCTGCAGACCGAATTCACCGATCAACCGCTCGAGTACATCCACCCCTTTCTGCACATGGGTTTTCATCAGCTCCCGCTCTTCGGGGTCGAGAGCGCCGGGCTTGAGCAGGATGCTGTCTGGAATGCCGATCTTGCCGATGTCATGCAACGGCGCAAAGAGATAGAGGTGCTCGATGTATTCGTCACTGAGATCGTGGCTGTCCTGCAGATCCCGAGCGATCAGGCGCGCGTAATGCGCCATCCGCTCCAGATGGCCGCCGGTCTCAAAATCGCGCAGGTTGGCGAACTCGCGGGCGACCTGCGCTGAGGTGGTGATCGAGCGCACCACGTTCAGCTCATTGCTGATCGTCATGTTGATCAGCGAGGAGAACAGGGCGAGGTTGCGCTGCACCGGCGCCGTGAACACCGCCGGGCGGCGCGAGTCGTAGAAGAGGATGCCGATGAAGGCTCCCTTGTCGTAGAGGGGAACCGTGAAGGAGGAGCGATACCCCTGCTTCAGGAGCCAGACCGAATGCAGGCTGTTGCCGGCAATTGTGCCGGGGATGTCGTCGATCACCCGCGCCTCGCCGCTGCGGGCCAGCTGGCTCAGAGACGGACTGGCGCTGAGAGTGCAGTCGTAGCCGGAGATCGCCTCGCCGGCCCGGGTGCTGTTGATGAAGGTCTTGAGCAGATCGTCCTTCGGGTCGTAGAGGGCGCAGGCGATGCGATCGACATCGGGCACCAGCTCCAGCAGCTGCTCATGCAACTGGCGCAACCGCTGCCCGAGCATCGCCCCCACCCGCTGCACCGCCGCTGAGTCCTGGCTCGCGGCGGTGTCGCCGGCGGCTGCCGGCGTCGCGGCTGCGCTGGTCTGGACGACAGTTCCCTGGTTGCTGCTCCCTTGGTCGGCGGGTCCCTGGCTGGCGTTCGGTTGGCTGGGTGGTGCCATGGCGCGCAGGGCCTCTCCGCTCCCCTACGCCTGTTCTAGGTCGCTTTGCCGGATCTGCCGCCCACCGCTGCCACCTGCTGCGGCAGCCGCTGGCCAGGGCCAGGAGAATGGAGTGTTGTGCGATGCACTCCGGTGCCAGGCCGCCTTCGTCTCACGTCGCGCCGGACCGCCGAGGCCACCGCTGGCTCGGCTCCGGTGGCCGCCCGCCTCGGCCATCGCCTGCGGCTCACGGCCCTCTCCCGTGAATTCAGCGACGACGCCCGCTTCGGGCCGGTGTTCGTGGTGCTCACGATCGGCGCTGCCCTGATCGCCACCCTCGGCCTGCTGGCCGACAGCCCGGCGGTGGTGATCGGCGCCATGGTGGTCGCCCCCTGGATCCTGCCGCTGCAGGCGATGGCCTTTCAGGTGCTGCGCGGTTCCTTGCCAGCCTTTCTGGTGGCCCTGCGCACCCTCAGCCTCGGTGTGTTGCTGGGGGTGGGGGTGTCCCTACTGGTGGGCCGGCTGGTGCCGCTGCCGGATCTGGGGGCCGAGGTGCTGGCCCGCACCAACCCCAACCTGCTGGATCTGGCCGTGGCCCTGGCAGCCGGTGGCGTCGCCATGTTCGCCAAGCTGCGCAAGGAGGCGGTGTCGGCGTTGGCCGGGCTGGCGATCGCCGTGGCCCTGGTGCCGCCGATCTGCGTGGTGGGCCTCTCCCTGGGGGCGGGGGAGTGGCTCAAGGCCTATGGCGCCAGCCTGCTCTTCCTCACCAACCTGCTCGGCATCCTCAGCGGCGCGATGGTGGCCCTGGCGCTGCTGGAGCGCCCCTTCCGCGGCCGGCTGCTGCGTAGTCAGCTGGGGCTCACCAGCCTGGGCCTGACGGCGCTGCTGGTGCTGCCGCTGGGCGGCAGCTTCCTCAACCTGCTGGCGCGCTCCCGGCAGCGGGTGGAGGCCCAGCGCATCGAGGAGCTGGTGGATCAGAGCCTGCGCAACGAAACGCTCACCCTCGGCCGCGATGCCGAGCTGGAGAGCGTGCAGATCCGCTGGAGCAGCAATCCGCCGTTGATCGTGGCGCGGGTCAACGTCAGCGATCCGGCGCTGCCCACCTACGCCCAGGTGGCGGCGGTGCAGGACTTCATCAACCGCCGGCTGGCGCCCCGGCGCTTCCGCCTGGTGGTGCAGCGCACCGCCATCGAGGTGGTGGGCCCTGAGCCGGCCCCCAATCCGCCGGAGCTGCTGCTGCCGGGGCCCCAGGATGTCCCGGCAGCGCCGCTGGCCGCACCGCCGCCGCCCCTGCCGGAGGGGTCGCCTCCGGCCCCGGCGGGGCCCGCTTCCGTCGATGCCCCGGCCGGCAGCGCCAGCGGCGAGCCGGCCGGCTCCGCTGCGCCGCCGGTCCCCCGCTGATCCCGCCACGCCAGGGCTCTGCCGGCTCCTAATTTGGCCGATTGGTCTTCTCCCCCCTGGCTGTCTCCCACTCCGGTTTGCCGCCAAGCCCCCTCTCCCTGCGCATGCGCGGCCGGCGCCTGCTCCACGGCCTCGGGCCGGTGGTCATCCTGCTGGCTCACCTCGGCTGCGGCCTGTTGCTGATCACGGGTCTGGGCCTGGAGGCAGCGCTCTGGGCCCTGGCCCTCTACCTGCTGCGCATGCTGGCCACCACGGCCATCTACCACCGCCTGATCACCCACGGCAGCTACCAGGCGCCGCGGCTGGTGTGGTGGCTGGGTTCGCTGGTGGCCGCCTCCTCTGGGCAGATGGGGCCCAGCTGGTGGAAAGCGCACCATCTGCAGCACCATCGCCATGTGGACACCCCGGCGGATCCCCATTCGCCGCTGGCGCCGCAGCGGGGCTGGCAGGGGTTCTGGCGCTCCCAGCTGGGCTGGCTGCTCAGCCCGGATTTCCATCCCGCCACCCTGCCGGCCGACGTGGAGGCCGATCCGGTGCTGCGGCTGATCGATCGCCTGCATGCCGTGCCGCCCCTGGCCCTGGCGGCCCTCTCCTGGTGGCTTGGCGGCCTGGAGTGGCTGGCGGCCTATTGCCTGAGCACCACCGTGCTCTTTCACGCGGTGGCCAGCGTCAATTCGGTGGCCCATCTGGTGGGTGAGCAGCCCTTCGACACCGGTGATGCCAGCCGCAACAACCGCTGGGTGGCGCTCCTCACCCTCGGCGAGGGTTGGCACAATCTCCATCACGGGTTCCAGGGTTCGGTGCGTCAGGGCCTCACCATCCGCCAGGGGCGGGTGAGCGTCCTGCCGGATCCCACCTATCGCTTCATCCGTCTGCTGGAGCGTTGCGGCTGGGCCTGGCGGCTGCGGCTGCCCAGCGAGCGGGCCCTGCTGGCTCGGGCGCGGGCATGACGGGCCCCGGCCGCGAGGCGCCGGCGGAGCGGATGCGCCGCATCCATCAGCAGGATGCCCTGCGGGAGCTGGATTCGGCTCTGCTGGCCCAGGCCTACTGCGAGCAGCGGCCGCTGTATCTGGGCCGCGGTCGCTGGTGGCGTTGGGAGCGCGACGGCATTCCCCAGTGGCTGGTGCCGCAGCTGCAGGAGCTGGGCTTTCTGCCCTGAGGGATCAGGCCGGCCAAAGGCGGCGTCGATCCCTAGCCTGGACACTCCAGTCGCTGGAGAGTCGGGCCATGGCCTCGCCTGCGCTGCAGCCCTCATCGGCGCCCTCCTCTTTCGCCCTGCAGCGCATCGGCGCGGTGGCGCGCCGTTCCGGTCTGCCGGTGAAGACCATCCGCTTCTACTGCGATGCGGGCCTGATCCAGCCCAGTAGCCGCACGGCTGGCGGCTATCGCCTGTTTGCGGAGAGCGTGTTCGCTGAGCTGACGCTGCTGCGCACGTTGCGGTCCCTCGATCTGCCGCTCGAGACCATTCGCCGGATTCTCCAGGCCCGCCGCGAGGGGGTGTGCACCTGCGCCTCGCTGCAGGGCACGATCCGCGGCAAGGCCGAGGAGATCGCCGGGCAGATTGATGCGCTGCAGCAGCTGCGAGCCGAGCTGGAGACGCTGCTGCGCGACTGGCGCCCCTGCGGGGGCCGGCCCAGTGCAGTGCAACAGCCCAGTGCGGCGCCACAGCGCTGATTCGGCAGCCATTCCGCTGCAGATCGAGCCGCAGACGTCCGGCCTCGATCAACTGGGTCAGGCGTCGTGCCTGCCATGTCGATTCCTGCCGCTCTTGCCACCATCGCCGAGGCCGCTGATGTGCGCTTCGATGGCGATCGCCCCTGGGATCTGCAGGTGCATGATTCCCGCTTCTACCGGGATGTGCTCCGTGGCGGTTCGCTGGCTCTCGGGCATGGGTATGTGCGCGGCACCTGGGATTGTGAGCAGTTGGATGAGCTGATCTGCCGGCTGCTGCGGGTGGATGCCAATCGACCCCTGAGCCTGCAGCAACGATGCCAGGACTGGATCGGCCTGCTGCGCGATCGGCTGCTGAATCCCCAGGGGGTGCTGCGTGCGTTTGTGGTTGGTCGCTCTCACTACGACATCGACCCCCGCATCTATGCCGCGATGCTGGGTCCGCAGATGGCTTACAGCTGCGGCTACTGGCGCACGGCGGAGGATTTGCCCGCGGCGCAGGATGACAAGTTGCGCCTGATCTGCGAGAAGTTGCAGCTGCGGCCGGGGATGCGTCTGCTTGATGTGGGTTGTGGCTGGGGGGCCTTGGCTGCCTTCGCCTGCCGGCAGTACGGCGTGCAGGTGCTGGGCATCACCGTGTCGGCTGAGCAGGCGCGCTGGATTCGCGAGCGGTTCTCGGATCTGCCGATTCAGGTGGAGCTGTGTGATTACCGCCAGCTTGGGGCGATCGATCCGGGGGTTTTTGACCGTATTGCCTCAGTGGGGATGTTTGAGCATGTGGGCCGGCGCAATGACCAGGAGTTCTTTCGCGTGTTGCAGCGCCTGTTGAAACCGGATGGTCTTGTGTTGTTGCACACGATCGGTTTTGCTCGCACCACCCATCGCACCGATGCCTGGATCGATGCCCATGTGTTCCCCGGCGGGCGGCTGCCCTCGGCTGCGCAGCTGTGTGCCGGTGTTGAGCCGTTCTTTCTGATTGAAGACTGGGAAAACTTCGGCCTTGATTATGATCAAACGCTGTTGGCGTGGTGGCGCAATTTTGAGCAGGCCTGGCCGCAGTTGCAGCCCCACAGCTCGCTGCAGTTCTTTCGCTTCTGGCGGTATTACCTGCTCAGTTGCGCCGGTTTCTTTCGCTCCCGCCAGGGCCAGCTCTGGCAGGTGGTGCTGAGCAGCCCGGACCGATCGCAGCCCTATCGCTCCTGGCGTCCGGCGCTCCAGCCTGGCGCGGCCTGAAGTTCCGGGGAGGGGGCCGCTCTTGGGCCTCGGCGGCCGCTCGCTCCGCTCAGGTGCTGCAGAGTGCAGCACTCTGCAGCGGTCTGCGCCGTCTAGCGTCGGCCTCTGACGCTGCGGTCTCCTTCGCCGCGGTTCTTGATCTCCAGCGACCTGATCCAGCCGTGACATCCCGCAAGCAGCTATCGATGGTGATGCCGGCGGAGTTGATCGCCGCCATCAAGCAGCGGGCCAGCGCCCAGGGGTTGAGTGTCACCGCCTATGTGGCCGAACTGGTGCGCCGCGACCTGGGGGAGCCTTCGCAGCTCAATGCCCGGCAGCTGTCCGCCCAGTTGCAACGCCTGCAGCAGCGGGTGGATGCGCTCGAGCGCCTCGGGCGGGGGACCTCTTGACCCGCAGCTCCCTATCGCCGCTGTAGATCTGATGTAGAACAGGCCCGTTCCCTTGGCTTCACAGGTGACGGAACCCCCTGTGCCCGCGAGCCGCACCAGTCGGATCAGCATCAATCTCACTCCCGAGTTGCACGACCAGCTCCGCCTCTGGGCCAGCACCGAGGGCCGCAGCGTCAGCAATCTCTGCGTGCAGCTGATTCAGGCCTCACTGGCGCGCCGCCGCTCTGGGGGTGGAGCCCCCTGAGCGGCCGTGGGGAGGCTGGGTTGCCGCGGGATCGCAGCGATCAGCCGGGAGGGCTCATCTGGGGACAGTTCAGCGGTGGCGGCTCCGCTCAGACGGTTCAACGGCGGCGGTGCTCCAGCGCCGACTCCAGCAGATAGGCCGCTAGGTTGCTGAGGGAGCGCCCCTCAAGGTCGCTGCGCTGGGTCAGCGCTTCCAGAACAGCCTGCGGCAGCGTGATCGTGAGGCGCTGACTGGAACGGAAGGCGCGGGCTGGCGGCGCGGAACTCAGGGGACCCATGGCAGGCGTCTTGAGAGTTTGTTCAGGATTTCGTTTTTATTTCGTTCCTTCTACCTCCCGATTCTGGGAGTACGGCTCGAAAAGCTGCTGGACGACTGGCAATGATGCAGGTCCCCCCCCTCTCTCTCTCTCTGTGTCTGGGGACGTTCCGCTGGGCTGGTTTCGTTGTAGTTCTGCAGTAGATCGCACGCGGCCCATGGCATGGATGTTCTGGTGCTCAGCGCCCAGCGCATGGTGGGTCAAGCCCTGGCCGGGGTGCTCGCCGAGGTGGCAGGCCTCAACGTGTTGGCGGTCTGCGCGTCGGTGGCGGAGGCCTGCGCCCTGATCCGCCAGACCCCGCCCCGGCTGCTGGTGGTCGATCTGGATCCGCCCCCGGACGGCTACCGGGATGCCGTCGAACTGCTGCTCTATTGCCATCCCGAGGCGGAGTTGCTGTTCCTCACCGCCCTGGCGCAGCCGTTTGCTCCCCCTGCGGATCTGGCCGCGGTCACGATCGCCGTGGTCGACAAGGGCCAGGCCTGGGAGCACCTGCTGCAGGCCCTGCAGGGCTGGTGGGAGGCCCGTCAGGGCGAGCCATCGCTGCCCGGGTGCGCCCAGCAGCTGCAGGCGATCGCGCAGCTGACGCCCCGTGAGCAGCGCCTGCTGCAGGAGTTGGGCTGCGGCTTGCTCAACAAGGAGATCGCCGCCCGGCTGGATCTCAGCGTGGCCACGGTGGAGACCTACCGCAAAGGGGTCGCCGCCAAGCTCGGCGTCAGTGGGGCGGAACTGGTGCGGATCGCCACCCTCTATCGCTGCCTGCGCTGGAGCGATGGCCAGGCTGCACAGGCTGATCCCTGAGGTGTTGAGGGCCGATCAGCGCAGGATCAGCTCCGGCTGATCCGCGGCGTCCGCTGCCACCGCCGCCGCCACGCTGCCGATCTCGGCGGCCTGGCTGAACCCGTGGCGCTGGAAGATCTCCAGCACCGCCGCCACGCTGCCGGCGTCGCAGCTCACCAGCAGGCCGCCGCTGGTCTGGGGGTCGCTGAGCAGGGCCCGGTCGGTGTCGCTGAACCCTGCCGGCAGTTGCACCCGCGGGCCGTAGGCCTGCCAGTTGCGGCCGGAGGCGCCGGTGATGAAGCCCGCTTCCGCCAGTTGGCGGCAGCCCGGCAGCAGCGGCACCGCTCCCCAGTCGATCTGCAGCTGCAGGCCCGAGCCGCGCGCCACCTCCAGGGCGTGGCCGGCCAGGCCGAAGCCCGTCACGTCGGTGAGGGCGTGCACGCCCTCCAGGGCCGCCAGTTCCGGGCCGGGGGTGTTGAGCTGGGTGGTGCTGGCCAGCATCGCCCCGTAGCCGGCGTCATCGAGCTGACCTTTCTTGAGGGCGGCCGAGCAGATGCCCACCCCCAGCGGCTTGCCCAGCACCAGCCGATCGCCGGCTTGGGCATCGCGGTTGCGGCGCACCCGATCGGGATGCACCAGCCCCAGGGCCACCAGGCCGTAGATCGGCTCCAGCGATTCGATCGTGTGGCCGCCGGCCACGATGATGCCGGCCTCGCGGCAGGCGGCCTGGCCGCCCTCAAGGATGCGGGCGATCACGTCGGTGCCCAGCTGCTGCAGCGGCATGCCCACCAGCGCCAGGGCCAGGATCGGCTGGCCGCCCATCGCATACACATCGCTGATGGCGTTGGTGGCGGCGATGCGGCCGAAGTCGAAGGGGTCATCCACGACCGGCATGAAGAAGTCGGTGGTGGCCACCAGCGCCTGCTGATCGTTGAGGCGATACACCGCCGCGTCATCAGAGGTGGCCAGCCCCACCAGCAGCTCCGGCGGTGCCGGCAGCTGCACCGTGTCGCGCAGGATCGTCTCCAGCACGCCCGGGGCGATCTTGCAGCCGCAGCCGCCGCCATGGGCGAGCTCGGTGAGGCGCGGCGCGGGGTTGGCAGCCATCCGGCGGGTCAGTGGGCGAGGGTTCATGCTCCCATCGGGCGGGATCAGGTGGCGCGCGATCAGGCGGGGCGACGCCAGAGGCCGATCCACTCCCGCTCGCGGCTGCTCACCGACCCCTCCGCCGGCTGCCAGAGCAGGGTCTCCATCCCCAGCTCCTGCCAGAGGGCCGTGATCTCCTCCGGCGCGCTGCCGAAGGGCGGCCCGCCCGGGCGCCGATGGCACCAGAACAGTCCCAGCAGCCAGCCGCCGGGCTGCAGCAGCTGCTGCATCGTGGCGGCGTAGGCCCGGCGCTGTGCGGGCTGGATCGCGCAGAAACAGGTGTGCTCCACCACCCCCTGCAGGCTGCCGGCCGTCAGGCCAGCGGCCGCCAGGGCCGCGCCATCGAACAGGTCGGCCTGCAGCCAGCGCAGCCGCCCGCCGCCCTGCGGATCGCCATCGCCGTGCAGCCGCTGCGCTTCCGCCAGGGCCTCAGCGCTGAAATCCAGCCCCACCACCGCAAAACCCCGGGCCGCCAGCAGCGCCGCCTCATGGCCGCGGCCGCAGCCGGGCACCAGCACCGGGGCGGGGCCCGTGGCCTGGGGAGCCAGGGGATGCTGCTGCAGGAAGGCCTGCAGCGGCGGCGCCGGCTGGCCCAGCTCCCAGCCGTCCTGTCCGTTCCGGTAGCGCTGGTCCCAGGCGGCCGGATTGAGGTGGGGATGGGCGGGATCGCTGGTCAAGGCGAATGGGGGCAGCGTGCAGCCATGTTGCGTCGTTGCTGCCGCAGCGTCAGGTTGCGGTGGATCTGCGGCGTAACTGCAGAGCTCTCCTGACGCGGATCAGCGGGCTGTCAACGATGGGCTGTCCGCAAGAATTCGGTCATGTCTGATGTTTTCGGCGACTATCTCCGCTCGATCAGCCGTATCCCGATGCTCGCTCAACAGGAGGAGGTTCATTACGGGCGGCTGGTGCGTCTTTGGTTGGATGCCACGGTTGCCGATGCGGCTACCGTGCGCCGCGGTCGCCGGGCTCTGGAGCGCATGGT
>CBFHOT010000009.1:0-37001 GCA_965657465.1 Cyanobacteriota bacterium | reverse complement strand
TGGGCGTCCTGTTGCGGCAGCCACCAGGCCTGGGGCCAGCCCTCCGGCCCCTGAATCACCATCAGCGCCGGCGCCAGGCACAGCCGGCAGTCGGTGGCGGAGGGGCACGGCGCGCTGGCGGGATGGCTGTGGGCCACCCCCAGCAGCTCCAGGCCGCGAGCGCGCCCCCAGCGCTGGGCCTGCAGCTGCTCGCGGGGGTCGACGGCGAAGCGCCGATGGCGCTGCTGCGGCCGCGGCCAACAGTTGCAGCAGGGCCAGAGCTGTTGCAGCTGCCAGCAGCCGCCGGGCTCACGCGAGCCGAGCAGCAGGGCGCAGCCCTCCTCCGGGGCAACGGCCTGCAACCAGCGTCGCAGCAGGATCAGCAGGCGCTGATCGACGGCCAGAACGGTTGGCGTGGAGATCGGCACACCGATACCTTATGAAGCACTGTCTGCCGTCAGCCGACCCGGGTCATGCTTGAAACCACCGCCACCACGGTCGACCAAGGCACGGTTGACCAGACCAGTGCTGACCAGACCACCGTCGATTCCAACACCATGAACCAGAACGCCAGTGGCGAGGCCGACAGCAGCGTCAACTTCACCGAGCGCTACACCGAACTGCTCGGCAAGGTGAACCAGGCCCTCGACCAGGTGGATTGGCAGCAGATGGGCCGCATCGGCAAGGCGATCGGCGTGCTGCTGGTGGTGATCGTCGCCCAGATCCTGATCAAGGGCGTGCTGGACACGATCAACCTGCTGCCGGTGGTGCCCGGCCTGCTGGAGCTGACCGGCCTGGTGGTGGTGGGCCAGTGGAGCTGGAAGAACCTCACCACCGGCGAGAAGCGCTCCGCCGTGGTCACCCGCCTGCAGCAGCTGCGCCAGGAATACCTGGGCTGAAGACGCCGCTGAAGCCAGGCCGCGCGCAACGCCGCCGCAGGCACCGCGCGCGTGACTCCACATCCCTGCAGGGGCGGCGACAGCCGCCTTTTTTTGCGCCCAGGGCCGCGGTCGCCGCTCGCCCCGATCGGCAACTCCACCCAGCGACGGCCCGCTCAACCAGGGCTGGCCAGCAGCGCATCCAGGCTCGCCTGGGCCTGGTGCCAGTAGCCACCGCCGAACAGGTTGGCGTGGTTGAGCAGGTGATACAGGTTGTAGAGCGGTACCCGGGCCGCCGCACCAGCCGGCAACGGCCACTCCTGCTCATAGCCGGCGAAGAAGGCCGGCGGGAAGCCGCCGAACAGCCGGGCCATCGCCAGATCCACCTCCCGATCGCCCCAGTGGCAGGCGGGATCGAAGATGGCGGCGCCGCCACCGGCCAGCAGATCGGCATTGCCGCTCCAGAGATCGCCGTGCACCAGCACCGGCGTACAGCCATGGCCGCCGAGGCGCTGCGGCAGCTGATCGAGCAGGGTCTCGGCGCCGCGCAGACGCCGGCCGGCGCGGGCGGCCCAGCGCAGCTGCGGCTCCAGCCGCGCCTCCCGGAAAAAGCGGGGCCAGCTGGAGCACCAGCGGTTGCTCTGGGGGGCTGAGCCGATGAAGTTGTCGGCCTCGAAGCCAAAGCCCCGGCCGCCATTGCCGGCCGCGCTGGCGCGATGCAGGCACGCCAGCGCAGCGCCCAGCTGGCGCCAGGCGTGCTGGGGGTCCTCCGGGCCAGGGCCCAGATCCAGCCAGCTCAGTACCAGCACGGCACTACCGCCCAGCACCGCCAGGGCCAGGGGCTGCGGCAGCTGCAGCGGCGGTTCGGCCCAGGCGGCCAGGGCCGCCAGACCGCTCCACTCCGCCTCCAGCAGGGGCAGCTGATCGGCCCGGTTGCTCTTGGCGAAGAGGCTGGTGCCATCGGCCAGCTGCAGCCGCCAGCTGCGATGAATGCAGCCACCGGCCACGGGGGTGAGGGCCCGCAGCTGCACCCCCAGCCGCTGCTGCAGCCAGGGCGCCAGCGCGGCAGCGGGCAGCGACTCCATGACGCGATGGTGCAGGGCGACTGCCAGCATGCCGCGATGCAGACCGGTGCAGCAGCGGATGTGGTGGTGGTGGGGGCCGGCATCGCCGGCCTCACGGCCGCGGCGCTGCTGGCCCGCAGCGGCCTGCAGGTGACGCTGCTGGAGGCTCATCACCAGAGCGGCGGCTGCGCCGGCACCTTCCGCCGCGGCCCCTACACCTTTGATGTGGGCGCCACCCAGGTGGCGGGCCTGGAGCCCGGCGGCAGCCACGAGCGGCTGCTGCGCCACCTGCAGCTGCCACCCCTGCCGGCGACCCCGCTCGATCCCGCCTGCGTGGTGCACCTCGGCGACGGCCAGCCGCCGGTGCGGCTCTGGCGCGACCCCGAGGCCTGGCGGCGGGAACGGCAGCAGCAGTTCCCCGGCAGTGAACGGTTCTGGCAGCTCTGCAGCGCCATCCATGCCGCCAACTGGCGCTTCGCCGGCCGCGATCCAGTGCTGCCGCCGCGCAGCGCCTGGGACCTGGCCCAGCTGCTGGGGGCGCTGGAGCCGGCCAACCTGGCCAGCGGCCTGCTGGCGGGCGCCACCATGGCCGATCTGCAGCGGCTGAGCGGCTGCGGCGGCGATGGGCGGCTGCGGCGCTTCCTCGACCTTCAGCTGCGGCTCTACTCCCAGGAGCCGGCCGAGCGCACCGCGGCGCTG
Organism: Cyanobacteriota bacterium; assembly: GCA_965657465.1. GTDB lineage: Bacteria > Cyanobacteriota > Cyanobacteriia > PCC-6307 > Cyanobiaceae > NIES-981. The sequence continues at coordinate 34,381 of CBFHOT010000009.1, read as the reverse complement.
TATGGCGCCACGGTGCTGTGCATGGCGCAGCAGCCGCTGGGGCTGTGGCATCTGCAGGGTTCGATGCAGGTGCTGAGCGCAGCGCTGGAGCAAGCGCTGGCAGCAGCCGGTGGCACCCTGCGGCTGCAGCACCGGCTGCGGCGGCTGGAGCGCAGCGCCGCGGGCGGCTGGCGGCTGCTGGGGGAGCGGGGCAGCGCCCAGAACCAGGCCTTCGCCTTGGAGGCGGCGGATGTGGTGCTGGCCCTGCCACCGCAGCTGCTGCCGGAGCTGCTGGGGGACGCCCTGCCAGCGGGCTACCGGCGGCGCCTGCAGCGGCTGCCGGATCCCTCCGGAGCCCTGGTGCTCTATGGGGCCGTGGAACGGCAACGGCTGCCGGCCGACACACCGGAGCATCTGCAGTTCGCCTGGCCGGAGCCGGGCTCGGTGTTCGTGTCGGTGAGCCAGGAGGGCGATGGGCGGGCCCCGACGGGGCAGGCGACGGTGATCGCCAGCGTGTTCACGGCGGCGCGCCCCTGGTTCAGCGGCAGCCGCGAGGCCTACGACCGGGCCAAGGCCGAGGCGGAGGCAGGCATTGCCGCCTGCCTGGAGCAGCACCTGGGGCTCGGCGCGGCGGACTGGCGGCACCGGGAACTGTCCACTCCCCGGGGATTCGCCCGCTGGACCGGAAGGCCCTACGGGTTCGTGGGCGGCCTGGGGCAGCGGCCCGGCAACTTCGGTCCCTTCGGGCTGGCCAGCCGCAGCCCCCTGGCAGGCCTGTGGCTGTGCGGGGATGCCATTCACCCCGGCGAGGGCACGGCAGGGGTGAGTCTCTCCGCCCTCACCGCCTGCCGTCAGCTGCTGCAGCGGCGGGGCCTGACGCTGGAGCTGGCGCCCTGAGGCCCCAGCAACCGCGTCAGAGAAACTGCGGGCGCAGCTGCTGGCACTGCTCCAGATCCGCCTGCAGGCCGGCCCAGTCGGCCTGCTCCAGCCGCCGCTCCAGCTGCTCAAGACAGGCGCGGTAGCCGGCGAGCGCCTCCGCCACCGCCTCGCGGTTGCAGCGGGCCATCAGCGTGCCCAGCTCCGGGTTGCCGCCGCCCACCCGGGTGGTGTCGGCAAAGCCGCTGGAGGCCAGGGCCCGCACCAGATCGGGCAGATCCGCGCCGCTGCGATCGGCGTTCTGCAGCAGGGCCGCACTGACCAAGACCGGCAGATGGGAGATCAGCGCCACCGCCCGATCGTGAGCGGAGGCCTCGCAGCAGAGCCAGCGGGCTCCCACCGCGGCGGCTAGGGCCTGCACCACCGCCAGGGCTTCGGCCTCGGTGGCGCTGCCGGGGGTCGCCACCCAGGGCCGCCCCTGGAACAGCCCCTCCAGACCCGCCTCCACGCCGGCCTGGGCGGTGCCGGCCATCGGATGGCTGGCCACGAAGCGGGGATGCAGCCCCTGCCAGCGCGCCAACACCGGCGCCTTCACCGAACCCACGTCGGTGACCACCGCCTCGGGCGGAATGGCGGCCACCAGCGCCGGCTCCGGCTCCAGCAGCCGATCGAGGGGCAGCGCCAGCACCACCAGCCGGCAGCCGGCCAGCACGGCGGCATCGGTGGAGGCCTGATGCACCAGCCCCCGGGCGAGGGCGCGCTCAGCGGTCTGGGGGCGATGCACCAGCCCCCGCACCTCCAGCCCCAGGCGGCGCAGATCGAGGCCGAGGGAACCGCCGATCAGGCCCAGCCCGACGATGCCCACCGGCCCTGGGGGAAGGGGAGGGGTTGTCATCACGGCTGCAGTGGCTGACGGCCAGCTTCCTACGATTCAGGGCCATCGGCTGACGGCGGATGCTCGAGGCCCGCGTGCACGACCAGCTCAAGGCGCTGCTGCGGCGCGAGGGGGCCGAACGCTGGCCCCATCACCTCAGCCTCAGCCGCCTGGCAGCCCGCAGCCTGCGCCGGGCCGACCACACCCTGGTGCGACTGGTGCCCGGCACCGATCCGACCTGGCTGATCAGCCTGCTGGTGCCCCTGGCCCTGAGCGACGCACCGCTGGCGGTGGTGGTGAGCCCGTCCCTACGCCGCCGCCTGCTGCAGGTGGAGCTGCCGCGGCTGGTGGCGGCGGATCGCAGCCTGGCGCTGCCCTGCGTGGAGGGCGAGGAGCCGGGCTCCGCCCGGGTGTGGCTGCTCGACCACCGCCAGCTGGTGCGGGCCTGGCAGCAGGGGCAGCTGGGGGAGCGGCAGCTGGTGATCCCCGAGGCGGAGCAGCTGGAGCAGAGCCTGCGCCAGGCCCTGGAGATCCGGATCGAGCCGCAGCACTGGGACCAGCTGCGCCGGGCCCAGCCCCAGGCCGAAGCCAGCCTGATCGAGTTGCACAGCCGCCTCAGCCGGCGGGTGCTGCGCCATCCGCGCAGCGCCGATGGACGGGTCCCCCTGGCGATGGAGGAGGAGGCGCCACTGCGCCAGCTGCTGGGGCTGCTGGGGGGGCTGCCCGACCCCTGGCCCCGCTGGCTGAGCAGCGGCCACGACGCCTGGACCAGCTGGGCGCGGCGCGATCAGCGGCTGCTGCACTGGACGCTGCACCGGCAACCGCTGGAGCCCCTGCAGGAGCTGGCCGGGCTGCTGGAGCAGCGCGGCGCCGTGGTGCTGGGCCAGCTCGGCCCGGGCAGCCATCCCGCCGCCAGCCTCGGGCTGCGGCCGGATGTGTGCGTTGAGCTGGGCGATCCACCGCTGGCCGATCCGCTACCGCTCTACGCACCGCTGCGCCAACCGCTGCCCAACAGCCCGCTGTTTCCCCAGCACCTGCTGGAGCAGGCGCGGCGGCTGGTGCTGGGCCAGACCGGTCTGAGCGTGGTGCTCAGCGATGACGACGATCTGCGCCTGGATCTGACCAGCAGCCTGGCGGCGGAATTCGGCAGCCGGGTGGTGCACGAGAGCACGGCCCCCGAGAGCAACGGCGTGATCAGCTGCCGCTGGAGCTGGTGGCTGGAGCACCAGGGGCAACTGCCCCTGCCCTGCCAGCTGGTGGTGGCGGAGCTGCCGATCGCCAGCCTGGAGGATCCGCTCACCGCCGCCCAGGTGCAACGGCTGCGCCGGGAGGGACGCGACTGGTTCCGTGAACGGCTGCTGCCCGATGGCCTCACCCGGCTGCAGCTGGCGGTGGCGGGCCTGCGCCGCAGCGGCGGGCGCCTGGCGGTGCTCGACGGCCGGCTGCGGGGCCGCAGCTGGGGCCGGCAGGTGCTGCAGGCCCTGGAGCCCTGGCTGCAGCTCAACCGGTTGCTGCCTCACTAAAGGCCGCCATCAGACTGTTTAGCCTTGCCCTACCAACGGGGATGCCATGGGAGAAGCCCGCCGCCGCAACCAGCAGGGCCTGCCGCCGCGGCCAGCCCGCCCCAAGGCCGCCGCCAAGAGCAGCGACAGCTCACCGCCGCTGGCCAGCTGGCTACCGCTCAACCGCCAGCAGGCGGATCAATTCGTGACGATCACCACCAAGGGCGCCTGGGTGGGCATTGCGGCCCTGGTGATCTTCTGGCTGACGGTGCGCTTCATCGGGCCGGCAGCCGGCTGGTGGACCCTCGCCGACGGCTGACACGCCAGGGCCGCCACATCGGCGACACTCGCAAACCTGAAGAAAACCTTATGATTGTCTCATTCGAGATTGTCGAGCATGTTCCCCCGCCTGGCGGAGCAGTACCGCTCCGTTGTTCATGACCTGGTGATGAGCCTGGAGGCCCTGGCCACCAGCCTGCAGGCGCGCGGCTTTGCGGCCACCTGCTACAGCTGCGGCGATGGCCGCGATGGTCACGGCGCTTCCTTCGTGGCCAATCTGGGCACCAATCACATGGTGCGGTTTCTCGTCTCCGACTTCGGCATCAGCTGGGTGGAATCCCGCGATGGCCACGAACTCGTGAAACTGGAGGGAGCCGAAGCCATCCAGGAGCTGCAACGGGTGGCGCAGGTGCTGCAACAACCCAGCGGCAGCCAGGTGGGCCTGGCGCTGCGCTGAACGCCGGCGCCCAGACGCCCCCTAGGGCGACACCGGCAGGAGCCGAACCGAGCTGCAGGCATCCAGGGCTGATCCCCAGGTGAAGGCGCCGCCGCGGCCAGCGGCAGCCTGCACCATCCAGCCGAAGCCTCAGGCGCCGGCTTCAGCCGCCTGGGCGATCGGCTCAGCCGCCGCCGCCTTGGCCGCTGCGGCCAGGGGTTTCATCGAGTTGGCGGTCACCTCCGAGCCTTCGGTGAGCTTCTGGCGGGTGAGCTGCTCGATGCGCTGGCGCTGCTCGGGATTCTGATCCAACCAGGTGATCGTGTTGTCCCGGCCCTGACCGATGTTGTCGCCCTCATAGCTGTACCAGGCGCCCTTGCGGGTCACGACGCCGGTTTCCTCCGCCAGGTCGAGCAGACAGCCCAGGGTGCTGATGCCACGGCCGAACAGGATGTCGAACTCGGCGATGCGGAAAGGCGGCGCCACCTTGTTCTTGGCGACCTTCACCTTGGCGCGGATGCCGTATTCCTCGGTGCCGCGCTTGAGGGTCTGGATGCGGCGGATGTCGAGCCGCACCGAGGCGTAGAACTTCAGCGCGTTACCGCCGGTGGTGGTTTCCGGATTGCCGTAGGTGACACCGATCTTCTGGCGCAGCTGGTTGAGGAAGATCACCGTGCAACCGGATTTGCCGATGTTGCCCGTGATCTTGCGCATCGCCTGGCTCATCAGGCGGGCCTGGCTGCCCACCGCCAGATCACCCATCTCTCCTTCGATTTCGGCGCGGGGCGTGAGGGCGGCCACCGAGTCGACCACCACGATGTCGACGGCAGCGGAGCGCACCAACTGATCGACGATCTCCAGCGCCATCTCGCCGGTGTCCGGCTGCGACACCAGCAGGTTCTCGATATCGACACCCAGGGCAGCGGCATAGACCGGATCGAGGGCGTGCTCCGCGTCCACGAAAGCAGCCACGCCACCACGGCGCTGCACCTCGGCGATCGCATGCAGCGTGAGGGTGGTCTTACCGGAGCTCTCCGGCCCGTAGACCTCGACCACGCGGCCCTTGGGATAGCCGCCGCCCAGCGCCAGATCCAGGGTGAGGGCGCCGGTGGAGATCGTCTCGACGCGCATGCGCGAGGCATCCCCCAGACGCATGATCGAGCCCTTGCCGAAATTGCGCTCGATCTGGTTCAGCACCAGCCCCAGGGCCTTGTCACGCTCAGCGGCGGCGCGGGCATCAGCGGCGCTGGCCGCCTTGCCATCCACAGAGCGGGAGTCGGCGGTACGGGAGTCAGGGACGCGGGAGTCAGCGGCCTTGGGGTCAGCAGGCATGGGACGGAAAGCAGAGAACGGGCCGCGCCGCCATCCTGCCGACTCACGCCGCCAGGCAGGCATCGTGCACCCCCGGGAAGCCAGTGCCACCAACGGAGCCGCGGCGTATCAAGCGCCTAGTACACACGTACCCTAGCGAATCAGGGCCAGTCGGCCAGGGGGGCGGCGAAGACCTCCGGCTGCAGCAGGCGGATCGATGGCGGCAGATCGCGGGCGTCGTCGGGCCCGAGGTAGCCCCAGCTGGCCAGGAAACAGCGCACGTCGACCAGCTCAGGGCAGACCAGCACCCGCTCGAGGGTGGGGCGGCGATCCTCCAGGAACCAGAGAGGCCGTGGCTGGCTCTGGCGCAACTGAGCCAGCACCTCAGGCTTGCTGCCCTGCTCATGGCCGTAGAGGGCCCAGGGCTCAAGCCCCGCCGCCGCCAGCAGCCGGCTGGCGAAGGCGCCGCCCTTGGTGGTCAGCACAGCCCAGTCCGCCCCCTCCTGCTGCAGGCGCTGCAGGCGCTGCACCACCCCCGGATAGAAGCGATGCAGCCCCAGCCAGGCCTCAGGATCGGTGGCGATGGCCTGCCGGCGCTGCTGCTCCAGCGCCTGCTGCAACGGCCCAGCCGTCCAGCCCCAGTGCTGCAGCAGAAGCGGCAGCTGCTCGGCGTAGCGCTGCAGCAACGCCTCCAGAGACAGGCTCGGCCGGGCGAGTTCAGCCGCCACCAGCACCATCTCCCAACCGTGATGGATCAGAGGGCGAAGCTGCAGGAACGCAGGCGGCACCGCGTCCGGCAAGACCAGATCGGGCGCCAGCTCCAGGGCGGCCCGCCGCGCCGCCCACCAGTACTCGGCCATGCCATCGACGAGCACCCCATCGAAATCGCAGACGAGCAGGGGCGCGAGACCCATCGGCAGCAGGACGGCAGCGCCACCATTAGAGCGCTGCCGGCAGCGCAACGCTGAGCAACGCCACCGCAGAGAGCAGCACAAGCCACCTCAGCACCCAGGCGTGCGCCAGAGCCGCGAGGGGCAGTCACCAGGAGCGCCAGCCACCACTAACGGCAGACCCAGGCCCACAAGCGGCCGCCGCCAATCGAAGCGACCACGAGCCCGAACGGACCAACACCGCTGCAGACCCGGCACCGCAAAACGCAGCAATCGAGCCTGGGCAGAACTAGGGCTCCCTTAACCAGGCTCTAAGCCAAAAACTGCTTAAAAACTGGGCCGCTAGGATTCGAACCTAGGAATGGCGGGACCAAAACCCGCTGCCTTACCGCTTGGCGACGGCCCAACGACGGCTTCCGGGAGCGAGCTCTCGAAGCGTCCTGCACCGCTTGCGCTGGTGCTCTGTTAGTTACCCACAGCGCCGTGCCCTTCGTCAACGCCCCTCAGGCGGGAAACACCCGCAGACGCTGCTGCTCGCCGTGACCGAACACAGCGGTGCGCAGCCGGTAACGGCCGGCAAGCTCCGCCTGCATCTGCCGCACGGCTTCACTGCGGGGAAGCAGCTCCACCGGCTGGCCCTGGCCGAGCACGACGCGCTCCACCGCCAGGCGACACTCCTCCAAAGCCGCCAGGGCGTCATCACCGGCAGCGGCGGTGGCGCCCGCCGAAGCCGCAGCGGCCGCGGCTGCAGCGGGGCGATGGCGCTCCAGCAGGCGCTCCAGGGCCCGCTGCAACTGGGCCAGGCCGGGATTCTTGATCACCAGAATCGGCAGCCCCAGCTCCTGGGCCTGGCGGCGCACGTGGGGGTCGCGGCCCAATTGCTGACGCACGCTGAGCACCACATCGGCCAGTTCGACACTGCCCACCACCTGCACCGGCAGCTGGCGGGCGCGCACCACCTGCTCCAGCGGACCGCGGCTGATGCCGGCGCCATAGACCCGCAGCGGCAGCGCGGCGGCCGCGGGAGCAGAAGCCGGCACGAGCGGAGCGTCCACCGCCTCGGCGCCGGCGGACCGGGGGGCGGGCGGCCCATCCGGTGCGGGCAGGGGGCGTGGGGCGATCCGCGGCGCGCGGGGCGGCGCGAAGGGAGCCACCGGAGTGATGGGCCGCGGTGGTGTGGTGTCCTGCAGGCGCACACGCCCCTCACCATCAAGCTCACGCACCTGGGGCCGGGCCTGCTGGCCCCGCAGCAGCAGATCCACCGTGCCTGCCACCTCGCGATGCACCAGCCAGCGATGGCGGCTGTGCATCTCCACGGCGATCGGGAAGGTGGGTTCGGCGGCCCGCTCCAGCACCGTCTTCTGGGTGCGGCGGCGGCGCGCCTCCTCATCGCCGAGGGTCACCGACTGGATCCCGCCCACCAGGTCGCTGAGGGTGGGGTTCTTGATCAGGTTCGCCAGCTCATTGCCGTGGGCCGTGGCCACCAGCATCACGCCCCGCTCGGCGATGGTGCGGGCCGCCTGGGCCTCCAGTTCAGTGCCGATCTCATCGATGACGATGACCTCGGGCATGTGGTTTTCCACCGCCTCGATCATCACCTGGTGCTGCAGCTCCGGCCGGGCCACCTGCATGCGCCGGGCCCTGCCGATGGCCGGGTGGGGAATGTCGCCATCACCGGCGATCTCATTGCTGGTGTCGATCACCACCACCCGCTTGCCCAGCTCATCGGCGAGCACGCGGGCGATCTCGCGCAGGGCGGTGGTCTTGCCGACGCCGGGGCGGCCCATCAACAGCAGCGATTCGCCGGCATCGAGCAGATCGCGCACCATCGCCACCGTGCCGAACACGGCGCGTCCCACCCGGCAGGTGAGACCAACGATCGTGCCGGTGCGATTGCGGATGGCGCTGATGCGATGCAGGGTGCGCTCAATCCCGGCGCGGTTGTCACCACCGAAACTGCCAAGCCGCTCCACCACCGCCGCCAGATCCTCGCGCTGCAGCGGCACCTGCCCCAGATCCACCGCCCGTCCGGGATAGCGGGCCTCCGGCACCCGGCCCAGATCGAGCACCACCTCGAGCAACTGCTCGCGGGCCTGCGGCGACGCCAGGGCCTCAGCCACCGCAGGGGGCAGCACCGCCAGCAGGCGATCGAGATCGTCGCTGATGCGCCGGGTGGTGGCAGAGGGGGAAATGGCGCTCTGGGGGATGGCGGACTGCGGCTCGGAGGAGGTCACCGGAGGACTGAGCCGTCAGGGATCCGACCGTTCTAGCCAGGGTTGCACCAGCTCCCGCGCCTGCTCCAGTGCCCGGGCCAGCCGCTCGGGCTGCTGCAGCAACGGCCGGCCGGCCTGCTGGGCCTCGAACAGCAGCGGCTGCAGCAAGCGCCGGGCCACGCCGCCGAAGGCCACACCGGCGCAATGGCGCCCCAGGCCGGTCCGGGCCTGCAGCAGCGGCAGGCTGTGGCCGTTGGTGCCGCCGGCCAGCTGCAGGGGTCCCGGCGGCAGCTGCGCCAGCCGCCGCTCCAGCAGAGCCACCGCCGCCCGGGCGGTGCCGTCACCCACATCCCCGCTCATCGGCCGGCCATCGAGCTGCCAGAGCGGCCGGTGGCCCCGGCGGCGCAGGGCCCCATGGCGCTGCCAAAGCTCGGCGGCGGACACCTCGGCGCCGGCGCTGACGGCCAGCCGCTGCAGCGTGATGCCACTGGCGGCCAGCTGCTCGAGCCGCTGCTCAAAGGCCTGCTGGCGGCCTGGCTGGGTGTGCAGCTCCACCGCATCGGGCTGCAGCTGGCGCAGCAGCGGCGGCACCGCCTCGGGGGACAGCAGGCGGGAGCGCTCCTCGATCAACCCGAGCGGGCAGGCCGGCAGGCAGCGACCACAGCCGTAGCAACGCTCCGCCAGCACACCGGGGGCGCCGGTGGCGGCGACACCGATCGCCAGGGCGGGGCAGACGCGCTCGCACGGCCGCGGGCAGTCGGCCGGGCAGCGACCGGGATCGAACCAGGCCTTGCGGAAATGGGGATCCTCACCGTCGCTGAGGCTGACCATCAGCCACGGACGCCGGGCGCCGCGCCCACAGGCCCAGGCGATGCCGCGGCGGGCCGCCGCCACCACGGCGACATCGGCCGCCAGATCCAGGCAGTGCACGCCGGCCAGGGTGTAGATGCCGGCGAGATCTTCGATGGCGGCCAGATCCTGGTTGCTGGCACCGGCGATCCACTTCACCCAGCGACCGGCAGCCAGCGCAGCGGCGGGCTCCAACAGGGAGACAGGCGCCGCAGGCGGGGAGGCGGCGCCGGATGCCGAGGACGAGGACGAGGCGCTCAGAGCAGATCCGCCAGGGGCTGCCAGCGCAGGGCGCGGGCGCCGCCCATCTCCGCCACGATGCGCAGGCGGGGTTCCCGCTGCGTCAGGGCCTGCAGCGAAGCGAGTTCGGCACTGGAGAGCACCTGCCCCTCCAGCAGCCAGAGCACGATCGGCGCGTCGCCCTCGAGCAGGGCGCCCAGCTGGGGCATCACCCGCTGCACCTCACCGACGGCGGCACCGCGGCCGACGCTCTGGTGCCCCAGATGAGGCGGCCGCACACCGTGCAGCTGCAGCAGATAGGCCTCGGGATCGCCCAGGCCACGGGCGGAGGTGATCTGAGCGCGATAGCCGGCGGCACGCAGACGCCGCAGCAGCCGCGTTTCGGCACCACCCTCCAAGGGACAGAAGACCGCCATGGCGCCGGCGCGCTCCAACTCCTGGCGGAATCCGCGGCCGGAGAGCAGCAGGGGCATCACGGGGCTGGGAAGCTGCGGCGAGTCTGACAGCAGCGGTCGCCGGCGCGGGGCCAGCGCCGCCAGGGAGCGGGTCAACCCTTGCGCTATAGTTGTTAGCTGTGCTTTGAACCTGTGCCCGTCCGCTAGCCGGGCCTCCAGGTCGTTGCACCAGATCGCCAGTGGTGGCGATCTTCACCCGGCCCGGGAAACTGCCTGAACGCGCCCTTTTGCGGGGTCCGGTTCGGACAAGTCCCAAGCCGACGCTGATCAGATTCTGATCCGTCTCGCTAGCTCCTCAGGACTTCAACTCTCCTCAGGACCGCCGCATCCGAACGTCCGCGCATGGCCAAGGCCTCGCCGGGGTTCGCATCGGCCAGGCCAGACCATCGCCTCTGCATTCAGCCGCCGGGTCACCCCGGTTTCCGGCCGACGCCGGATGTCCAGCTGGCGCTTATCCCCCTCCTATGTCCATCGGCATTCTTGGGAAGAAACTGGGCATGTCCCAGTTCTTCGACGACGAGGGCAGGTCCATCCCGGTCACCCTGATCGAGGCGGGCCCCTGCCGCATCACCCAACTCAAATCCACCAGCACCGACGGCTACAACGCCGTGCAGCTCGGCTTCGGCGAGGTGCGCGAGAAGCTCGTCAACAAGCCGGCCCAGGGTCACCTGGCCAAGTCCGGCGACGAGCTGCTGCGCCACCTGAAGGAGTACCGGGTCGACAGCATTGACGGTCTCGAGCTGGGTGGCTCCGTCACCGTCACCGCCTTCGAGGCGGGCCAGAAGGTCGATGTGAGCGGCGACACCATGGGTCGTGGTTTCGCGGGCTACCAGAAGCGCCACGGCTTCAGCCGCGGCCCCATGACCCACGGTTCGAAGAACCACCGCGAGCCCGGTTCGACCGGCGCCGGCACCACCCCCGGCCGCGTCTACCCCGGCAAGCGCATGGCCGGCCGCTACGGCGGCAAGCAAATCACCACCCGGGGTCTGGTGATCCTGAAGGTGGACGCCGAGCGCAACCTGCTGGTGGTGAAGGGCTCGGTGCCCGGCAAGCCCGGTGCCGTGCTGAACATCCGCCCGGCCAAGCGGGTGGGCGCCAAGGCCCCCAACTGAGGAGGAGCGAAACAATGTCTACCTGTGTTGTGCGCGACTGGCAGGGCAAGGAAGCCGGCAAGGCCAGCCTTGAGCTGAAAGTCGCCAAAGAGAGCTCCGCCACCGATCTGGTGCATCGCGCCGTGGTGCGGCAGCTGGCCCACGCCCGTCAGGGCACCGCCAGCACCCTCACCCGTGCCGAGGTGGCCGATGGTGGCCGCAAGCCCTACAAGCAGAAGGGCACCGGCCGTGCCCGTCAGGGTTCGATCCGCACCCCCCTGCGTCCCGGCGGTGGCGTGGTGTTCGGCCCCAAGCCGCGCAGCTACAACCTGGCGATGAACCGCAAGGAGCGCCGCCTAGCCCTGCGCACCGCGCTGATGAGCCGCCTCGAGGATCTCGTGGTGGTGCAGGGCTTCGGTGCCGGCCTGGAGACCCCCAAGACCAGCGAAATCGTCGCCGGTCTGGGCCGCCTGGGCATCGACGCCGGCGCCAAGGTGCTGGTGGTGCTGGATGGTCCCAGCGAGGTTGTGCGCAAGTCGGTGCGCAACCTGGACAAGGTGAAGCTGATCGCCGCTGATCAGCTCAATGTGTTCGACCTGCTCCACGCCAACAAGTTGGTGGTGAGCGAGGAGGCACTCGCGAAGATTCAGGAGGTCTACGGCGATGGCTGAGCGTTTTGCAGGCCGGCTTGCGGATGTGATCCGCCGGCCGCTGATCACCGAGAAGGCCACCCGGGCCCTCGAGCTGAACCAGTACACCTTTGAGGTGGACCACCGGGCTGCCAAGCCCGACATCAAGGCTGCCGTCGAGGAGCTGTTCGATGTGAAGGTGGTGGGCGTCAGCACCATGAATCCGCCCCGCCGCACCCGTCGCGTCGGCCGCTTCGCCGGCAAGCGCGCCCAGGTGAAGAAGGCCGTGGTGCGCCTGGCCGAGGGCAACGCCATCCAGCTGTTCCCTGAGTCCTGAGGGGTCTGAAGACACATGGCAATCCGTAACTACCGCCCCATCACCCCCGGCACCCGCACCCGTGTCGCCAGCGACTTCTCGGAAGTCACCGGCCGCAGTCGCGAGCGCGGCCTGGTGGTGGCCAAGCACCGCCGCAAGGGCCGCAACAACCGTGGTGTGATCACCTGCCGCCATCGCGGCGGCGGTCACAAGCGCCTCTACCGCATCGTTGATTTCCGCCGCGACAAGCACGGCGTGACGGCGAAGGTGGCGGCCATCCACTACGACCCGCATCGCAACGCCCGTCTGGCACTGCTCTTCTACGCCGATGGCGAGAAGCGCTACATCCTGGCTCCGGCCGGCATCCAGATCGGTCAGACCGTGGTGTCGGGCCCTGAATCCCCGATTGAGACCGGCAACGCCCTGCCCCTCTCGGCCATCCCCCTCGGCTCCAGCGTCCACAACGTGGAGCTCTACGCCGGTCGCGGCGGCCAGATGGTGCGCACCGCCGGTGCCAGCGCCCAGGTGATGGCCAAGGAAGGTGACTACGTCGCCCTCAAGCTGCCCTCCACCGAGGTGCGCCTGGTGCGCCGCGAGTGCTACGCCACCCTCGGCGAAGTGGGCAACAGCGAAGTCCGCAACACCAGCCTGGGCAAGGCCGGCCGCAAGCGCTGGCTGGGCCGTCGCCCCGAGGTGCGCGGTTCGGTGATGAACCCCTGCGATCACCCCCACGGTGGTGGTGAAGGCCGGGCTCCGATCGGCCGCTCCGGCCCTGTCACCCCCTGGGGCAAGCCGGCCCTCGGCCTCAAGACCCGCAAGCGGAACAAACCCAGCAATCGGTTTGTGCTCCGGAAACGTCGCCGCACCTCCAAGCGGAGCCGTGGCGGACGCGATTCCTGATGAACCACACCGCTCTGCTCGCTGCCTAAACCGCCATGGGACGTTCACTCAAAAAAGGTCCGTTTGTTGCCGACAGCCTTCTGCGCAAGGTTGAAAAGCAAAACGCCGCCGACGACAAATCCGTGATCAAGACCTGGTCACGCGCTTCCACCATTCTGCCGATGATGATCGGCCACACGATTGCCGTGCACAACGGCAAATCGCACGTGCCGGTGTATGTCACCGAACAGATGGTGGGCCACAAGCTCGGGGAATTCGCCCCCACCCGCACCTTCCGGGGCCACATCAAGGACAAGAAAGGAGGCCGCTGATTCATGGCAAACACCTCTCCCAACCAGGCCCAGGCCCACGGTCGTTTCATCCGTGGCTCCGCCTCCAAGGTGCGGCGGGTTCTCGATCAGATCCGCGGTCGCAGCTATCGCGAAGCGCTGATCCTGCTCGAGTTCATGCCCTACCGCTCCACCGGTCCGATCACCAAGGTGCTGCGCAGCGCCGTGGCGAACGCCGAGCACAACATGGGTCTCGATCCCGCCACCCTGGTGATCAGCCAGGCTTCCGCTGACATGGGTCCCTCCATGAAGCGCTACCGGCCTCGCGCCCAGGGTCGCGCCTACGCGATCAAGAAACAGACCTGCCACATCAGCATTGCTGTGGCTCCTTCCGCCTGAACCCCGAGGACACCGACCGATGGGACACAAGATCCATCCAACCGGCCTGCGCCTGGGGATCACCCAGGAGCACCGGTCCCGCTGGTACGCCCCCAGCAAGACCTATCCGACCCTCCTCCAGGAGGATGACCGGATCCGCAAGTTCATCCACAAGAAGTACGGCGCCGCCGGTATTTCCGATGTGCTGATCGCCCGCAAGGCCGACCAGCTGGAAGTGGAACTGAAAACCGCACGCCCCGGTGTGCTGGTGGGCCGCCAGGGCAGCGGCATTGAGGAGCTGCGCAGCGGCATCCAAAAGACCCTCGGCGATGCCAACCGTCAGGTGCGCATCAATGTGGTCGAGGTGGAGCGTGTCGACGCCGACGCCTTCCTGCTGGCTGAGTACATCGCCCAGCAGCTGGAGAAGCGCGTGGCCTTCCGCCGCGTCATCCGCATGGCCGTGCAGCGGGCCCAGCGGGCCGGCGTGCTCGGCCTGAAGATCCAGGTGAGCGGCCGCCTCAACGGCGCCGAGATCGCCCGGACCGAATGGACCCGCGAAGGTCGTGTGCCCCTGCACACCCTGCGCGCCGACATCGATTACGCCACCAAGCTGGCCAGCACCACCTACGGCGTGCTGGGCATCAAGGTGTGGGTGTTCAAAGGCGAGGTTCTGCCTGGCCAGAAGGAGCAGGTGCCCGTGGGCGCTGCCCCCCGCCGCCGGACCAGCCGGCAGCCCCAACAGTTCGAAGACCGCTCCAACCAGGAGTGATCAGGAGGCCTGAACCATGCTGAGTCCAAGACGCGTCAAATTCCGCAAGCAGCAGCGCGGCCGCATGCGCGGCGTTGCCACCCGCGGTAACACCATCGCCTTCGGGCAATTTGCCCTGCAGGCCCAGGAGTGTGGCTGGATCACCTCGCGCCAGATCGAGGCATCCCGTCGCGCCATGACCCGCTATGTGAAGCGGGGCGGCAAGATCTGGATCCGGATCTTCCCCGACAAGCCGGTCACCATGCGCCCCGCCGAAACCCGCATGGGTTCCGGTAAGGGCAACCCGGAGTTCTGGGTGGCGGTGATCAAGCCCGGTCGCATCCTGTTCGAGATGGGCGGTACCGACATCACCCCCGAGATCGCCAAGGAGGCCATGCGCCTGGCGCAGTACAAACTGCCCGTCAAAACCAAGTTCCTGACCCTGGAAGATCAGGAAGCCGCTCAGGCCGCTGAGGCCGAGACCACCCAGGCCGCCGAGGCCGCCACCGTGGAGTCCTGACCATGGCCCGTCCCTCCATCGCCGATGTGCGCAAGCTCGCCGACGGCGAACTGAACGAGCAGATCAACGCCACCCGGCGTGAACTGTTCACCCTGCGCTTCGAGCAGGCCACCCGCCGCCTCGAGCAACCCCACCGCTTCAAGGAAGCCCGCATCAAGCTGGCTCACCTGATGACGGTGCAGAGCGAGCGCCAGCGCTCCGGCAGCTCCGCTGCCTCCGCCTCCTGATTCCCCCCGCGATTCCCATGGCAACCAAGGAACGGGTCGGCACCGTCGTCAGCGACAAGATGGACAAAACGGTGGTGGTGGCGGTGGAAAACCGCTTCCCCCACCCCATCTACCAGAAGACGGTCAGCCGTACCAAGCGTTACAAAGCCCACGACGAAGCGAACAGCTGCAAGGTGGGTGACCGGGTCCGCATCACCGAGACCCGTCCCCTCAGCCGCACCAAGCGCTGGACCGTGGCCGAGGTGCTCAACACCTCCGCCGACAACTGAGGAGGCCTGACCAATGATCCAACAGGAAACCTTCCTCAACGTCGCTGACAACAGCGGCGCCAAGCGCATCCAGTGCATCCGCGTGCTGGGCACCAACCGTCGCTACGCCCACGTGGGCGACGTGATCGTGGCCGCCGTCAAGGATGCGATGCCCAACATGGGCGTCAAGAAGTCCGATGTGGTGAAAGCCGTGGTGGTTCGCACCAAGGCCACCCTGCGTCGTGAAACCGGCAACTCGATCCGGTTTGACGACAACGCCGCCGTGATCCTGGGCAACGACAACAACCCCAAGGGCACCCGCGTCTTCGGTCCTGTGGCCCGCGAGCTGCGCGAGCGCAACTTCACCAAGATCGTGTCCCTCGCTCCGGAGGTGATCTGAGATGGCCACTGCAACCCCGAAGGCAAAGGCCCAGGTGCGCACCAAGATGCGCATCAAGAAGGGCGACACCGTGCAGGTGATCGCCGGCAAGGACAAGGGCAAGACCGGTGAGGTCCTACGGACCCTGCCCTACGAAAACCGCGTCGTGGTGCAGGGCATCAACCTGCGCACCCGTCACGTCAAGCCCACCCAGGAGGGCGAGACCGGCCGCATCGTCACCGAGGAAGCCTCCGTGCACGCCTCGAACGTGATGCTGTACTCCACCACCAAACAGGTGGCGAGCCGTGTGGAAGTCGTGGTTGACCAGGACGGCACCAAGAAGCGCCGCCTGAAGAAAACCGGCGAATTCCTGGATTGAGTCGCACGGTCGACCTCCGGGTCGACCGGCGTCCGCCAACGACCGATCCCAGCTCGTCCGCCTTCTGACCCCGCCCAGAAGCGCACCCCCTCCCCTCCGTCATGTCACTGAAACAGCGCTACAGGGAGACGATTCAGCCCAAGCTCCTCAAGGACCTGAATCTCTCCAACGTCCACGAAGTCCCCAAGGTGATCAAAGTCACCGTCAACCGGGGCCTCGGTGAAGCCGCCCAGAACGCCAAGGCTCTCGAAGCCTCGATCGTGGAGCTGGCCAACATCACCGGCCAGAAGGTGGTGGTGACCCGCGCCAAGAAGGCCATCGCCGGCTTCAAGATCCGCCAGGGCATGCCGATCGGCGTGGCCGTCACCCTGCGCGGCGAGCGGATGTATGCCTTCCTGGAGCGCCTGATTCACCTGGCCCTGCCCCGCATCCGCGACTTCCGCGGCGTGAGCCCCAAAAGCTTCGACGGCCGGGGGAACTACACCCTGGGCATCCGCGAGCAGATCATCTTCCCCGAGATCTCCTTCGACAAGATCGACGCGATCCGCGGCATGGACGTAACGATCGTGACCAGCGCCCGTAACGACGAAGAGGGCCGGGCCCTCCTCCGCGAGATGGGAATGGCGTTCCGCAGTAACTGAGCCCTCTTCGGACCCGACCATGGCCAATCACGACCCAATTTCAGACATGCTCACCCGCATTCGCAATGCGAGTGAGAAGCGTCACGAAACCACCAAGATTCCCGCATCCCGCCTGCTGCGCAGCATCGCCAATGTGCTTCAGCAGGAAGGTTTTATCGCCGGCATCAGCGAAGAAGGCGAAGGCGTGCAGAAGCAGCTGGTGCTTGAGCTGAAGTACAGCGGCAAGCATCGCCAGCCCACCATCCGCTCGGTGCAGCGCGTCAGCAAGCCCGGCCTGCGCATCTACAAGAACAACCGCCAGCTGCCGAAGGTGCTGGGCGGTCTCGGAGTGGCCATCATCTCCACCTCCAAGGGAGTGATGAGCGACCGCGACGCCCGCAAGCAGGGTGTGGGCGGTGAAGTGCTCTGCTACGTCTACTGATCAGGGAGATCCATCCATGTCTCGTATCGGTAAAGCACCCATCCCGGTGCCCGGCGGCGTCACCGTGACCCTCAGCGGTCTCGATGTGACGGTGAAGGGCCCGAAGGGGGAACTCAACCGCACCCTTCCCGAAGGGGTGACCATCGCCCAAGACGGCAACACCCTCGTGGTGAGCCCGGCCAGCGACAACCGTCGCTCCCGTGAGCGCCACGGTCTCTGCCGCACCCTGGTGGCCAACATGGTCGAAGGGGTGAGCCAGGGCTACACCCGCAAGCTGGAGATCATCGGCGTGGGCTACCGCGCCGCCGTCCAGGGCAAGAAGCTGGTGGTTTCCGCCGGCTACAGCCACCAGGTGGAAATGGAGCCGCCCGCCGGCGTCACCTTCGCCGTCGACGGCAACACCACCGTGCTCGTCTCCGGTGCCGACAAGGAGCTGGTGGGCAACGAAGCCGCCAAGGTGCGCGCCATTCGTCCGCCTGAGCCCTACAAGGGCAAGGGCATCAAGTACGAGGGCGAACGCATCCTGCGCAAGGCCGGCAAGACCGGCAAGAAGTGAGGCTGGCCTGAGCGTCGTTACCCTGTATCTCCATGTCTTCCCTCTCCCGCAAGCAGCAGACCCAGAAGCGTCACCGCCGTCTGCGTCGCAATCTGTCCGGCACCGCGGCTCGTCCGCGTCTGGCGGTGTTCCGCTCCAACAATCACATCTACGCCCAAGTCATCGACGACGACGCCCAAAGCACCCTCTGCTCGGCGTCCACCGTTGACAAGGAGCTCCGCTCCAGCGTGAACGCCGCCGCCACCTGCGACGCCTCCGTCGCCGTGGGTCAGCTGGTGGCCAAGCGCGCCCTCGCCAAGGGCATCTCCCAGGTGGTCTTCGATCGCGGCGGCAACCTGTACCACGGCCGGGTCAAGGCCCTGGCTGACGCCGCCCGGGAAGCGGGCCTTCAGTTCTGATCCCTGCTCTCACCATGACCGAAACCAACGACCAGATCCAAGCCACCGACATCCCGGCTGCCGCCGACGTTCCCGCCGCCGCTGAGGGGCAGGAGCGCCGTGGCGGCCGCGGCGACGGTCGGGGCGACCGCCGCGGTGGTCGCGGCCGTGACAACCGTCGCGGTCAGGAGCGCGACTCGGAGTGGCAGGAGCGGGTGGTGCAGATCCGCCGCGTCTCCAAGACCGTCAAGGGCGGTAAGAAGATGAGCTTCCGGGCCATCGTTGTCGTCGGCAACGAGAAGGGCCAGGTGGGCGTGGGCGTCGGCAAGGCCGGCGATGTGATCGGCGCCGTGCGCAAGGGCGTGGCCGATGGCAAGAAGCACCTCGTCAAGGTGCCCCTCACCCGCCACAGCTCGATCCCCACCCTCAGCAACGGCCGCGACGGCGCCGCCAGCGTGCTGATCCGCCCCGCTGCCCCGGGTACCGGTGTGATCGCCGGTGGCTCGATCCGCACGGTGCTGGAGCTCGCCGGCATCAAGAACGTGCTGGCCAAGCGCCTGGGCTCGAAGACCCCCCTCAACAACGCCCGCGCGGCGATGGACGCCCTGGCGGCCCTGCGCACCCACAAGGAGACCGCCAAGGAGCGGGGCATCTCCCTCGAGCAGATCTACTCCTGAGGCCTCGCCATGAGCATCAACCTCCAGTCCCTCAAGCCCAACGCCGGCGCCCGTCGCCGCAAGCTGCGCAAGGGCCGCGGCATCGCCGCCGGCCAGGGCGCCAGCTGCGGCTTCGGCATGCGCGGCCAGAAGTCCCGCTCGGGTCGTCCCACCCGTCCGGGCTTCGAAGGTGGCCAGATGCCCCTGTACCGCCGCATTCCCAAGCTCAAGCACTTTGAGCTGGTGAATCGCAAGGAGTACACGGTGATCAACGTGGCCAAGCTGGCCGATTGCGCTGCCGGCAGCACCGTCAGCCTCGACAGCCTGGTCAAGGACGGCATCGTCACCAGCCCCAAGCACCCCCTCAAGGTGCTGGGCAGTGGTGATCTGAGCGTCAAACTCACCGTTCAGGCCGCCGCCTTCACCGCCAGCGCCCGCGCCAAGATCGAGGCCGCCGGCGGCAGCTGCGAAGTCGTCTGATCGCCGGGGCGGCTCGCCGCCCTAAGGTCTGAGCCGTCCGTCTGGGTTCTCCAGCGGACGGCATTGTCGTAGGGACCTGTTGTCGTCGGTCCCCGCTGTCGCGGCCACGGCCTGCCGCCGCTCCCATCCCCCTCCCTGCCCTCCGCCCCCAGCCACCATGCTCGTCAGTCGGGGTCGCAACCCCAGCGCCGGCGAAATCCTCAGCCAACTGATCCAGTCCAAGGGTCTGCGCGATCGCGTGCTCACCACCCTCGGCCTGCTGCTGCTGGTGCGCCTCGGCATCTACATCCCGATGCCGGGCATCGACCGGGTGGCCTTTCAGGACTTTCTGGCCCGTGGCGGTCAGCTGATCGGCTTCCTCGACATCTTCACCGGCGGTGGCCTCTCCACCCTGGGCGTCTTCGCCCTGGGGATCCTGCCGTTCATCAACGCCTCGATCATCATTCAGCTGCTCACGGCGGCGCTGCCGCAGCTGGAGGAGCTGCAGAAGAACGAGGGGGAGGCCGGCCGACGCAAGCTGGCCCAGCTCACCCGCTACGTGGCCCTGGGCTGGGGCATCCTGCAGAGCACGGTGTTCGCCCTGATCCTGCGTCAGTACGCCACCGAAGGGCTGGCGGAGCCGGTATTCGTGATCCAGACGGCCCTGGCTCTGGTGACCGGCTCGATGGTGGTGATGTGGATCAGTGAGGTGATCACCGAACGGGGCATCGGCCAGGGGGCCTCGCTGGTGATCTTCGTCAACATCGTGGCCACCCTGCCCAAGGCCCTGGGCTCAACCATTGAGCTCGCCCAGAGCGGTGACCGCAGCACCGTGGGCGGCATCGTCGTGCTGGTGCTGGTGTTCCTGGTCACGATCATCGGCATCATCTTCGTGCAGGAGGGCAGCCGCCGCATCCCGATCGTGAGCGCCAAGCGCCAGGTGGGCGGGGGCGGCATGCTGGCCGCCCGCCAGAGCTACCTGCCGCTGAAGCTCAACGCCGGCGGCGTGATGCCGATCATCTTTGCCTCAGCGGTGGTGTTCCTGCCGCTGACGATCGCCAACCTCACCCGCTCCCCCTGGCTGATCCAGCTGGCCGGCTATCTCAACCCGAACAGCAGCACCCCCTGGCTCTACGCGCTGGTGTTCTTTGGGCTGATCGTGGGCTTCGCCTTCTTCTACGCCTCGCTGACGGTGAACCCAGTGGACATCGCCAGCAACCTGAAGCGCGGCGGCGTGGCCGTGCCCGGAGTCAGGCCCGGTTCCGCCACGGCCAGCTACCTGGGGGCCGTGCAGAATCGCCTCACCCTGCTGGGCGCCCTGTTCCTCGGGGCGGTGGCGATCATTCCCTCGGCCGTGGAGGGCGCCACCCAGGTGAAAACCTTCCAGGGGCTGGGGGCGACCTCCCTGCTGATCCTGGTGGGCGTGGCGATCGACACCGCCAAACAGGTGCAGACCTACGTGATCTCCCAGCGCTACGAGGGCATGGTGCGCCAGTGAGGCCGGTGGCCCGCTCCGCCCAGCATCCGCGCAGGCAACGCGCAACCCCATCCAAGCGCCAGGCCGGCAACGCTGCCCGGCCGGCTCCCCGCCATCTCCCACTGCCATGAAGCAACGCCTTCTCTTCCTCGGTCCGCCCGGTGCCGGCAAGGGCACCCAGGCCCAGCAGCTGGCCGCCGAGCGCGGTCTGCTGCACCTCTCCACCGGTGATCTGCTGCGCGCCGAGGTGGCCGCGGGCACCGAGCTCGGCAAGGAGGCCGAGGCGGTGATGGCCCGTGGCGAACTGGTGAGCGACGCCCTGGTGCTGGCCATCGTGCGCAGCCGCCTGGAGCAGCAGGCCGCCGCCGGCGGTGGCGGCTGGCTTCTGGATGGCTTCCCCCGCAACGTGGCCCAGGCCGATGCCCTGGCGCAGCTGCTCGATGAGCTCGGCCAGCAGATCGAGCTGGTGGTGCTGATGGAACTCGATGACGGCGTGCTGATCCAGCGCCTGCTGAGCCGCGGCCGCGCCGACGACAACGAGGCCGTGATCCGCCACCGGCTGGAGGTCTATCGCGAGCAGACCGCGCCGCTGATCGCCTACTACCGCGAGCGCGAGCTGCTGCAGTCGGTGGAGGCCGATGGCACGGTGGAGGCGATCGCCGGCCGGATCACCGCTCTACTTGGCTGAGCCAACCGCTTCAGGGGGGTGCTTGACCCCCTGTGATAGGTTGGCGGTTTGCAAATTCGGAGAGCACAACGCCCATGAAGGTGCGTGCCTCAGTCAAGAAGATGTGCGACAAGTGCCGGGTGATCCGTCGCCACGGCCGGGTGATGGTCATCTGCGCCAACCCCAAGCACAAGCAGCGCCAGGGCTGATCCCCGCGCTGGGCGAGTCGCCTTCGGCTCGCCACCACCGCCCCTCGCCAGGGGCATCCCTGACCCCTGAATCGTTTCCCACGTGGCTCGGATTGCCGGTGTCGATATCCCTCGCGACAAGCGGGTTGAGATCGCCCTCACCTACGTGTATGGCATCGGGCTGACCCGTGCCCAGAAGATCCTCGCCAAGACCGGCGTCAACCCCGATACCCGGGTGAAGGATCTCAGCGACGCCGACGTGCAGAAGCTGCGCGGTGCCGCCGAAAGCTTCACCCTCGAGGGTGACCTGCGCCGCCAGGAGGGCATGGCCCTCAAGCGTCTGCAGGACATCGGCTGCGTGCGCGGTCGTCGTCACCGCGCCGGCCTGCCCGTGCGCGGCCAGCGCACCCGCACCAACGCCCGCACCCGTCGCGGCGCCCGTAAGACCGTGGCCGGCAAGAAGAAGTAAGCCTCCGGCTGCTTCGCGTCCTTGCCCCACTCCGCCCTGCCGACCCATCCGCATCCGGGGAACCTCCCCTGCGTCGGTCGTCACCAGGGCGTCTTTCACGTTCCCTGATCACCTGCCTGCCTGCGCAGGCCCCTCACCATGGCCAAGCCCGCCAAGAAATCCGGCCCGAAGAAGGCCAAGCGCAACGTCCCCAACGGCGTTGCCCACATCCAGAGCACCTTCAACAACACCATCGTGTCGATCACCGACACCGCCGGTGAGGTGATCTCCTGGAGCTCCGCTGGTGCCAGCGGCTTCAAGGGCGCCCGCAAAGGCACGCCCTTCGCGGCGCAGACCGCCGCTGAAGCGGCCGCCCGCCGCGCCCTGGAGCAGGGCATGCGTCAGATCGAAGTGCTGGTGCGCGGCCCCGGTTCGGGCCGTGAAACCGCGATCCGCGCCCTGCAGGTGGCTGGCCTGGAGATCACCCTGATCCGCGACGTCACCCCCCTGCCCCACAACGGCTGCCGCCGTCCCAAGCGCCGTCGCGTCTGATCCGTCGTTCCCGTTTCCACGGGTTTTCCGCTCCCATTTCGACTCTTCAGACCGTGCTGCACTACCAAATTGACCGGATCGAGCATCAGGTCGCCGAGGACCGGTCTCAGACCGGAGTGTTCCTGATCGGTCCGCTGGATCGCGGCCAGGCCACCACCCTCGGCAACGCGCTGCGGCGCGTGCTGATCGGCGCCCTCGAAGGCAGCGCCATCACCGCCGTGCGCATCGCCGGCGTCAACCACGAGTACGCCACCGTTCCCGGCGTGCGCGAGGACGTGCTCGACATCCTGCTCAACTGCAAGCAGGTTGCCGTCAACAGCCGCAGCCGTGAGCTGGAGATCGGACGGCTGGTGGTCAACGGTCCGGCGACCGTGACCGCCGCCGATCTGCAGTTCTCCTCGCAGGTGCAGGTGATCGATCCCGATCGCCTGATCGCCAATGTGGCCGATGGCCACAGCCTGGAGATGGAGGTGCACGTGGAGCGCGGCGTCGGCTATCGCCCCGTCGATCGCCACACCGAAGACACCAGCGCCATCGATCTGCTGCAGATCGATGCGGTGTTCAAGCCCGTGCGGCGCGTCAACTACAGCGTTGATGAAACGGCCGTGGGCGAGGGCGGTTCCGCCCGTGAGCGCCTGCGCCTGGAAATCGAAACCAACGGCAGCGTCACCCCTGACGACGCCATGGCCCAGTCGGCCAACCAGCTGATCGCCCTGTTCCAGCCGCTGGCCAGCCTGACCGCCATCGAGGAGCCCGGCCTGGAGCCCGAGCCCTCGGCCGAAGCCCAGATCCCTCTGGAAGAGCTCAACCTGTCCGTCCGGGCCTACAACTGCCTGAAGCGGGCCCAGGTGAACTCCGTCAGCGACCTGATGGGCTTCAGCTACGAAGATCTGCTGGAGATCAAGAACTTCGGCTCCAAGTCGGCCGATGAGGTGATCGAAGCGCTTGAGCGCATCGGCATCACCCTGCCCCAAAGCCGCACCAGCGCCTGATATCGGCGGCCTTCGACACCTAACCGGACCCAAGCACCATGCGACACCAATGCCGAGTCCCCCAGCTGGGACGCCCCGCTGACCAACGCAAAGCCATGCTGCGTGGCCTGACCACCCAGCTGATCCGCGAAGGTCGGGTCACCACGACCAAGGCCCGCGCCAAGGCTCTCCGCGATGAGGCCGAGCGCATGATCACCCTGGCCAAGGAGGGCAGCCTGGCCGCCCGCCGTCGCGCCATCGGCTACATATACGACAAACAGCTGGTTCACGCCCTGTTTGACAAGGCCCAGGAGCGCTACGGCGACCGCAACGGTGGTTACACCCGCATCATCCGCACCGTGCCCCGCCGCGGCGACAACGCCGAGATGGCGATCATCGAGCTGGTCTGATCCAGGCTCAGCTGCGGCCCTGCGCCGCCGAGCAAACCGTGGTGGATCCCTCCGCCACGGTTTTTTTGCTGGGCACTGTTTTGCTGGACGGTTTTTTGCTGGGCGCTGTTTTGTGGGGCGTTGTTTGTTGAGCTGCTCTGGTGTTGCGCCGTTGTGTGGTGGGGCGCCGGTTCGGACAAGCTCTCCGGCGATGGCCTCCCGGGCCCAACCCACCGCCACCAGGACCGCGGCTGAACGGGGGTCTGCCTCCTGGCACTCCCAGGCCACCGCTCCTCTGCGACGATCGCGCCCATGACCCCGGTTCCGCTGCAGCGCATCGCCCTCTGCCTGCAATACGACGGCAGCGCCTTCAACGGCTGGCAGCGGCAACGCAACGCCCCCAGCGTGCAGGCGACGCTGGAGGAGGCGCTGCGCCAGCTGGATCCCGGCGGTCCGGGGCAGACGATGGCCGCCGGTCGCACCGACACCGGCGTGCATGCGGCGGCCCAGGTGGTGCATTTCGACTGCGCCGGTCCGATTCCGCCCCAGCGCTGGCCCAAGGCGCTCAATGGCCGGCTGCCGCCCAGCATCCGGGTGCGGGAGGCCCGGGCGGTACCGGCGGACTGGCACGCCTGCTTCTCCGCCAGCTACCGGCGCTACCGCTACACGATCTACAACGGCCGCCGCCCCAATCTGTTTCTGGCCCCCTGGAGCTGGCATCGCTACCAGCGCCCGCTCGACACCGATCTGATGGCGCGGTTGCTGGAGGGGATGGTGGGGGAGCATGACTTCGCCGCCTTCCAGCGGGCGGGCAGCCGGCGCAGCCACTCGCGCACGCGGCTGCAGGAGGTGGCGGTGCAGCGCGACGGCGACCTGATCAGCGTGGAGCTGCAGGCCAGCGGCTTTCTCTACGGCATGGTGCGGCTGGTGATGGGACAGCTGGTGGCCGTGGCCGAAGGCCGGCTGGAACCGGCGGTGTTCGAGGCGCGCTGGCGCCAGCAGCGCCGCGCCGAGGTGAAAGAGGCGGCCCCACCCCAGGGGCTGTGCCTGCTGCGGGTGGGCTACCCCGAGCCCGTGTTCCCGGAACCCGCCTGGTATGATTGTCAACCGCGGTTTCAGCTGGGCCTTTCGGATCCGCCCGATCAACCCGATCCCGAGGATCACCACCGAAAGCCCCCCGCTGGCCAATCCGTCGATCCGCAGGCCCTCAACCGGCCAAGCGGTATGGTCATTTGATCGCGCTCGCGCAGACGTTCCCGTCGCCGCTCCGCGCCGATCCCACGACCACCAGCCCAGCCCCCTACGGCCTGCCGGTGCCTGACCAGGCGATATGAACAAGACTCCCCTGCCCTCCATCGATTCGCTCGACCGCCAGTGGTACCTGGTGGACGCTGAGAATCAGACCCTCGGCCGCCTGGCCAGCGAGGTGGCTTCGGTGCTGCGCGGCAAGAACAAGCCCTGCTACACCCCCCACCTGGACGCCGGCGATTTCGTCATCGTCATCAACGCCGACAAGATCCGGGTGAGCGGCAACAAGCCCACCCAGAAGCTCTATCGGCGTCACTCCGGCCGTCCCGGCGGCATGAAGACCGAAACCTTCGCCCATCTGCAGGCGCGCATCCCCGAGCGCATCGTGGAGAAGGCCATCAAGGGCATGCTTCCCCACAACGCCCTCGGCCGCCAGCTGTTCCGCAAGCTGAAGGTCTACAAGGGCACCGAGCATCCCCATGCTGCCCAGAAGCCCCAGGTTCTCGCCCTCGATCCCGCCGCTGCTGCCCAATGAGCACCAACAAAGTCGTCTACTGGGGTACCGGTCGCCGCAAGACCGCTGTGGCCCGCGTGCGCCTCGTTCCCGGCACCGGCACCGTGACCATCAACGGTCGCCCCGGTGACAACTACCTGAACTACAACCCCGTCTACCTGGCGGCGGTGAAGGCTCCCCTCAACACCCTGGGGCTGGCCACCGAGTACGACATCCTCGTCAATGTGCGCGGCGGCGGCCTCACCGGCCAGGCCGATGCCATCAAGCAGGGTGCCGCCCGGGCCCTGTGCGAGCTGTCGACCGACAACCGCAAGCCGCTGAAGACCGAAGGTCACCTCAGCCGCGACCCGCGCGCCAAGGAGCGTCGCAAGTACGGCCTGAAGAAAGCCCGTAAGGCGCCTCAGTTCTCCAAGCGCTGATCCAGCCTCCGACCCTCAGTTCCGTATTCGCCATGCCGAAGGCCGACATCCATCCCACCTGGTATCCCGATGCCAAGGTGATCTGCAACGGAGAGGTGGTGATGACCACCGGCTCCACCCAGCCCGAGATCCACGTCGACGTGTGGAGCGGCAACCACCCCTTCTACACCGGTACCCAGAAGATCCTCGACACCGAGGGCCGCGTGGACCGCTTCATGCGCAAGTACGGCATGGGCGGTGCTGCCAAGTCGGCCGAGGCCGACGCCAAGGCCTGAGCGGCGCCAGCCCCTCGACGCCAGCCCTCTCCACGGGCTCTGCGACCTTCGGCCGGATGCTCCAGGGCATCCGGCCTTTCTGTGTCCGGCTGGTCTGCGTCTGCCCCTGCTCTGCTCTGGGAGCGTCAGCTCCCCCAACGGCATCCGCCTGATGGATCCCTCCCTGCTGCACGAACGCCTCACCACCGCCCGCCAGACCTTCCAGACCCTGGAGCGGCAGCTGGCGGATCCGGCGGTGGCCAACAACCCCGATCAGCTGCAGACGATCGCGCGGGAGCGGGCGCGACTGGAGCCATTGGTGCTCGACCACGATGCCCTCTGCCTGCTGGAGCAGCAGCAGCAACAGGCCAGGGAGCTGCTGCGGGAGCATCGCGGTGATGCGGCGATGGAGGAGCTGGCCAACGAGGAACTGAGCCGGCTGGAGCCGGAGATCGCCAACCTGCAGCATCGCCTCACCCTGGCGCTGCTGCCGCGCGACCCGCGCGACGAGCGCAGCGTGATGCTGGAGATCCGCGCCGGGGCCGGTGGCGATGAAGCGGCGATCTGGGCCGGTGATCTGGCCCGGATGTACGAGCGCTACGCCCAGAGCCAGGGTTGGCGGGTGGAACCGGTGAGCGCCTCGGAGGCGGAACTCGGCGGCTACAAGGAGCTGATCCTGGCGATCAAGGGCGATGGCGTGTTCAGCCAGTTGAAGTTCGAGGCCGGCGTGCACCGGGTGCAGCGGGTACCGGCCACCGAATCCCAGGGCCGCGTGCACACCTCCACCGCCACGGTGGCGGTGATGCCCGAGGCCGATCCGGTGGAGGTGCAGATCGATCCAGGCGACCTGGAGATCAGCACCGCCCGCTCCGGTGGCGCCGGCGGCCAGAACGTCAACAAGGTGGAAACGGCGGTGGACCTGCTGCACAAACCCACCGGCATCCGCGTGTTCTGCACCCAGGAGCGCTCGCAGCTGCAGAACCGCGAGCGCGCCCTGGAGATCCTGCGGGCCAAGCTCTACGAACGCGAGCTGGCGGCCGCCAACGCCGAAGAGCGCTCGGCCCGCCTGGCCCAGGTGGGCACGGGCGACCGCAGCGAGAAGATCCGCACCTACAACTACAAGGACAACCGCACCACCGACCATCGTCTGGGGCGGAACTTCAGCCTGGAGCCGGTGCTCAACGGCCAGCTGCAGGATCTGATCGGCGCCTGTGTCACGGCCGAGCAGAACCGTCAGCTGCAGGAGCTGGCCGAGCAGATCAGCCGCTGAGACCTCGGCCGGCGACCTCGGCTCAGCTCGCCTGCGGCAATGGCCAGGTGGTGGGCACTAAGCCGTCGAGGTATTTGGCCCACTCGCGGTGTTCACCGGCGTGGATCAGGCGGCTCATCTCAAAACCCGGGCCGCTGAGGGGCCGATGCGGAGGCCGGGCGAGGGTCATGCCGGCCTCGCGGGGCGTGCGGTTGCCCTTGCGCACGTTGCAGGGCAGGCAGGCGGTGGTCACGTTCTCCCAGGTGTCGCTGCCGCCGCGACTGCGCGGCAGGATGTGATCCACCGACAGGCGCTCGGCGCTGCGGCCGCAGTACTGGCAGCAATGGCCATCGCGCTGGAACAGGTTGCGCCGGGTGAGGGGCAGGGGGCGATAGGGGACCCGCACGAACTGATAGAGGCGGATCACGGTGGGCAGCAGCAGATCGCCGCGCAGGGGGCGGCGGGGATCGTGCTCCAGACCCTCGGCCTTGCCCTTCAGCAACATCACCATTGCCCGCCGCCAGCTGGTGATGTTCAGCGGCTCATAGGAGGCATTGAGCACCAGCACCTTGGCCATGGGCTTGCCCGCGCAAGGGGGCCGGGCCGACCGCCCGGTTGGACGGCATGCTAGGGGCAATTTCCGATCGACTCCGTGACCCAGGCCACCAAGTCCGGCTGGCTGCCTGAGGGCATCCCCCCCGGCCACGGGGGCGGCAGCGCGCCGGGCCTGGAACGCCAGCGGGCCTGGGTGGAGGTGAGCACCACCGCCCTGGAGGCCAATGCCCGGGCCCTGCAGCGGCTGATCGGGCCCAGCACCCAGCTGATGGCGGTGGTGAAGGCCGACGGCTACGGCCATGGGGCGGTGACGGTGGCCCAGGCCGCTCGGGCCGGGGGCGCCAGCTGCTTCGGGGTGGCCACCCTGGCCGAGGGGATCGAACTGCGCCGCGCCGGGCTGCAGGAGCCGGTGCTGGTGCTGGGCAACCTCAGCCAGGCCGAGGAGCTGCGCAGCTGCCTGCAGTGGCAGCTGATGCCGACGATCAGTGGCATGCGTGAGGCGCTGCTCTGCCAGAACCTGGCCAGTGGCCAGGGCCGGCCGATGGCCCTGCAGCTGAAACTGGACACCGGCATGGCCCGTCTGGGGGCGGACTGGCAGGAGGGGCCGCGCCTGGTGGCCGCAATCCAGGCACTGGAAGCGGTGGAGCTGGTGGGGGTCTATTCCCACCTGGCCAGCGCCGATCTGCCGGACGGTGAGGACGACGGCCTGACCAGCCAGCAGCAGCAACGGTTCGAGAACGTGCTGCGCAGCCTGCAGGAGCAGGGACTGGCGGCCGGCTGCCGCCACCTGGCCAACTCGGCCGGCGCCCTGCGCAGCCGCAGCCTGCACTACGACTTGGTGCGGGTGGGCCTGGCGCTCTACGGCCATGCCCCGGCCCCCCATCTGGCCGATGCGCTGGCGTTGCAGCCGGCGATGCAGTTGCGGGCGCGGGTGAGCCTGGTGCGCGAGGTGGGTGCCGGCGTCGGCGTGAGCTACGGCCATCGCTTCCGCACCCAGCGGCCGAGCCGGCTGGCGGTGGTGGGGATCGGCTACGCCGATGGCGTGCCGCGCCAGCTCTCCAACCAACTGACGGTGCTGCACCGGGGCCAGCCGCTGCCCCAGGTGGGGGCGATCACGATGGATCAGCTGGTGCTGGACGCCACCGACTGCCCGGCCCTGGAGGTGGGATCGGTGGTGACGCTGCTGGGCCGTGACGGCGACCACTGCATCACCCCGGCGGACTGGAGCGAGCGCTGCGGCACCATCCCCTGGGAGATTCTCTGCGGCTTCAAGCATCGGCTGCCCCGCCTGAGGGGCGAGGCCGGGCCGGGGCCGACCACGAACTGATACGCTGGCCGAGCCACTGGAGAGGTGGCTGAGTGGTTGAAAGCGGCTCCCTGCTAAGGAGTTACAGGAGGCAACTTCTGTCGAGGGTTCGAATCCCTCCCTCTCCGTTCTGATCAGAGTTCCATCTGATCAACCCTGACGACGCCCAAGCGCCTGATCGCCTTCCAGTGATCAGGCGCTTTTGTGTGAACAGCGCGCGTGCTGCTGACGCACCGCCCCAGCCAATCGCGCTAGATGGCCGCCTCTCCGGGCAGCTCGGCCGCCAGCAACCGCTGGGCGATCGCCGGCAGCAGCTCGCTGTCGCGAGAGCAGCGCGTCCCTTCGCTGAAGGCCACCAGCAGCATCGGCGGTCGCCCCTCGGCTTCCACATAGGCGGCATCGTGGCGGGCCTCGCTCATCCAGCCGGCCTTGCTCCACAGCCGCGCCTGCGGCGGCAGGCCCGCCCCGAGGAAACCGTCCACCTGATTCTCTGGATCCGCGGCCCGCAGGGCCGGATCCAGGCTGCGGGCCAGCAGCGGCTGCAGGCGGCGGCTGGCCGGTGGTGACAACAGGCTGGAGGCCATCAGCGCCTCCAGCAGGCGGGCCACGGCGTCGCTGCTGAGGCGGTTGCGGTTCTCCAGGTCCGGGCCATAGAACACGCGCTCACGGCCGTAGGGGCCATCGGTCCAGGTCTTCTGGCAGGCATTGACCCGGCGCAGCTCCGGCCAACCCAGCTCCTGCAGCCAGCTGTTGACCAGCTGGCGCTGCTGCACCCACACGGCCATCGGTTCCGGCGGCAGCTCCGGACCACTGGTGGTGCCGCTGAGCAGATCCAGCACCAGGCCGGTGGCATCGTTGCTGGAATGCTGGATCATCGCAGCCAGGGCGCGACGCAGCTCCGGCCCCTCCTCCAGCAGACCGCGCTGCAGCCAGACCTCAGCCGCCATCAGATACACCAGCTTGACGACGCTGGCCGGATAGCGCAGCCGATCGCCGCCCCAGCTCGCGCCGCGGCCCAGCAGCCCAGCACCGGCCTCACTGCGCTCCAGCAGCGACGCGTCGTAGCGGATCCAGGTGAGCGACAGCTGCTCCGACAGGCCCGGACGGCCCTCCACCGCCAGATCGCGCACCAGGTCCGCCAGGATCGCGTCCATGGCCGCATCGGGGCTGTAGAACGCCATCGCTGCTGTACGTGGTTGTGGCGACATTAGGCATGGCCTCTCAGGAGCCCGCGGCACCGGAACTGCTCACAGCCGGCAGTTCCTGGCAACTGCAGGCGCCTCTCGACCTCTACAGCCGCCCGGGCGGCAGCGGCCTGGCGACCCAGGCGGCGGCAGGGCGGTCTCTGCGCATCGAGGCGAGCGGCCCGGGGCGCCTGCGGGTCCGCCTGCAAGAGGACGGCTATCCCGGCTGGGTGAAGCCCGCCGATCTGCTGGGGCGGGCGCGGCGCAGCAAGCCAGCAGTGCTGCCGCGGCTGCAGCGGCAGCAGATCGAGGCGCGCCTGCCGCAGGTGCTGGCGCTGGCGCTGAGCTGGCTGCAGCGCCCGAACGTCTACCTGTGGGGAGGCACCATCGGCCCGGATCTCGACTGCTCGGGGCTGGTGCAGAGCGCCTACGCCAGCGCCGGCATCTGGCTGCCGCGGGATGCCTACCTGCAGGAGCGCTTCTGCCAGCCGGTGGCGGTGCGGGTGGGGCAGTTCCAGCTGCTGCAGCCGGGGGATCTGGTGTTCTTCGGCACGACGCGCCGGTGCACCCATGTGGGATTGCATCTCGGCAACGGGCGTTACCTGCACAGCTCCGGCCGCGAGCACGGCCGCAATGGCATGGGCATCGACGACCTGCATCCCAGCAACCGGGACCCGATCGCCCGGCACTACCAGGCGGAACTGCGCGGTGCCGGCCGGGTGATGCACAGCCATGACGGCAGCCCACTGCCCACCTAGGTTCACGGGCTGCAGCCCCTGGGCGATGGATCTCTCGGTCGTGGTGCCCCTCTTCAATGAGGAGGACAGTGTCGGCCTGCTGGTGGAACAGCTGCTGGCGGCGGTGCGCCCCCTGGGCCTGCGCTTCGAGCTCGTGCTGGTGGACGATGGCTCCAGGGATGACACCGCCAGCCAGCTGCGGCAGCTGAGCGCCACGGTGCCGGAACTGGTGGCGGTGCTGCTGCGCCGCAACTACGGCCAGACGGCAGCGATGGCGGCCGGCTTTGACGCCAGCAGCGGCGCGGTGATCGTGACCCTCGATGGCGATCTGCAGAACGATCCGGCCGACATCCCCGTGCTGCTGAGCGAGCTGGAGCAGGGCTACGACCTGGTGAGCGGCTGGCGCCACCAGCGCCAGGATGCGGCCGTGAGCCGGCTGCTGCCTAGCCGCATTGCCAACCGGCTGATCGCCCGCGTCACCGGTGTGCGCCTGCACGACTACGGCTGCTCGCTCAAGGCCTACCGCCGCGAGGTGGTGGATGACCTCAACCTCTACGGCGAACTGCACCGCTTCCTGCCGGCCCTGGCCTTCATCGAAGGGGCCCGGATCAGCGAGGTGAAGGTGAATCACCACCCGCGCCGCTACGGCCAGAGCAAGTACGGCATCGATCGCACCTTCCGGGTGCTGATGGACCTGCTGACGGTGTGGTTCATGAAACGCTTCCTCACCCGGCCGATGCATGTGTTCGGCCTGGGCGGGCTGGCGGCGATGGGCGTCGGCCTGGCGGTGCTGCTGTGGCTGGTGGCGGAGAAGCTGCTGCTGGGCGCCGACATCGGTGATCGCCCCCTGCTGCTGGCGGCGCTGATCAGCCTGCTGGCCGGCGTGCAGCTGTTCAGCTTCGGCCTGCTGGCCGAACTACAGATGCGCACCTACCACGAAAGCCAGGGACGCCCGATCTACCGGGTGCGGGCGACATTACGGGGCAGCGTGCGCTGAAGCCGGGGCGCGGCGGCCGGCAGCGTGCGCCCGCGGAAGCGCGCCATCGCCTCGGCCGCCTCCAGCACCACGGCCGGATCGACATCGCGCAGGCCGCGGCGCAGCAGTGGCAGCGTGGCCCGATGGCCCCAGAGCCGCGCCAGGCGCAGGGCCTGCCGGCGCCGCCCGGGCTCACTGCAGGCCAGGTCGGCCTGCAGCTGACGCAACAGCCGCTGGCGGCCGGCCCGATCGGCCGGAGCGGGCAGGGGCGGCAGGAGCTCCTGCTCGGGCGGGGCGGCATCCGCCTGCGGCTCAGCTGGCGCCAGCTCCTGCACCAAGCCGATCTGAGCGCGGTTGAGAGCCGCGATCGCGCCGGTGTCGGTGGAGCGCAGGATCACCGCCGCTCGGCGGCGCCGCAGCAGGAGCCAGAGGAGAACGGCGACCGCGGCGCCACCCAGGATCGAGGGGTTCATGGGATTGAACTTTTATGTCGCCCCCCACAGGCCCGAAAGGCAGGTCTGGAGGCGATCTTTACAGTACCGGCGGTTGCTACTGGCCCGCGCCATGACTGGAGAATTCGCCGCCGCCTGGATGCCTTCGGTGTTTGTGCCCTTGGTGGGCATCCTCGGCCCAGCCGTGGCCATGGCGCTGCTGTTCAACGTGATCGAAGCCCGCGACTGAGACCAGCGGTCGGCCTCGCCCTTCGTTCCGCCTCACCTCCTGAACCCATGACCGTGACCCCCGTGGCCGACCCCTGCGTCGGCAATCTGGCGACCCCCGTCAACAGCAGCTACTTCACCAAGGCATTCCTCAATGCCCTGCCCGCCTACCGTCCGGCGCTGTCGCCGAACCGTCGCGGTCTGGAGGTGGGGATGGCCCACGGCTTCTTCCTCTACGGCCCCTTCGCCATCACCGGCCCCCTGCGCCTGACCGAATACGCCAGCACCGCCGGCCTGCTGGCCACCATCGGCCTGGTGTCGATCCTCACGGTCTGCCTGTCGATCTACGGCACCGCCGGCAACGGCCCGAACGTGCAGCCCGCTGACGCCACGATCGACAATCCTCCCGCTGATCTGTTCACCAAGGCCGGCTGGGCTGAGTTCGCCAGCGGCTTCTGGCTGGGCGGCTGCGGCGGCGCTGCCTTCGCCTGGTTCCTCTGCGGCACCGCCCTGGTGAGCCCCCTGGTGAACATCGCCGGCGGCGTCTGGAGCGTGGGCTGAAGCCCTCTGCCGCATCATCCCGATCCCGGGATGCCCAATCCGATCCTCAACAGCCCCGCTCCGGCGGGGCTTTTTTGATGCCTGGCCGCTAGCAGCTGCAGCCCTGGCGCCAGGCGAGGCCGACAGGCTGGTCGCGCAACGCGCCAAGGCTGCCGATCGTCGCCATCGTGGGGCCATGCTGCTGCCGCCCAGGGATGGAGGCCATGACCGGAACGCAAGCCATCACCTCCGCCTCGGCGACCACGCGGCGCCCAGCCGCCGTCCATAGGCGGGAGCAACCCATGCCGCTGGCCAGCCTGCAGATCCGCGAGAACCGGCGGATCCAAGAGAACCAGGGGCTGCCAGCCAGGCAATCCACAGCCGGCAAAGGCTCGGGCTTCGCGCACCAGACAGATGGCGGATGGCCGGCTGGGGTGGTCAAGACCGCCGGCGGCCTGTGCGGCTTGATCAGCCTGCTGCTGCTGACGGGCTGCGGCTTGCAACCGCTGCAGGAGCTGCTGCGCCAGGGGCACGGCGCCACCGTCGACTGCCTGCACGGCGAGCGGGCGCAGACCGACGGCGATGAGCTGCGCTGCGAAGACTGGGCCTACGTGCGGCAGAACTATCTGAAGGGCGGACGCTGAAGGGCCCACACGAGGCTTGAGCAGAGCCCACCAGGTCTGTCGTGGCCTCCTCCAAGGGTGCCTACAGCACAGCCAATGGCAACAGACCAACAAAAAGACCCCGGCTCACCAGCCGGGGTCCTTCAGCGTCCCTCGAGTGATGAACCGGAGCGGACGCCGTCCGCACCGATTCAGAGTGTGTTCAGAGGGTTCGGATCAGAGGCAGATCGGACAACCGATCGGGATCAGCCGAACTTGCCGGACGTGGAAGCGATCAGGAAGGCGGCGTAGGTGAGGAAGTAGCCCACGGTGAAGTGAGCCAGACCG
>CBFHOT010000008.1:0-37866 GCA_965657465.1 Cyanobacteriota bacterium | reverse complement strand
CAGATCCAGACCTTCGATCTCCTCCTGCTCGCTGACGCGGATGCCACCGAAGAGGGCGCCGATGATCGACCAGAGGATCCAGGAGGTGACGGCAGCGAAGATGCCGTAGGCCAGCACGCCGACGATCTGGACACCCAGTTGGGAGAAACCGCCACCGTAGAAGAGACCGCTTTCCTGGTTGAAGATGCCCACAGCCAGGGTGCCCCAGATGCCGCAGGTGCCGTGCACCGAGAAGGCGCCCACCGGATCGTCGATCTTCAGGGAATCGAGCAGAGCCACCGAATAGACCACCAGGCCGCCGCCGATGAAGCCGGCGATCCAGGCCCCGGCCATCGAGAAGCCGTCGCAACCGGCAGTGACGCTCACCAGACCGGCCAGGATGCCGTTGATGGTCATCGTCAGGTCGGGCTTGCCGCCGCGCAGCTGAGAGATCACGGTGCCGGAGATGGCACCACCGGCAGCGCCGAGGGTGGTGGTCACGGCCACGTAAGGCACGGTCTCATTCATGGAGAGCACCGAACCGGGGTTGAAGCCGTACCAGCCGATCCAGAGGATCAGACAGCCGAGGGTGGCGATGGCCAGGTTGTGACCGGGCAGGGCCATAGTCTTGCCGCCGACGAACTTGCCGATGCGGGGACCGAGCAGCATGGCGCCCACCAGACCGGCCCAGGCACCGAAGGAGTGCACGATCGAGGAGCCGGCGAAATCGATGAAGCCCAGCTCGCTCAGCCAGCCGCCGTTCCACTGCCAGGAGCCGGAGATCGGGTAGAGGAAGCCCACCAGCACCAGCGAGAACACCACGAACTCGCCGAACTTGATGCGCTCGGCCACCAGGCCGGAGACGATCGTGGCTGCGGTGGCGGCGAAGGCCACCTGGAAGAAGAAGTCAACGCTGGGCACCAGTGCCGCTTCCTTGACCATGTCAGCCGTCACGGCCGGATCGAAGAACAGCCCCGAGAAGTAGAGCCAGCCGTTGACCAGGGGATCGCCGTACATCAGCGAGTAACCGATCAGCCAGTAGGCCGAGGCCGCCAGCGCGAAGACGATCAGGTTCTTGAGCAGGATGTTGACCGCATTCTTCTGGCGGCACATCCCGGCTTCCACCATGGCGAAGCCGGCGTTCATGAAAACGACGAGAATCGCGCAGATGAAGATGAAGAGGTTGTTGGCCAGGAAGGCCGGCGTGAGCTCAGGCAGCTCGGCCGCGTGGGCCGACAGGTTGAACACTCCCAGGCCCAGCAGAGCCAGGGGAACGCAGGCCAGCCAGGTGAGGGAGCGCTGCGAAGCCAGACCGCGAACGCTGCGCATCAGCAGCTGCGGGGCCTCCAGCAGGCTCGCCTCCTGCAGGCGCCTGGCGCGCCTGGGGGGGGGACTTGCAATGGTCATGGGCAGTTCGGAAGGACGGCTGCACGGGTTTTGGATGCGCTTGTGTCATCCATCGGCAATGACAATGCGCGCAAGCCGCCCCCCTCGATGTTCGTTTTGCTACCAAACGCGACCAAGGGGGCCAGCCCGTGCAGCCTGCCGCCAACCTCAGGAGCAGGCCCAGGCGCAGACCCGTGCAAGCGGCCCCGACCAGGCTCAGTGACAGATTGCGGCAGCGATCCCGACCCAAACCACAGTCGCTGCTACAACCGCTACAGAAAGCGGATCGCGCAGCCGTTAAACCTTCGTCATTGACTGGACCCGCGTGAAACAGATTCAAGCCATCGTCCGGCCGGAGAAGCTGGATCCCGTCAAGGACGCCCTTGTGGCCTTGGGCATCAATGGCATGACCGTGACCCCGGTGCAGGGCTTCGGCAAGCAGATGGGTTACACCGAGGTCTATCGCGGCGTGGCCCAACCCGCCCGTCTGCTCTCCAAGGTGATGATCACCGCCGTGGTCACCGACGAAACCCTCGATGGCGTGGTGAAGGCGATCCAAAGTGCCGCTTTCACCGGCGAAATCGGCGACGGCAAGATCATCATCACGCCTGTGCAGCAGTCGATCCGCATCCGCACCGGCGAAACCGGCGACGTCACCCTCAGCTGAGACGGTCCCGCCGCCGATGGCGATCGCCATTGCCTTGACGATCGGCGGCAGCGACTCCGGCGGTGGCGCCGGCATCCAGGCCGACCTCAAGACCTTCACGGCCCTGCAGGTCCACGGCTGCTCTGCCCTCACCTGCATCACCGCCCAGAACACCTGTGGGGTCAGCCGCGTCGATGCCCTGCCGCCAGAGGCGCTCGCAGCTCAGATCGAGGCGGTGCTCAGCGACCTGCCGGTGGCATCCCTGAAAACGGGGATGCTGCTCAACCAACCCCTGATCGAGACCACGGCCGCTGCCCTGGCTCCGCTCAGCATGCCGCGGCTGATTGATCCGGTGATGGTGTCCCGCGCCGGTTCGGTGCTGCTGGAGCCTGAGGCAATCACGGCCTACCGGCAGCAGTTGCTGCCCCTGGCCGATCTGCTCACGCCCAACCTGCAGGAGGCGCGCCTGCTCACCGGCCTGCCGATCGCCACGGCCGAGGAGGTGGAGGACGCTGCCGATGCCCTGCTGCAGCTGGGGCCCAGGGCGGTGCTGATCAAAGGGGGCGGATTGGCAGAGCTGCGGGGCCGCGACTACCTGCTCAGCCGGGAGGGCGGCGGGTGCTGGCTGGAGCATGCCGTGGTGGCCACAACCCACACCCACGGCAGTGGCTGCACGCTGGGGGCGGCGATCACGGCCTACCGGGCCCGGGGCCTGCCCTTGGTGGAGGCGGTGCAGGCGGCGAAGCGCTATGTGGAGGGGGGCCTGCGCCAGTCCCTGGCCATCGGGGCCGGCCAGGGTCCACTCTGTCACTGGCACCCGCTGCTCTGACTGTCATGGCTGACGCTCCGTATCTGATCGCCCTGGCCCTGCTGGAGCAGAACGGCCGGCGGGCGATGCCCCTGCAGGGCAAATCACTGCGGGAAGCGCTGCCGGCGGATGGGGATCCCGGCGAGGTGGGGCGCGCTCAGGCCCTGGAGCTGCTGCTGCGGGTGTGGCAACGCAGCGAGGAGGGCCCCCTGCAACGCGCCGCTGATGGCCGCAGCCTGCTGCTGGTGACGGTGCCGATCGAGGCGCTGACGGAGCAGCTGCCGGCCCTCAAGGCCCAGTGGCTCAACAGCGGCGATACGGCCGCCTTGCTGCAGAAGCTGGAGCAGCTGGCCAGCGGCATCTGGAGCCTGCAACTGGAGCCGCGCCAACCGCTGCAGTACACACGGCTGCACTGAGCCGCCTCAATTCAGTTGTATTCGCCGGGGATGTCGTTCTTGCGCACGGTGACGCGGTCGAATGTTTTGCCCGACACCCGCAGCAGCTCATCACCGGAGAACTCAAAGCCGAGCTTGAGACCGATCTGGGCCACGTCGTCGGCGGTGGCGGCGGCCAGCACCTCCTGCTTCACCGCCTCATCGGCCTGCATGCGCGCCAGAAACGCCTTCAGCTGATCGAGCGACATGCGGGCCGGACAGAGGCCTTCCAGTTTCACAGCTGGGGGTTCAGCCAGGGATCCAGGAACGCCAGGGGCCGGTTCATCGTGGCCGAGAAGCCGAGGATGCCCCGGTCGCGGTGCTCATAGAGCAGGGTGTCATCGGCGTCCAGCAGGAAGGTGGCGCCGCGCTGGGTGATGTAGGCGTCGCTCGGCACGTAGGTGCGCCAGTGGCTCAGCACTTCGCTCATGTTGCGCAGCCGGATCGTGGCCAGCTCGAACGGCCGCTGAAAGCCCTCCCCGCCGGCCCAGCGGAACAACGCGCCGCGGATCGGCGGCAACGGGCCAGCCTGCACCGTTTCGTCGTTGGCGATGCGCTGCGGTGCCGTGCGATCCCCCCGATAGCCGCGCAGCACCTCCGCCAGGGTGCCGGGGGGGCCGATGCCGGCGCACATCAGCAGCAGGCCGGGCCAGGGTCCGCCCGGCGTCTGCAGGCCGGCGTAGAGACCCAGCTCCCGGTGCAGGCGGGGTTCGGGCTCCACCGCCAGGGAGGCGCGCGGGAAGCCGGTGAAGGTGCAGAACCGTTCGGCGCCGGCGTCATCGCCGATGGCGATGGCATGGGTGGTGATGCCGGCGGCCTCCAGTTGCGGCAGCACCGGCGCCAGTGCCTGGGCGTATTCGAGGGAGTCGAAATCGCCGAGCTGAGTGAGCAGCAGCACCAGCCGGCGCCGGCCCTGCTCCATGCCGGGCGTGTGCTGGAGGCGCTGCAGGAGCGGCTCAGGGGCTTGCATCAGCGCCAGGGAAGGTCGTGGCGATCATTCTCAAGCGGAGCTGGGGGAGTTCGCGCTGAGGGGAACGAGCAACGCTGGACGGAGTTGACGAAGGCGCTCAGGGGTTGAGCCGCTCTTCCTGCCACCCCTGATCGGCCCGCCAGCGGCGCCGCTGATGGGGGTGGCCGGTGAGCTCCAGCAGCTCCACCTGCGCGAGGTCGATGCGCAACAGCTCAAAGCAGGCCGGCAGGGGGGTGCCATCGGGCAGCTCGGCCGGAAAGGCGGCGCTGGCATCGAAGGGCGCGCCCGGCTCGGGCCAACCCCACAGCGCCCGGGCGCCGGGGTTGAGCTGCTGCCAGTGCTGCTCACGGGCGGCCTGCTCCTCCTCTGGCGGCAGCTCCAGCCGCCGGCCCCGCAGCCGGAACTGCGAGCGCGCCTTGGGCAGCAGCCAGCACAGCTCCAGGCGAGGTTCCGCGCTCAGCTCGCTGGCTTTGCTGCTGCGGCTATCGGTGAGTAGATCCAGCTCGGCCGGCCCAGCCCAGCCGCGGAACACGAGCGTGCGCACCCGCGGTGCGCCATCGCACCCCAGCGTGGCCAGCTGCAGCCAGCGCGCTTGCGGTGAGCGCCCCTCCCGCTGGCGGGCGCCGCGCAGCAACGGCCGCCAGGGAGGGAGAGACATGGTCGCTTCAGCCGATCGGAGGGGTGTTCAGTTTGTAGCCGCTGTCGATCGTGCTCTGCGGCAGGGGCTGGCTCTCCTCGTTGGGGATCATCACCTCGATGTAGGCGGCGCCGTCGTGGCTGTCGATCTGATCGAGCACCGCATCGAGTTCCGCCACGGTGCTCACCCGGGCGCTGAGCCAGTTGCGGCAGCCGAAGGCTTCCGGCAGCAGGTGGTAGTTCACCGGTGCCAGATCGTCGTACCCGTGGCCGCGCTCGCTGATCACATCTTCAATGCCATACAGGCCGTTGTTGAGCACGAAGATGCGCGGCTTCACGCCGTAGCGCCCCATCACGGCGATCTCGTTGAGGGTGAGCTGATGGGAGCCATCGCCAGTCACCATCCAGGTGTGGCCTGAGGTTTTGGCCATCACCACCCCGAGGCAGGCGGGCGTGGCCCAGCCGATCGAACCCCAGAGGCCCTGGCCTTCGGCGCTCACGCCCTGCGGCAGCAGCACCTTGTTGAGATGAATCATGCAGGGGCCGGTTTCGATCACCACGGTGTCGCCTGCGCGCAGGCGGCGCTGCAGGCGTGGATAGAAGTTGGCCGAGCTGGTGGCATCGCCGGGGGCTCCCACCAGGGGCATGGCCTCCAGCTGGAGGCCGTGGTCGTTGCAGACGGTGTTGACGCGCTCGCACAGGGCATTCAGCACATCGTCGATCGCCACATTCACGAACACCTTGCTGCCGGCGCGCACAAAGGTGTCCTGAATCGTCACGACTTTGGAGCTGTCGACGTTGCCGGTCCACATGCCGGTGTTCAGCTCGGTGGTCACGATTCCGCCGATATCGAGCACCAGATCGGCGTTGCCCACCAGATCGCGCACCTGCTGCGACGAGGACCAGTCACCGGCGTACATCCCCGCGTACTGCGGCATCGACTCATCGATGGTGCCCTTGTCGTTGGGAGTGATGGCCGTGGGCAGGTTGGCCTTGCGGATCAGCGCCAGGGCCTGCTCGCGCACGCCGTAACGGCTCACCAGATGGGTGAGCACAGCCACCGGCTTGCTGCGCTGCCGCCAGGCGGGCCAGGATCGTGCCCACGGCGGCGTCCAGTTCTGCGGGCACGCTGCGCTGCCGCTTCACGGCGCTGAGCGGTTGTCCCTGCACCGGGGTGCCGAGCACCGGCTGGCCGCCGTTCAGCTCCGAGATCACCAGATAGGCCGGCATGCTCTGGCGCAGCGCCTCGCGGATCACCCGCTCCAGTTCATCGATGCAGTTGTCGGGCGTGAGCACCGCGCTCACGCAGGCCGCTTCCGCCGACAGCGCCTGAAAGCGGTCGTAGGCCGCATCCCCCAGGTTGTGGTGCGTGATCAGCCCCTGCTTCTGGATGCGTTCGCTCGGCATGCCCACCAGGTGAAACACCGGCAGGCGATGGGCCTTGTTGCCCATCACGCCATTGATGGCGGAGAGTTCACCCACGCCGTAGGTGGTGGAGAGCAGTGCCGCCCCGCGGATGCGGGCGTAGCCATCAGCGGCGTAGGCGGCATTGAGTTCATTGGCGCAGGCCACCCAGCTCAGGCCCGGCACCTCTTCGGCCGCATCGTCGATCGAGAAGGCGTAATCACCGGGAACGCCGAAGATCCGATCGATCCCCAGCTGCGCCAGGCGGCTCAGGGTGTAGTGGGCGACGGTGGGGTTGGCCATGAAGAGTTACGGCTCACGCCTCATGCTTGAGCCACGCCGATGGGTCGACCCGGAAATGATTGCGAAGAAGCTCCCAGGGGCGACATGAGCCCTTGGCACCAACGCTGTGCTCAGCCCCTGTCACAGGCGTAGGTCTCGATCGCGCCACGCCGCTGGGCGAAGTCGGGGTGGTCGGGATCGAGGGCTTGCCACCACCAGCGTCCATCCGTGTAGCTGGGCACACCGGCGTTGTTGGTGCGGGGCAGCTGCAGGCTCACGCCGCGCCACTGGAGCACGATGAAGGCACCGGGCACGGTTCCCCCGCTGCTGTTGGGAATACCCACAGCATCCACGGCACCGGCAACCACCTCCGCACGGAGAGGATCACCGGCGCAGAGGTACTGCTCAGCGGCCTCGGCGCTCGCTGGGTTGAGCAGTGCCAGCAGCACCAATGCCAGGCCCAGCAGCGAAGCCAGACAGCGGCGCATCGCGACGCGGCAGAGGGAACGGCGAGTCACATCAGGGCTGCGGTGATCGCCAGGATGGCGCAATGACCCTGGTGCTCGTGTACGACGGCGGCTGTCCCTTCTGCCGCCATTTCGCCCTGCGCAGCGAACTGGTGGGAGGCGTGCCGGATCTGCAGATCCGCGATGGTCGTGCTGATCACAACCTGCGAACCCAGCTGAAGGCGCGTGGTTTGGATCTGGCGCGCGGTGCGGTGCTGCTGCAGGGAGATCAGGCCTGGCACGGTGCCGAGGCGATTGCGGAGCTGTGCCAGCGCCTGCAGCCCAGCGACCCGTTGCTGGCGTTGCTCGGCCAGCTGTTCTCAGCGCCGCCGCGCTCCCGGCAGCTCTATCCGCTGCTGCTCTGGGCGCGGCGCACGGCTCTGCAATGGAAAGGCCTGCCGGAGGATCCCGATCAAGCCCCTTGAGCGCCCTGACCAAAACAGGGACTCTTCCAGCTCACAAACCGCCCCTGAACAGCTCTCGGACGACACGCCCGGGAGCAGCCTCATCATTAAACAACCTCGACCTCAAAGAGGCGAATAGACCTCGCTAATCTTGGTGTAGATATTGTCACCATTCAGATCCTGATACGTCGAGATTTCCAAGCCAAATCTCTTAGTCTCAGTCTGCACAAGGCTGACACCATCAAACGTCCAGGACTCACCAGGATCAATGCTCTCAGGCTCCCAGACACCGTCATCCAGCTCCTCCAGATTGACGACCTGACCATCGATGTAGTCAAAGCGATAGGCGTCATCGTCGCCGGAGACGCCACTTCGGGACTCACCAGTCAGCTTGTCGACGCGAGAGCGACCGATCTTGAGATAGACACCATCAGCATCAGGATCGACGTATGTGGTCGTCTTGATTCGATTTTTCTTGGTTTCGGTCTTGATCAGGTTGACGCCGTCAAACGCGAAGGACTCTCGGCGATCGATCTTTTCAGGCTTCCAGCGGCCATCGTCATACTCCCAGACAGCAATTACCGCGCCGGCATCGTCAAGAGAGAACTTGTAGCCATCCTCGAACGATGACGAGGAGCCACCGCCTCCCGACAGGGAGTCGTCATCACGATCGCCAGCCCCAGACGAGATGGGACCACGACTGCGGGACTGCTTCTGGTAGATGCCATCGCCGTCAGTGTCGGCATAGGTCGTGATCCTGGTATAGCCCTTTTTCGACACGGTCTTGATCAGCAGACCAGCGTCATAGGAGAACACCTTGCGGCCCTT
This sequence comes from Cyanobacteriota bacterium, assembly GCA_965657465.1. Lineage (GTDB taxonomy): Bacteria > Cyanobacteriota > Cyanobacteriia > PCC-6307 > Cyanobiaceae > NIES-981. The sequence goes on along the minus strand of CBFHOT010000008.1, from coordinate 29,583 downwards.
GCGAATGCGCTCCACCTCCCAGGTGCCATCCTCGAATTCTTCAAGACGGACCAGCTGCCCGCCTTCCACAACAACGCGGTAAGACGACATAAGCAAAACTACTCTACAATAATTTTAGCAGATGCAGGCAGAAGTCCGTCGCAACAGAGGCAACACATTTACAAAGGAGCAGCCCGCGCGGGAAAAATCACCACCCGATGTGATTTCACAACAAACCCATGACTTGCCATGCAAGTCATGGGCAATGGAAAGGCAAAGGAGGGGGCCGGAGCGGCCGAATCAGCCGACGGCGGCGGCAGCGCGATCGAAGTAGGTGCCGATTTCGCTCATCAGAGCGGAGCAGTCGCCGGGGGTGATGCCGTTGCGATCGTTGGCGATGGCGATGGCGGCGTCCTTCATCTTGCGCACGCCTTCCGCCACGGAAGCGCCGGGGACGCCGAGGGCCAGGTAGGTCTCACGCAGGCCGTTGAGGCAGCGATCTTCCAGAACGGACGCATCGCCGGTGAACACGGCGTAGGTCACGTAGCGCAGGATGATCTCCATGTCGCGCAGGCAGGCAGCCATGCGGCGATGGGTGTAGGCGTTACCGCCGGGAGCGATCAGGGCAGGCTGCTGCTCGAACAGATCGCGGGCGGCGCCCGTGACGATCCGGGAGGCGTTGGAGGTGATGCGGTTGACGGCATCCATGCGCTTGCTGCCATCGGCGACCATCGCCGCCAGGGCATCGATCTGACCGGCGTTGATGAACTCGCCGCGGGCGTCGGCCTGAGCCACGACCTTGGTGAAGGCGTCAAACATGCTTAATGAAGCGACACAGCTTTCGCAATCATGCTAGGCAGGGGGCGAGGCCGCCGCGAGCCTCGGCCACTAGGAGGCCACTTTTTTCTTCCGGCTCACCCGCCGAAACGGAACTTCGTCTATTTTACCGCTGGGGAAAACCAATCGATTTTCAAGAATTTCTGCAGATTCACAGAAGCCGACAAGCAACGCAGCTCACCATCCATGAAATCCATACCCAACTGGACTTCAGCCACAGCTGTCGACCTTGCCAGCAGAATTCAACGCCACTGCAGTTCGGTTAACGCGTCAGCACTGATCACCGGCGCGTCTGTTTTCACAGGAAGCTCGACGTTTCTACTGGGAACAGTAGTCATCCAGCACGAAAGACTGCGTCATGAATTTTATCAAAGGACTCTAGATGAGAAGCAATCACTTCTCACCTCTTCCGCCCACCTTTGGGTAGACGAGCTATCCGATCTGACTGCTTCGGCTCAAGTCCTTAAGGAAGATCCACGGCTCCTGAACACCCTGGCGACACCCAGCCCCGCCAACAAAGTAGCAGCCCAACAAGCACTGCTCCATTTCGCATCATTAGGCCACCACGTGCGCCAGGTAAGGCTGCTCGACAGAAATGGCCTCGAGAAGGCCAGAATCAATTCAAGGCCCATACCCACAATCACACCCGACAATCAACTACAGGACAAATCGAAAGAAATCTATTTTAAAGAGATCGCCAAGCTCCCCGCCAACAGTATTTATTTTTCAAATACGGACCTCAATCGTGAGCATGGCGCGATTGAGCATCCACTCAAGCCGACAACACGCATAGCACAACCAATTAAGGATCGAGCAGGCACGACGATAGCCGGCTACCTGATTGTCAACTTTGAAGCAAACGCACTGCTCGAAACACTAGATGCGAAATTCGTCAATCATACATTCCCAGGCATCCACACAATTATAGTTAATCAGCGTGGGAACTTTGTGAAGCATTACCAGAGAAATCTTGAGTGGGCTCCACAGCGCCAAGAACTGAATCGGCTGTTGCAGCGCGAAGAGAGTTCCACCACGGCAACAGCCTCGTCCCTCGAGACTCCGTCCCGCTGTCAGAGAAACCTGGCTTGCAGCGAACCGGCTCTTTGGGAACGAATGCAGCGTGAAAGAAGAGGTGAACTGAAGGATCGCGGAGGGGCGTGGCGCTGGATACGGGTCGATACCAGCGACATCTTAAAAAGCGCTCGGTCCACCCGCCAAACCACAACGGAGAAGAAGTGGTGGTTCATCACCCACATCCCAATGGCATCAATGCAGCAAAAGTTCAACAAGGAGTCGGCTGGACTCAGGCTTATTGGCGCCATCGCCCTAGTCATTAGCGGAGCGGTCGGAGTCGCGGCCGGCCTGCTGCGGCGGCATTCCCTCCAATACAAACACGAGTTAGAACGACAGCGTTCCATTTATGCTCTTCTGGCCGAAAACGCAGCCGACGTGGTGTTCTCGCTGCAGGATGGGAGGGTCGCCTGGGTGTCAAAATCTATCGACAATTACTGTTCAGCACAATCCGATCAGTGGATCAAACGGCGCGCTCTGGCATGCGTGCATCCCAATCAGCGGCGCCAGGCGCTTCAAATTATCGGGCACTTAGCCCCGCATCAATCCACGACCCTGCGTCTTCAGGTGGAGCTGGAAAGCGGCAGATACGACTGGATCGAGCTGCAGGCTAAACACGTCACCAACAACACGTCCTGCACTCATCAATCGCTTGTAACGGGCTCGTTTCATCTGATCAATGAGCAGATCAGACAGGAGAAACATGTCGCTTACCTAGCCGAGACCGACGAGCTCACCGGCCTGAGCAATCGCCGCGCAATCCTTAGGCAGGCCAAGCAATCGCTTCTGGCGAACAATGAACAAGATTCGTGTCTAGCTCTGTTATTCGTGGATCTCGATAACTTCAAGGCCATCAACGACACTTACGGCCACGCAGATGGCGATCTTGTGCTCAGAGCTACGGCGACGCGCATTCGGGGCTGCGTCCGCGAGGGTGACAGCGTCGGGAGGATGGGTGGAGATGAAATACTGGTGCTACTAAATGGCATTCGTAGTTTCGAGCATGCAATGGTTATCGCTCACAAAATACAACGCGCCTGTTCGCAACCGGTGCAGTCCAATGGGACGGCGATTCTAACGAGCGTGAGTGTGGGCGTGGCCATGGCCAGACAGGGCGAAAGCTTCGAAGATCTTCAGGCGTGCGCCGATCAGGCGCTCTACAAAGCCAAGGCCTTGGGCCGAAACCGGGTGGCATGTTTGAACGACGACCTGTTGGCGGGACGCGACAGTCATTCCGATCCTCAAGTGATTTAGATAGGCTGTCGCGGCCCTGCAGCGCCCCGAGTGCCTGCGAGCCGCGGCAGGATTTCAACCCGACCCCACCGCCGGAGCCCCGCCGATGACCGCCGCCCTGAGCTGGGATGCCCTGCGGGCCCATGCGGCCCCCGAGCCCGATCGGGTGAACGGCCCCACCAACGCCCAGGCCAGCCTGCGGTTGTTTGGCCAGAGCGAAGCGGCGGTGCGGGTGACGCTCTACCGCGACCATCACGCCTGGTGTCCCTACTGCCAGAAGATCTGGCTGTGGCTGGAGGAGCGGCGGATCCCCTACCGGATCCGCAAGGTCACGATGTTCTGCTACGGCGAGAAAGAGCGCTGGTACAAGCAGCTGGTGCCCTCCGGGATGTTGCCGGCCCTGGAGCTCGATGGCCGGCTGATCACCGAAAGCGACCGCATCCTCGAAGCCCTGGAAGGCGCCTTCGACAGTTTTGGCCCCGGCATGCACGATCCCCAGGTGTTGCCGCTGCGGCAGCTGGAGCGGCTGCTGTTCCGCGCGTGGTGCCAGTGGCTCTGTTACGACCACAGCCCCCGCACCGAGGTGGAAGCCCGCGAGCAGTTCCGCCAGATGGCCCAGGCCATGGAGGCCGCCCTCGCGGCGGCCGGTGGCCCCTTCCTGCTGGGCGGCGAGCTGACCACCGCCGATCTGGTGTTCGTGCCCTACGTGGAGCGGATGAACGCTTCGCTGGCCTATTACAAGGGTTACCTGCTGCGGCAGGAACACCCGGCGATCGATCGCTGGTTCCGCGCTCTGGAGCAGCGCCCCACCTATCTGGGCAGCCAAAGCGATTTCCACACCCACGCCCACGACCTGCCGCCCCAGATGGGCGGTTGCCACGCCAATGGCGAAGCCTTCCAACGGGCTCTGGCGCAGCGGATCGACCGGGGGCCGTGGCCGATCGGCGGGGATGGCGATGACGCCGGGACGGACGGCCCCGATCCGGAAACCTCCCAGCCCCAGCCCGCCGCTGCGGCGGCGGTGGCCATCGCCCGGGTGCTGAAGCACCGCCAGGCCATCACCGCGCGCAATCCCCTGCCGGCGGAGCGCTTCGATGCCGCCCTGCGCGCGGCGCTCACGCAGCTGGCCAGCGGTGAGCCGGTGGCACCTCCCGCCGGCAGTGCAGCGGGCCTGCGCTACCTGCGCGATCGCATCAGCGTGCCGCGCGACATGCCCCTGCACGCCGCCCGGCTGCTGCGCCAGGCCCTGGAGGCCACCGCTGGGCGCGATCCCCTTGACCCGGCGGCCGAAGGCGAGCCGATCCCGCAGCACCATCGCCGCGACCAGGACCCACGGCCCTTCCTGCCGGTCACGGTGGCCGACTGAGCGGAACCGCCCCACCCGTCGCCGGGCCGACCCTGGCCAGGACCGCTGGCCAGCTCTAACGTCGATGCCGCGAGCAGGGCAGCCGGATGGCAGCACGGCCGAGACCAGCACGGCAGCAGCACAGCCCAGGCGCGACACAGCCCGGGCGCCGCAGCCGAGGCCTGACCCGGGGCAGCCGCCTTGCCCTGTGCAGCGCGCTGGCGATCGTCAGTGGCCTGGCGATCGGGCTGAGTGCAACAGCAGCCAGCCCAAGCACCGCCCAGGCCCTGGAGCTGCGCGGCAGCAGCCTGTTCGTGCGCGCCCCCTGGCGGGTGGAGCTGGTGAGCTACACCACCAACGTGGGCGATCCCTGGGCGGAGTACTTCTTCACCGTGGAGCTGCCCAGCGATGCCGGTGCCCCACTGGGCGAACTGCTGATCCAGCAGACCCGCGGCGTGGATCGCCAGTTCAACTTCATCACCGACCAGACCCGCGCCTTTCTGGGCCGCCCCCGGCAGCCAGGAGCGGCGGTGGCCGTGGAGGCGCGGTTTGATGAGAACACGCGGCTGATGCGCCTGCACTTTCCGCAGCCGGTGCCGCCCGGATCCACGCTGACGGTGCGGCTGAAACCCTGGGCCAACCCGGTGAGCGCGGACACCTACCTGTTCCAGGTGACCGCCTTGCCCGCGGGCCCCGATCCGGTGCCGGCCCCCCTGGGCTTCGGCACCCTGCGGATCTACCAGCCCGACTGGCGCTGAAGCCCGAGGCGAACGCAGCTGACCTCAGCCGCCGGGGAAGCGCAGCGTGCGCCAATCGCCACTGGCGGTGCTCACCTCGACGCCGATCTCGACGGGGCCGTGGCTGGGGTCGAACTGTTCGGACCACCAACCGATCGCCTCCGACCAGGCCGCCTCCAGGGAGTCGTAGAGATCATCCAGCACCGGATGAGGGGAGCCGCCGCCATCCACCAGGCGGTAAATGCGGGGAGCAGCGGCCTGGGCGGCAGCAGGGCCAAGGCCCCGGACGGACGGCTGACTCACGGCAGGAATCACAAGAATTACCGTCATCCTGACCAGAGTGCCAGCTGGGAACTGTCACCTTCACAACATCTTCCGGTAGCCGCAGGGCCGCCAGCCAGAAGCCACAGGCAGCCAGAGCCATAGGGCCGCAGACGGGGAGGGGCCCAAGCCCCGAGGGCCCTCAACCGGCGCGGACCGAGCCGGACGGGAGCGCTCAGGGCTGACGGAGACGCGGGCTTCAGCGCATGAACAGCATCTCGGCGTAGGTGGGCAGCGGCCAGATGCTGTCGTCCACCAGCGCCTCCAGGCCGTCGACGGCCTCGCGCAGCTTCAGCATCAGCGGCAGCAGGCGATCAGCGCAGTGGCGCAGATGGCCATCGCTCGGGCCTTCGTGGGCCAGGGCCTGCTCCAGGGCATCGCAGCCATCGTTGAGATGGGAGATCAGCTCAGCGAGCTGGTTGCGCACCGCCAGGCTGGGCTGCAGCCCCATCGCCTGCTGCTGCTGCAGCGCCTGACCGAGATCGGTGAGGTAGCGCACGGCCGCCGGATACACCTGGGTGCGGGCGATCTGCAGAGCCAGCTTGGCCTCCACCTCGATCGCCAGCACGTACTGCTCGCCGTACACCTCGTAGCGGCTCTCCAGCTCCACCGGGCTGAGCACCGCCTGGCGCTCGAACAGCTCACGCACCTCGGGGCGCTGCAGCACCGGCAGGGCATCGGCGCTGGTGCGCAGGTTCTCCAGGCCGCGCTCCTCCACGGCGCGGCGATGCCACTCGGCCGAGTAACCATCGCCGCCGAACACCACGGCACCGTGCTCGCGCATCACCTGCTGCAGCACCACGAAGGCGGCATCGCCGAGGCTGGCGCCGCCGGCCAGCTGCCCCTCGAGCTGACCGCAGATCCACTCCAGCGAATCGGCCAGCACGGTGTTCAGAGCCACCAGCGGACCGGCCACCGACTGATTGGAGCCGACGGCCCGGAACTCGAAGCGGTTGCCGGTGAAGGCGAAGGGCGAGGTGCGGTTGCGATCGCCGGGGTCCTTGGCGAACTCGGGCAGGCTGTCGACCCCGAGCTGCATCACACCGCCGCTGGCCGAACCCTGGGGACGGCCCTCACGGATCTGGTTGAACACCTCCTCGAGCTGGCTGCCGAGGTACACGGACATGATCGCCGGCGGCGCCTCATTGGCCCCCAGACGGTGATCGTTGCCGGCGGTGGCCACCACCGAGCGCAGCAGCGGCCCGAAGCGATGCACGCCGCGGATCACGGCGGCGCAGAACAGCAGGAACTGCAGGTTGTCGTGGGGGGTGTTGCCGGGATCGAGCAGGTTGCCGTGGGTGGCATTGCCGATCGACCAGTTGACGTGCTTGCCGCTGCCGTTGATGCCGGCGAAGGGCTTCTCGTGCAGCAGGCAGGTGAAGCCGTGCTTGCGCGCGGTGTTGCGCAGCACCGTCATCGTCAGCTGCTGGTGATCGGTGGCCACGTTGGCCGCCTCGAAGAAGGGCGCGATCTCGAACTGACCCGGCGCCACCTCGTTGTGACGCGTCTTGGCCGGCACGCCCAGGGCGTAGAGCTGGCGCTCCACGTCCTGCATGAACACCTGCACCCGCTCGGGGATGGCACCGAAGTAGTGGTCGTCGAACTGCTGACCCTTGGGCGACGGCTTGCCGAACAGGGTGCGACCGGCCAGCTGCAGATCGGGGCGCAGGGCGGTAAAGGCCGAATCCACCAGGAAATACTCCTGCTCAGCGCCGCAGGTGGAGTTCACCGTGCCCACGTCCTCGCTGCCGAGCAGGCTGAGCAGGCGGCGGGCCTGGCGATCCATCGCCGCGATCGAGCGCAGCAGCGGGGTCTTCTTGTCGAGGGCCTCGCCGGTCCAGGAGACGAAGACGGTGGGGATGCAGAGGGTGACGCCATTGGGCGTCTCCATCAGATAGGCGGGGCTGGTGATGTCCCAGGCGGTGTAACCGCGGGCCTCGAAGGTGGAGCGCAGGCCGCCGTTGGGGAAGGAGGAGCCGTCAGGCTCGCCCTGCACCAGCAGCTTGCCGGTGAATTCGGTGATCACCCGGCCATCGCCCTTGGGAGAGATGAAGCCGTCGTGCTTCTCGGCGGTGGAGTTGGTGAGCGGATAGAAGACGTGGGCGTAGTAGAGGGCACCACGGCTGGTGGCCCAGGCCTTCATCGCCTCGGCGACCACATTGGCCACCGACAGATCGAGCTTGCCGCCCCCACGGATCGTGCGCTGCACCGACTCGAACACCGAGCCGGGCAGCACCGCCTTCATCTTGTCGAGGGTGAAGACGTCGCGGGCCCAGAGCTCCTCGAAGGGTGCAGCGGGTGGCGCGGCCACCGGACGACGCCGCTGGATCTGCTGCAGAGCCGCGAAACGCTGGGGGCTGGGCATGTCCACGGGAAAAGGATGAGACTCATCCAATGCGGCCACGGGGCGCCCTTATGTATCACTCGATACCGAATGGCCGAGTCGAGTGGGGTGCCGGGGGTCAGCGAGCGCTGGCACGGCATCCCCGGCTTGGCCTCAGTTGAGGTAGCGGCGGATGCTGGGCCGGCACCAGAAAACCAGTGCCGCGACGGTGGCACTCCACAGCAGGGCTGAGAGCACCGCCGTGAGCAGGCGATCCTGGTCCACCAGCGCCAGGCGCACGATGCCGTAGGGCAAGCCCACGGCCAGATCCATCGACAGGGCCACGATCGCCAGCACCTGCCCCCAGGGCCGCCAGCGCAGCAGGGCGATGCAGGCGACGATTCCCACCGCCGCCGTCGGCAGCACCGCCGCACTGCCCACCGCCAGATTCACCGTGCGCCACGTGGGCTGCAGCAGGATCACGGCCAGGCTGAGGGGAATCGCCAGCACATTGGCCACCAGGCCCAGCCAGGCCAGGGTCAGGTAGCCGCGGGGGGGCTCCAGCATCACGCAGTGGAAGGCAGGGAAACGGCGGTGCCCCATCGTCGGACACCGCCAGACCAGGCCGCCGATTCAGGCCAGCTCGAACAGCAGCAGATCGGCGCCGCCGGAGCCGGCCTGCAGCTGCTGCAGCTGCCCAGCCGCGAACCCAAGGCCATCGCCACGGCCCAGGCGATCCGGCAGCGGCAGCGGGCCCGCATCCATGGCGCCATCCGGCCACACCGGCACCACCTCGCCAGCGATCAGCTGCAACCAGCCGCGGTGGCCCGCCGCCAGCAGCAGCGGCAGGGTCTCGCCAGGCCGGGGCTGAGCCCGCCACAGCGACACCGGCCGCTGAATCGCCATCGCCCCACCGCCACGGCCCGGGTCGATCAGAGGCGTCCAGCCGGAGCCAAGGGCAAAGGGCTTCTGCTCATAGGCCGGCGGGCCGCCGGGCTGGCTGGGCTCGATCCAGATCTGCAGCAACCGGCAGGGCTGGCTGCCCTGATTGACCTCGCTGTGCACCACCCCGCTGCCGGCGCTCATGCGCTGCACCTCGCCGGCCCGCAGCACCTCGGCATGGCCCATCGAGTCGCGGTGATTGAGCTGACCCTCCACCATCACGGTGATGATCTCCATGTCGCGGTGGGGATGCATGCCGAAGCCCCGGCCAGCGGCGATCGTGTCGTCGTTGATCACCCGCAGCGGCCCGAAGCCCATCCAGGCCGGGTCGTGATGACCGCCAAAGGAGAAGCTGTGCCAGCTGTCGAGCCAGTCGAGCTGGCTGTGGAAGCGCTCGGCGGCGGGGCGGAACACCAGGCCGCCGGCGTTGCTGAAGGTGGTCATGGCGCAGAGGAAGGTGACAAAGCAGGAATGGGAGATCGCCAGGAGGAGCGCCGGAGGCGATCCGAACGGACGCGGCAGCCTCCGCAGCGCTGATCAGCCCTGAGGGGCGCTGAGCTGCAGCAGGCGCCGCAGCAGATCGGCGATGGACGCGTCCTTGGCGGGGCTGGCGCTGTTGCTCACCAGCTGGCGGCCCACCACATGGGCACCGAGATGGGCCAGCTGCAGGCGCAGAGCCGCCATCACGGTGTGGCCGCCGCCGCCGGAATGGGTGGCGATGGCGATCGGCCGGCCATTGAACAGGGCGCGGAAGTCATCGCCCTGCACCGACAGCCAGGCGATGGCGCTGGTGAGCACCGGCGGGATCGAACCGTTGTATTCCGGCGCGCAGATCACCCAGCGGGGCACCGCCGCCAGTTGCCGCTGCAGCCCGGCGACGGCCGCCGGGGTGCCGGCAGCCAGGGCCCGCGGCGTGAACAGCGGCAGCTCCACGGCCGTGAGATCCAGCACGTCAGCGTTCAGACCCTGGGCGGCAGCGGCGGCAGCGAAGCGCTGAGCGAGCCGGAGGTTCTCGCCATTGCTGGCGGCGATCATCAACAGATCCGGGGACTGCGCTGAAACCATGGGGACACCTTTTCAATCCGGGCAGACCAAGCCGGATTGGCCTGGTCCTCAACAGCTGAATCGTGTCGCGCCAGGCGGCGGCGGCACAAGAACGCACGAGAAAGTGGGATAGGCACCGGCAGGTGACGCATGACTGAGCCGAACGGGTTTCTCAGCAGCCGCGACCACGGCGACTGCAAGGCGGAACTGGCCCTGCGGGTGATTCAGGGGCGCTGGAAGCTGCTGATCCTGCGCGAGCTGCTGGAGGGGGTGCAGCGCTTCTCGCAGCTGCAGCGGGCCCTCGCCAGGGTGGGTTCCGGGGTGAGCCAGAAGGTGCTCACCGCCCAGCTGCGGGAGCTCGAGGGCGACGGCGTGGTGCAGCGCACGGTGCATGCCGCAGTTCCTCCCCGGGTGGAGTACAGCCTCACCCCCCTCGGCCGGGAACTGATGCCCCTGCTGGACCAACTGCACCACTGGGGACAGACTTATGAGCAGGCCCCCCCGGCCGGATCCAGGCCGAGCGAACGATGACAGTCTCCGGGCCGGGCTCGGGCTTCAGCACACCTGCAGGCGCCGGCGACGAGACCCCTCGCCGCGAACCGCGCCACGTGGTGCCGGTGATCAGCTTCAGCATCACCGTGGCGCTGGAGCTGCCCCAGCGCACCATTCACGGTCGTCTCGGGGACATCAGCCACTCGGGGGCCTGCCTGCTGCTGCCGGCGCACCCGGAACTCCGGGCCGGTCAGGAGGGGCCGATGGAGCTCCACCACCCCAATGGTGGGGAGAGCATCCAGACGCGCAGCCGACTGGTGTGGGTGGATGATCAGAGCAACGCGGCCTATGCCGGAGCCACCTTTCTGGATGCCGTGAGCTTTGAAGGCACCTTCCTGGCCATGCTGGTGACCCGCAGCAATCGCCACACCAGCAACCCCCGCGGGATGGCCGGCCCCGGCGCGAGGCCCAGCCTGTGTGGCCTTTGATGGCACGTCGCCGCCGGGCGGGCCTGGCCCTGACCCTGCTGCTGACCCTGCTGCCGGCAGGAGCAGCGGCGATCCAGCAGGGTGACCGCAGCGCGGCGGTCTGCGTGGTGGCGCCACGGGTGGAGCCGGTGGAGGAAGCGGATGCGCTGGGAGTCGTGCCGACCCCTCGCCCCCGCCTGGTGGTGGTGGAGCCGCTGCTGGAGATCCGCATCCAACGGCAGGGCCATCCCACCTGGCAACGCCAGGGCAGCCGCGAACAGCCGATCCTCACGCCGCTCAACTGGCCGGCAGCGCCGATTCAACCCGGCGAGCTGGTGCTGCTGCAACTGCGCCCCCTCGAGGCGGCCGCCGACTCCTTCGCCCATGTGCAGCTGGCCGGTGCCTCCAGCGGCCGGATGGAGAGCACGGCAGCGCTGATCCGCTCCCTGGGGCAGCGGGGAGAGGCCTGGCTGGCGGCCTTTGAGCAGGCCCTCGACCGGGGCGACGTGCCCCTGGCCTGGGCGCTGCTGTTCCACCCCAACACCCCGGCCACAGCTGAGCTGATCAGCCTGCAGCAGGAGGTGATCCGGCGGGGCTGCAGCGGCTGAGCGACGCCGCACCGGCGCCGGCGGCGATCACCAGAACCCCTGGGAGCGCAGCCAGAGGCCGAGGGCCAGCATCGGCACGAACACACCGGCAAGGATCTGCAGCTTCACCACGCGCGGCGAGGGCAGGGAGCTACCGCCCGGGGTGGCGGCCGATCCAGGCTGCCGGGGGGGCTTCGGCGTGGACGAAGAGCGGGGCATCGGCGAAGGGAGCGGACGGCGGGCACTGATCGCCGACCCTAGACAGCGCCCATGACGAGCGCCGCTGGCCCCGCCCCCCGGCCCCGGCAGGATGGAGCGGTGAGCGGCGGAGCCGGGATGCAGCGTCAGGATGCCGCCGGCGCCAGCGATCGGGAGGCCCGGCAGCTGCTGCCCCTCGGACTGCCGGCCCATCTGGTGCTGCCGGGAGGCGAGCGGGCGTTCGTGACCCTGCGCAACCTCAGCGGGCATGGCGCCCAGGCTCAGCGCCCAGGCAGGATGCGCCTCGATCCCAGCGGCCTAGGCGTGCAGCTGCAGGTGATCGACTACGAGCACGGCTGCCAGCGGCAATGCCGCGCCCACGTGCGCTGGATCAAGGCCAACGACTACCTCACGATCCTCGGACTGGAATTCGATCAACCCGACCCGCCCTTCCTGACCTTCGTGCAGGCGATGGCCAGCGCCATCACCCCCAACGCCGCCGAGCCAGGGACAATCCGGCAGCGATGGTGAAGCGCCCTGAGGGGCGCGCACGAACGGCAAATCCGCGTCAGAATGACAGCACGTTCCGAGGGCATGTGGACGATTTCCATCTGCCGACTACTGGGCCTGTCGACGACCTCTTCGATCGACCGGGTGGCGGACTGTTTGAGTCCGGCTCACTGGCGGACGGCTACAGCCATCCGCCGGGTGGTCAGACGGTCGACGGCCGCTACCGCGTGCGCCGTCGCCTGAGCGGCGAGCGCACCGTGCCCCAGCACCTGAACGTGCCGCGCTTCGGCCGCCTGGAGGAAGCCGAACGCTGTGCCCGCCAGCAGGCCGAACAGAGCGATCAGATCCTGGTGGTCGAGAAACTCGCTCCCGCGGGCTGCTGGCTTGAGCTGTTCACCGTGGGATCGCTGCTGGCCGCCTGAGTCGCAGCCTTAGGCCAGGCCAGCTCTGACCTCAGCCCCTGGAGCTGTCGCGGCGGATCGCCACCAGATCCGGGGCGAACAGAAAGGTGACGGCATCGAGGCACTCCGATTGGCCATCGATCGCCAGCACACCACCGGCGACAAAATCGATCAGCCGCTGGGCCTCACCCCGCTCCATCGCACCGGCATGGACGACCACCGTGCGCAACTCCCGCACGGCGATCAGGATCGCCTGGGCATCCTCGAAGCGGGTGGGGTGGAACACCAGCACCTCGGGCAACCAGTCGCCGAAGGGGGTCTGCATGGCTGCACGCTAAAGAATCCGGCTGCCATTGGCTCCCCGGCCATCCCCAGGTGCGGATCAGCCCACGCAGGCGCCGCCCGGCATCAAGCCGATCTCAACGGCTCGTCAACTCAGATGCGCTGCCCGTCTGGCGAACCAGCTGCTCCGCCAGCCGCTCAGCGCTGCGCAGGGCCCCCTCGATCCGGCCGAATCCCACCCCGGCGATGTAATCGCCGCAGAAGCCCACACGACTGGCGGGGCAGACCATCAACTCGCTGGGCAGCCCCGGGGCGATCGGGAAGGCGGCCCCCCAGCGCATCAGCTGCGGGTCGGCACGGCTGATGTCAACAGCACCGACCCACGGAGCCAGGCACTCCCCCAGGGCGGTGCCCAGGGCGGTGATCACCTGCTCCTCGCGGCCCTGATCGGCGGGAAGCTCCAGCAGCTGAGCCACAGCCGAGCGGGCCCCCACCACATCGAGATGGTCGGCGGCGAAGGCATCGCTGGAATGAGCCACCACAGCACAACGGCCGTCGGCGAGGGGCTGAATGCTGATGCGCCGCAGCCCCCAGCGCTGCTGGGCGGCGGCATCGAAGCTGATCAGGGTGAACGGCAGCGCCCGCCAGGGGATGGCGGCGTCCGACTCGAACAGCAGCAGCAGGTTGGAGCGGGCCTCGAAGCGGATGCCCGCCAGGGTGATCAGGGCATGGTCAAGCTGCAGATCGCGCAGGCCCGCCGCGACCCGCGGCAGGGGCACATCGGGCCAGCCAAAGATCAGCTGGCAGCGCGGATGGGCCAGCAGGGTGCCGCTGAGCACCAGCCAGTCGGCCTCCCCCAGCCGCTGACCCTGACCATCGAGCAACTGCCACAGGCCGGCATCGCTGCGCCCCAGTTGGCGCACGAGCGTGCCGTAGTGGGGCTCCACCTGGCCCGGCTCAGCCAGGCTCAGCAGCCCCTGGCTGAGCTGGTCCATGCCGCCGTGGCCATGGAACAGCTGGCCGAGGCCGAGGGCATCGGGCCGGCCGATGTTCAGGCGCGACTCCCCCTCCAGGGTGGCGACAGGGCCGGTCCAGGGCTCCAGCCAGCCCCCCTCCAGCAGGGAAGCCATCAGAGCCGGCATCGGCGCGCCGGTGATGTTGAGCAGCGGCGCGCCATGGTCGATCGCCAGCTGATCGTCCTGACGGGAGCGACGGGTGCTGGCCCGACCACCGGCGCCACGACCGGTCTCCCAGAGGGAGATGCTGCCGCGATGGCCGAGGCGACCCAGCTGAGCCGCCAGCGCACAGCCCGATACCCCGGCACCGATGATGGCGATGGAGGCGGAACGGGGCATCGCGGCGAGGCTGGCTCTAGCGTCTTAGCTGAATTCGGGGCGTTACGGAGAGATCGCCCCACGGATCAGCCATCCAGTCACTGATCAGCTCACCCCGTCACCTCACGGTTATCACCACAGCTGCCACCGCAGCTGTCACCGCACCGTTCGCAGCAGAGGGGCAACCGCCCAGGCATGCACGACCGGGGCTCCATGGATCCCGCCTTAAGATCCGTTTTGGACCAACGCGATCGCGGCCGCCATGCATGACAACCATCCGGTGTTGCTGTCGCTGGATGCCGAGCATCAGGCGCTGCTTGAAACCTACCGGCGCCAGCCCTGCGAGCAGAGCCGCTACAGGCTGGTGCGGATGGAGCAGCTGATTCGCCAGTGGGCTCCCCATCGGCGCCTGGCCTGAACGCGGCCAGGCCAGCCTCCGGCCACGGGCCGTCGCCAGACGCACCGGATCAGGAGCCGACCTCCCGGCGCCCTGAGCCGCACAGCCAGGGCAACCCTAAGTTTGATGGCCAGTCGCGTTCCGCCCGCGTTGCCGCCATCCCCTCAGCCCCCGGGGCAACGGGCTCCACATGGCGTGACCACAAGCCGTTCGCTGCCGCTCCAGCTGCAGCGGCTGCAGCAGTGGCGCCACAGCCTCACGGTGCCGCAGTTCACGGTGGTCACCGGGCTGATGGTGATCCTGGCCGGCACGGTGGTGCTGGCGACACCGCTCTGCTCCTCCGACAGCGTGGGCCTGTGGGAGGCGCTGTTCACCGTCACCTCGGCGATCACGGTCACCGGCCTGTCGATCATCGACGTGGGCCAGGAGCTGACGCTGCTGGGCCAGGCTGTGCTGCTCGGGCTGATCGTGATCGGCGGCCTGGGCCTGATGGCGATCACCACCTTTCTGCAGGGCTTCGTGCAGGGCCACGGCGGCCTGCGCAACCGCCTCGATGGTGGACGCACCCTCGATGAGTTCGGCGTGGGGGGGATCGGCCCCACCTTCAACCGCATCCTGATCGCCGGCGGCTGTGCCATGGGTCTCGGCACCTCCCTGCTCTACAGCTTCGGCTTCACGGACATCGAGCAGCCGCTGCAGCGGTTCTGGGCGGCCCTGTTCCATGCCATCAGCGCCTACAACAACGCCGGCTTCGGCCTCTGGAGCGACAGCCTGGTGCGCTACCGGGACAACGGCGTGGTGAACGGCGTGATCGCCGTCCTGGTGGTCACCGGCGGCATCGGCTGGCGGGTGATCAACGACGTGTGGTGCAACCGCCGTCAGCTGCGCAGCCTGCGGGCCCTCAAACTGCGGCGCCTGAGCCTGCACAGCCGGCTGGTGATCCGCAGCTCGCTGGTGCTGATCGCCGTCGGCTGCCTCGGCCTGCTGTTCACCGAGCAGTTCGCCACGGGCGGCGTGATTCAGCCGCTGCTCTGGTGGCAGAAGCTGCAGGTGGCGCTGTTCCAGTCGATCAGCGCCCGCACCGCCGGCTTCAACACCGTGCAGCTCTCCACCGCCACGGTGTCCGATGCCGGCTTGCTGCTGGTGATCGTGCTGATGTTCATCGGGGCCAGCCCGGGGGGCACCGGCGGTGGCATCAAGACCACCACCGTCGCCACCCTGATGGGCGCCACCCGCTCCACCCTGCAGGGTCGGGAGGAGGTGGTGATCCACCAGCGACAGATCCCGGATACGGTGGTGCTGCGGGCCGTGGGCGCCACGCTGGCCTCGCTGATCTTCGTGCTGCTGATGGCATTGGTGCTCGGCCTGGGTCCCACCAGCAGCGGCAACCCAGGCGCCACCAGCTTCAGCTTCCTCGAGAAGCTGTTCACCTGCATGTCCGCCTTCGGCACGGTAGGCCTGGATGTGGGCGTGACCGCTCAGCTGAACCGCTGGGGCCAGCTGGTGCTGATGGTGGGCATGTTCGTGGGCAGACTGGGCATCCTGCTGCTGCTGGCGGCCCTCTACGGCCATCGCAAGCCGTCGCGGGTGCGTTACCCGCGTGAAGAGCTCTACATCTGAGGCGTGATCGCAAGCGTGAACCTGCAATCGATGGGCAACTGGTGGCACTGGAACCCGGCCGAAGGCACCAGTCGCGGCGGCTTCGCCGTGATCGGGGTGGGGCGCTTCGGCAGCGCCGTGTGCGAGGAGCTGCTCAAATCCGGGGTGGATGTGCTGGCGATCGACAACGATCCCAGGGCGGTTGACGCGGTGCAGCAGGCCCATCCGGCGATTCAGGCCCGCGCGGTCGACTGCACCGATGAGGAGGCCCTGCGCGAAGCGGGCGTGCTGGAGATGGAGACGGTGGTTGTGGCGATGAGCGAACCGATCTCCGCCAGCATCACCGCCACCCTGATCGTCAAGGACACGCCCGGCACCCGCGTGCGACAGGTGATCGCGCGCGCCACCAACGACCTGCACATGAAGATGCTGCAGCGGGTGGGCGCCGACAAGGTGGTGTTCCCCTCGAAGATGCAGGGGCACCGCCTGGGCATGGAGCTGGTGCGGCCCAACCTGCTGGAGCGGCTGCGGCTCGATGACAAGAACTTCATCGAAGAGATCCGCGTGCCCAAGGTCTTCGTGGGGCAGTCGCTGCGGGAGCTGAACCTGCGCAAGCAGTACAACGTGAGCGTGCTGGCGGCGGGGCCGGAAAATCAGCTGACGGTGAATCCGCCGGCCTCCCATGTGCTGGAGGCAGGCGAGCTGCTGGTGGTGATGGGCAGCAGCGAGGCGCTCAAGGAGCTGCCCGGCAGCTGAAGGGGAAGCGGCCGCCCAGGCCAGGCAACGACCTGATCCGGCTAACCCCAGCTGCACAACCAGCTGGCTCAGACGCCTGCCAGCTCAGCCTTCGCGGCGGCGCAGCCGCTGGCGCCAGCGGATCGCCTGGGAGGTGAAGAACACCAGCAACAGGGGCAGCAGCACCACCAGGGTGACAAGCCGGAACTCATCGAGGGCCCAGGAGCGGCTGCTGCTCAGCCACTGCTCCAGCAGATAGAGGCCATAGAAACCGAAAAGGATGCCGCCCTCCAGGCGGGTGATCACGCCACGGGTCCAGAAGATCGGCAAGCAGACCAGAGTGGTGAGCAGCATCACCGGCAGATCGCGGGTCACCAGCACGGGCGCCACGGAGAGCCCCTCCGCGCCGGAGGCCACACCGCAGACGCCAAGAATCAACAGGATGTTGAGCAGATTGCTGCCCACCACGTTGCCGATCGCCAGATCGGCCTTGCCCCGGTAGGCCGCCACCAGGGAGGTCACCAGCTCCGGCATGGAAGTGCCGGCGGCCACGATCGTCAAGCCGATCAGCGTCTGGCTCACCCCCAGGGCCGTTGCTGCGGTGGTGGCCCCCCACACCAGAACCTGGGAGCCGAGCACCAGCAACGCCAGGCCGGCGGCCAGCTTGAAACCAGCGGCCACCGGTGAGCTGGGGGAGTCCTCCAGCTCCAGCTCGCTCTCCTCCGGATGCTCCCGGGCGGTGCGGGTCTCCCACACCAGATTGATCACCAGGCCCACCAGCAGCGCCAGACCCGCCTGCCAGGTGAGGCGCCCCCCCGACACCATGCCCCAGAGGGCCATCGACACGGCCAGCAGCAGCGGCAGATCGCGGCGCACCAGACGGCTCTTCACCCGCAAGGGCACGATCAGGGCGCTGAGCCCGAGCACCACCAGCACGTTGAAGATGTTGCTGCCCACCACGTTGCTGGCGGCGAGGGCGGTGGCCTCACCGCCCTGGAGGGTGGAGATCAGGCTCACGAACAGCTCGGGCGCACTGGTGCCAAAGGCCACCACGGTGAGGCCGATCACAATCTGGGGAATGCCCAGCAGCAGCGCCACGGCGGTGGAGCCGGCCACGAACAGCTCGCCGCCACCGAACAGCACCAGGATGCCCACGACGATGGCCAGGGCGCTGGGCAACAAGCTGATGGACACAGCCAAGGGGGTAAAGGGGGATTCTGACGGCTGACCTTTACCCCCATTCCCAACCGGGTTACGGGAAATAGAGCTGGCACAATCCAGTCAGAACGCCCCACCGCCCTGGAACTCTCCGCCAAAACGCGCTATGGCCTGGTGGCCCTGCTGGAGCTGGCGGCCCTGCCCTTCGGCGAGCGCTGGATGCAGGCCGGCGAGATCGCCCGGCGCCAAGGCATTCCCGAGCGCTACCTAGAGCAGATGCTGATCACGCTGCGCCGCGGCGAGCTGCTGCGCAGCCTGCGCGGCCCCCGTGGCGGCTACCAGCTGACGCGCCCCGCCAACGCCATCAACCTGGCGGAAGTGATCACCTGCCTGGAGGGACGCCGCCATCCCCCTGCCGAGGGCGCGTGCTCCAGCACCGAACGCAGCGCCGACTTCGCCGCCGTGGAGCAGCTGGAGCAGCGCCTGCAGCAAGCGCAGCAGAGGATCCTGCAGCAGACAACCCTGGCGCAGCTGCTGGAGGAACGGCAGCTGCTGCAGGTGCCGCAGCCGATGTTCTTCATCTGACACCCCCAGCTGGATCGACAACGACTGGCCGGATGACGGCTGTCTGAATGAGGGCCCACCCAACGCGGGGATCAGGATCCCTGATCGGTCAGACGCAGGGCACGACCTTCATGGGGCCTTCACGAGGCATAGGGTGAGAGATCGAACTACAGAAATCCCTCACCATGGCCAAGGCAGCCGGTACCTCCATCTGGAACGACGACGCTGGGCTCGAGGTGAAGCGGCGGCGAGGCGCAGACGACCTGCTGCCCGACGACTCACCCAGCGGCAGTTCTTCCGACGATAACCGCGATGATGTTGTGATCATCGACGGCGTGGCCGTGAAGGTGCGCGGCGACGGCAGCATCGATGACAGCCAGCCCAATGGGGTGAGGTTCACCAGCAATGGCCTGAAGTTGCGCGGTGACGGCAGCATCGACGACAGCCAGCCCGACGGCGTCCGCATCGTCGGCACCCGCCGCGATGACGATCTGATCGGCACCGGCCTGTTCGCGGAAAGCGTCGCCGGCCGAGGCGGCGACGACGATTTCATCTGCGGCAACCGCAGGAGCAGCTTCTACCTGGATCGCCGGGGTGAGCGGGAAACCTACATGTCGATCGAGGATTTCGGCAGGGGCGATAACACCGTGGTCTGCTCGGGCAGCAAGTCGGATTACAAGATCGCGATGACCCGCGTCGGCGGCGAGAGGGGGGTCGGCATCTACTTCCGCGAGCGCCAAGGCAAGGATCTGGTTGCGTTCCTGGAGGACACGAAACGGAATCAACTGGACCCGAGGAATTTGAACTTCCTCGGCTGAGCCGTCTCGAGGACCCGCAGGACACGCACTCGACTGGCCTGTGATCAACATGGCCTGTGATCGACCTTGAGCGGCCACCCTCACAGGAGCGGTCATCTCCGAGGGATCGACACGCCAGCGCATCCACGCCATCGCTGCACAGCCCTGCACTTCAGCCTCAGGGCTGTACTCCGACTGCGCACACGGCCGGCTCACACCGGCCGTTTCCCATTTGTTCGGCCATCAGCCCCCATCGGCCGGATCAAGACGTCCGCGGCGGGCCTGAAGCTGATTCACCACTGACCTCGAGCGCTGGAGGGGCGCCGCAGCGTCCGTCCACGCCTGCCCCCACCAGCGACGGCGCAGCAGGCACACTGACCGGGCGCGCCCGTAGCCCAACCGGTAGAGGCAGGTCACTTAAAATGACCCAAGTGCGGGTTCGAATCCCGCCGGGCGCATCCCTCCGCCGGCCTTTTCCCGCCGGGCCCCAGATACAGCGGCTGCTGCGATGGCTTCCGCCGATCCCAGCCGCCCCCGCCGACCACCAGCCTTCGCACCCACCCCTGTGCCTCTTCCCGGGTTCCTCAGCTCCCTCTCTCCAGACACCCTGCTGGTGCTGGCGCTCTACGTGGTGCTGGGCGGCGCCTATCTGGTGGTGGTGCCACTGCTGCTCTACGGCTGGATGGTCAAGCGCTGGACCACCATGGGCAAGGTGGAGCGCTTCCTGGTCTATGGCCTGGTGTTCCTGTTCTTCCCCGGCCTGATCCTCTTCGCACCGTTCATCAACCTGCGCATGGCCGGCCAGGGCGCACGATGAGCGAGGTCCAACCGTCCCCGGCCCAGGCAGCGGCCCCGGATGCCCCCAACAGCAAGCCAGGGCTGACCAAGGGTCAGTCGTTGCTGATCGGCCTGGCGGTGCTGGCTGCCGGTGCCATCGCCCAGCAGCTGCTCAAGGCCAACGGCTACGAAGGCTTCAGCGCCGGCATCGCCGCCTCGGCGCTGCTGATGGTGCTGGTGGTGGGCTGGACCGCCAGCTATCTGCTGCGGGCTCTCACCGGCAACATGACCTACATGCAGCAGCGGCGCAGCTACCGCCAGGCCTACGACGCCTTCACCACCGAAGAGCTGGAGCGCCGCTTCGCCGCGCTGCCGCCGGAGGAGCAGGAGCGGCTGCTGCGCGAGGCCGGCGAGGCAGAGGCCTGAAGCAGAGACCTGGAGCGGCATAGGCTCGCTGGATCGTTCGCCCGCCCCGCTGCTGTGACCGCCGCCGCCACCCCGATCCAGCAGCGCTTCGAGGGTCTGCGCCAGCAGCAGCGCTGCGCCCTGATGCCCTTCCTGATGGCCGGCGACCCCGATCTGGCCAACACCCGCGCCGCCCTGCTGGCCCTGCAGGCCGCCGGCGCCGACATGGTGGAACTGGGCATCCCCTACAGCGATCCACTGGCCGATGGCCCCGTGATCCAGGCGGCCGCCAGCCGCGCCCTCGCCGCCGGCACCACACCGGCCCGGGTGCTGGAGATGCTGGCCAGCCTGCGAGGTGAGCTGACGATCCCGGTGGTGCTGTTCACCTACAGCAACCCGCTACTCAACCGCGGCATGGCGGCGTTCTGTGAGGCCGCCGCGGCTGCCGGCGCCGCCGGGCTGGTGGTGCCCGATCTGCCGCTGGAGGAAGCGGAAAAACTCTCCACCATCGCCAGCGCTGCCGGCCTCGATCTGGTGCTGCTGGTGGCTCCCACCACCCCGGCCGACCGCATGGAGCGGATCCATGCCGCCAGCCGCGGGTTCACCTACCTGGTGAGCGTCACCGGAGTTACCGGTGTGCGCACCAACCTGGAGGCGCGGGTGGAACCGCTGGTGCATCAGCTCAAGCAGCTGGGCACAACGCCGGTGGCTGTGGGCTTCGGCATCTCCGGCCCCGAGCAGGCCCATCAGGTGCGCTGCTGGGGCGCCGACGGTGCCATCGTGGGCAGCGCCCTGGTGCGGGTGATGGCCGCAGCCCATGCCGCCGGCGAGGATGTGGCCGGCGCCGCCGGCCGCTTCTGCACCGAGCTGCGCGCCGGCCTCGACCGCTGATCTCCCGCTCAGACCGCGTCGCCGTGCTCCACTCCGAAGCCTGCCTGCGCAACCAGCAGCCGATCCTGGAGGTGCTGCGGGACTGGCTGCCAGCTCAGGCCCGGGTGCTGGAGCTGGGCTCGGGCAGCGGTCAGCACGGCCAGCATTTCTGCCGGCATCTGCCCGGGCTGCACTGGCAGCCAACGGAGCGGGCCGAGGCCCTGCAGGACCTGCTCACCAACTGCCACCTGAGCCAGCTGGATCCCGAACCGCTGGCCGCGGGGGCCCGGCTGGCGATGCCGCTGCTGCTGGATGTGACATGCCCATCCCACTGGCCCGAGGGCCCGTGGAATGCAGTGTTCAGCGCCAACACCTGCCACATCCTGCCGGAGGCGGCCCTGCCGCAGCTGCTGGCGGGCAGCGCCCGGGTGCTGCGGCCCCAGGGTCTGCTGCTGCTCTACGGCCCCTTCAGCGACGGAGGCGTGCACAACAGCCCCGGCAACGCCGCCTTCGACGCCCATCTGCGCAGCCTGGATCCGGCGATGGGCATCCGCGATCTGCGCGTGCTGGTGGAGCTGGCGCGCGACCTGCAACTGGAGGCGCTGGCGGAGGTGGCGATGCCGGCCAACAACCGCCTGCTCATCCTGGAGCGCCGCCAGCCAGCAGGGCGCTGATGCCGGCAAACAGCCGCGCCAGGGCCTGCTCCAGCTCCGGCTCCTGCAGCAGGCCATAGCTGAGCCGCAACACCGGACCGCCGCTTTGGCCTGGATCCAGGCCAAAGCTCTCACCGCAGAGGGCCGCCACGCCGTGCTCCAGCACCAGGCGTCGCATCAGCGCATCGCCCGTGAGCGCACCGGCCGCCGCAGCCTCCACCTGCAGCAGCGCATAGAAGGCACCATCGGGTTCGATCAGCAAGCGCACCGGCAGGCCGGCCCGGCGTTGATCGGCAACGGCCTGCAACAGCAGGCGCCGGCGCCGATCGAGGGCCGCCACCCGGGGCGCACACCAGGAGGGTCCGGCCTGCAGGGCCGCCAGGGCCGCGCGCTGCAGCAGCCGCGGCGGACAGATCAGCACCGTGTCCTGCACCTGGGCCAGGGCCTGGGCGAGGGTTCGCGGCACCGCCATGAAACCGAGGCGCCAGCCGGCCATGCCGTAGGCCTTGGAGAGCGAGTGAATGGTGACGGTGTGGCCGCTGCTGCCGGGCCTGGAACCGGGGCTGACATGCGGTGTGGAGCCATGCACGAAGGCGGCATAGGCCTCGTCACTGATGTGCAGCAGGCCGTGGCGGGCGCAGAGGTCGTTGATGGCGACCAGGGTGGCCGGCGGCATCACCACGCCGCTGGGATTGTTGGGAGAGATGGTGACGATCGCCCGGGTGCGCGGCGTGATCGCCTGCTCCAGACGATCGGGATCCGGCACCAATCCGGCATCCACCAGCACCGGCACGCCGCCGGCGAGCTGGATCGCCATCACGTGGTTGAAGTAATAGGGGAGCGGCAGGATCAGCTCCGAGGGCGGCTGCGGTGGCGTGGCGCAGAGCACCTGGGCCAGGGCGTTGAAAGCCATGTTGCTGCCGGCCGTCACCAGCAGGGTGCTCTGCTCGAGCTCCACCCCGTAGGCGCCCCGGAGATGCTCGCCGATCGTCGCCAGCAGCTCAGGATCGCCTTCCACCGCTCCGTAGCGATCACGATCGATGCCGAGCGGATCGGCAGCGGCCTGAGCCAGGGCAGCCAGGGCCTGAGGCGGCGGCCCCCAGCTGACCATGCCCTGGGCCAGCGACAGGGTGCCGGGGCGGCTGCGGGCCAGGGCGCCCAGCTCCGGGATCACCGGCCGCAGCACCGCCGCCATGCGCTCGGCGGGGGTCACGGACACAGCGGTTCCAGAGCGGCTACAGAAGGGAAGGACGTCAGAGGTTGTACTTGGCAGCGGCCGCGTTCTTGCAGGTCACCTTGGCCTGATCGATCGACTTGCGCTTCTTCATCTGCTGCACCACGCACTCGCAGGTGTAGTCGGCCATGCCGTTGGGGGCGGGCTTGCCGGAAGCCTTGACCTCATCGTTGACCGCCTTGAGGCAGTACTTGCGGATCATGTTGTCCATCATGTTCTGGGCGCTGGCCGGCGCCGCCGCGGCGAGCAGGGCACACGGCAGCAGCAGCGCCAGGGCGCGCTGGGTCCAGCGGGCACCGCGGGCCTGGCGAGCAGCAGCCCGAACAGTGGGGCTGATGGTGGAGCCTGCGGTGGCGGGGAAAGCCGGAACCGGCATGGATACAGCCCGAGGAAGCATGGGCCTCTGTCCTACCACCTCCGGCCGGCGAGGGTAAGGTGCGCGTCAGCCAATCCCGCCGCTCGTCATGGCCCGCTTCGTGCTCTGGGGCACCTATTGCGACAACGCCCTGGAGGCGCGCACCCCCTACCGCGAGGAGCATCTGGCCGGCCTGCAGCGCCAGAAGGAGGAGGGCGTGCTGATCACCCTCGGCCCCACCGAGGGCAGCACCCATGTGTTCGGCATCTACGAAGCCGAGTCCCAGCAGCAGGTGGAGGAGCTGGTGAAGAACGACACCTACTGGCGCCACGGCATCTGGACGGCCGTGACCGTCTACCCCTGGATCCAAGCCTTCTGAAGACACGACTTCTGAAGACAGTCGCGCTGAGGGCCGCTGATCGCAAGGACGGCGGCTGAGCGATCAGCCCCGCGGCCAGTCGGCTTGGGCCTGCTGCCACACCCAGGCCGCCACCGCCTCCACACCCGCCTCCCCCAGCTGCTCGCCGTAGCCGCTCATCTGGCCCACGCCAGCGGCGGCGATGCGGGCGATGGCCTCCGGGGAGGCGACACCCTGCCGCTCCAGGGCGGCCAGGCGCAGGGTCTTGCCGCGACGAATGATGTTGCCGCCGTTGACATGGCAGCCGGCGCAGTGGGCCTCGAACAGACGCGCACCATCGGCGCCATCGGCCGCCCATGTCGGTGCAGCCGGGATCAGCCATCCCGCCAGCAGCAGGGCCAGCACCGGCGCCGCCAGCAGGGCCGGCCGCCACCACAGCCGAAGCGATCGCGTCACCAGCCCCAAGCGGAGGCAGCACCACGGGCCCAGACGGGACTGGCGCGGGAGCGCCGGCTGCTGCAGGAGGGCCATCGGATCCGCCAGGGTGGCAGCAGTCTGGCCTGCGGCCGATGCCCAGCGATCCGCCCCTCTCCCTGGCGGGATCCACCCTCGGCCACCCAGCAGCGGCCGAGCGGACCTGGCCGCTGCGGCCGCTGCGCGCTGCCGATGCCCAGGCGCTGATCGCGATCTATGGCGATGCGGTGCTGCGGCAGGGCGCCGGCCGCTACAGCGCCGAGCAGCTGCAGGCCTGGGCCGGGCACGCCGCCCAGGGGGGTGCCATCGCCCAGGCCCTGGAGCGGGGCCATGGCCTGGCCAGCCTGGAGGGCGAGGAGATCGCCGCCTTCGGCGTGCTGGAACCGCTGGATCGGCTGTCGCTGCTCTACTGCCGCAGCCAAAGCAGCCGCCGCGGCCATGCCAGCACCCTGCTGCGGGCCCTGGAGCAGCACGCCCAGGCCCAGGGGGTGCGGCAGCTGCGCACCGAAGCGAGCCAGCTGTCGCGGCCGCTGCTGCTGCGCCGCGGCTGGCAGGTGGAGGCGGAGGAAACCGTGCGCTTCGCCGGCGTGTGGTTCATCCGCTGGCGGATGATCAAACGCCTCGATCCCGTCACAACCCCGGAGTGCGATGGCTGAAGCCGATCTGCAGCAGTTCCTGGAGAAGGTGCGGCAGCTCAACGCCTTCGTGGCCCTGAGCGAACAGGAGCCGCAGCTGCGCGCCAACCTGCGCGACTGCAGCAGCCACCATCAGGTGGTGGAGCTGGCCCGCAGCCGCGGCTTCGAGATCGGCCGCCGCTGGGGCGATGGCCTCGCCCCCCTGGCGGGCGCGTCAGCGACCGGCGATGCCGATCCCGCAGACCTGAGCGCCGGAGGCCATCTGCTCAGCCTGCCCTGCCCGGCGCCTGGCACGGAGCACACCAGCCTGCTGGCCAGCGGCGAAGGGTGGCGGCTGGAGCGCATTCACTCCTGCCAGGCCGCCAGCCCGCCGGGCTTCTGGTACGACCAGGCCGAGCACGAATGGGTGACCCTGCTCCAGGGCAGCGCCCGCCTGCGCTTCGCCGATGAGGAGCAGGAGCGCGAGCTCTGCCGCGGCGACAGCCTGCTGATCAGTGCAGGGCGTCGTCATCGGGTCGAAGCGACGGATCCTGCTCCCGGAGCCGTATGGCTGGCCCTGTTCTGGCGGGAGGCTTGCGCATCGTGAGGCTGCGCACCAGCCAGAAGGCGCCGGCCAGAGCCAGCACAGCCACGCCGAGGCCGGCCAGCAGCTGCGGCTTGCTCTCGGCCCCGGCCGGCAGCACGATCACCTTCCGGGCCACGGCGGTCATCGCCGTGAGCAGCACCAGCTCGATCTGCACCACGTGGCGGCGCAGATAGGAGGTGATGTTCTGCAGCACCTCGACGGCGATCAGCAGATTGAGCAGATCGCCGAGCACCTTGTTGAGCTTGGCGCCGAGCCAGTCGGTTTCCCCCACCGTCAGCGCCACGGCCACTTGGGCGATCAGCTGCCAGGTGGCCGCCAGCATCACCACCACCAGCACGATGCCAAGGAACTTGGCGAGCTGCTGCTCGGTGCGATCGATCACATAGAGGTAGTTGGCGTCGTCGATCAGACGCGCCAGACGGCGCTTCCAGGTGGGCATCGGCACGGGAGCTGGCGATCAATGGCAGGCCCAGACAGCATCCGGCGATGGCTTGGCCGCGCTGGGAACCTAAACCACAGGGCCAGGGGCGACCAGGCTGCGGTGACGGCGCGGCAATCAGTTGCGGAAGGGATCGAACTGCGGCCGGGCCGGCGTGTTGCTGGGGGGATTGACCAGCTCGGTGTCACAGCGGATCGTGCCGTCGGGATCGGTGACGCAGTTCTTCGGCTTGACCTCCGTGGACGGACCGACATTGCTGCCGGGACCGAGCAGGAAGCTTTCGCTCTGGGCCTGCACCGCCGCCGGCAGCAGCACCCCGGCCAGAGCGAATGGCAGCAAGCGCGCGGTGGCGGTCATCGAGGTCAGAAGCTCGGGACCCCACTCTGCCTGCAAAACCCTGGCCCGGTCAGCCTCAGTCGGCCTGATCACCGCGGATCTCTCGCAGCAGCAGATCCAGCTGCCCGAGGGACTCATCCAGCTCAGGAGCCACCCCAAAAGCAGACGGCGCCCCGCCCTGGGCCTCCTCCGCCTGCCAGCGCGCTTCGATGCCGCAGAGCTGCTCAGCGAGGCCGGCCAGACCGCGCGTGGCCACGGTGGCCTGCAGAGACTCCAGCAGGATCGGCATGCGGATCGAGCTGGCCTGCAGGGCCCGGCGCAGATCCGACTGGGTGCGACCGGTGTGCCGCAGCCAGTCCTTGAGAAAGGCCTGCAGATCGTCGAGCTGCTCAGGGCTCAGGGTCGACATCGGCGTCAACGGCCTAGGGGAAACCACCGGTCCAGTCTGCGCTGAGCCCGCTGCCGGATGGCATCGGTGCGATGGCGGCCGCAGATGCCGAGCAGCGCGGTCATCGCCACCACGTCGTCGCTGAAGCCCGCCGCCGGAATGAAATCGGGGATCAGGTCCAGGGGCAGCAACAGGTAGGCCAGGGCCGCCAGCACCGTCAGCTTCGCCGGGGCCGGCGTGGCGTCATCGAGCAACAGCTCCAGGCACTCCAGAGCCGGGCGGGCCACCACCCGGCCGGCGCGGCGCAGCAGGCGCAGCAGCAGGGCCTCATCAACAACGCTGCTGCCGGTCACCTCCGCATCGACAACCTGGGCGTCCCAGGCGTCTGCTGCACCAGCCTTCACAGAGCGGGCCATGGTCAGGCCGAACGGCAACCAACCTCACCATTGTGTGGCGGCCGGCCGGTGCTCAGAGCTCCACCAGACCGCGCTCAATGCCGGTTTTCCGCAGCTTGCGCAGGGCGCGCTGCACCACCTGCCGGCAATATTCCCGGCTGCAATCGAGCTGGCGGGCCACCTCCGCCAGGGTGCGCCATTCGTGGCTGCCGTCGAGGCCGAAGCGCAGCATCACCACGGTGCGCTCCTTGGGGGTGAGGCTGGCGTCCTGCAGCAAGGTCCAGACGGTGGCGGAGCGCTCCGCCAGCTCGGCCCGCTCCATCGGCGCCAGATCGGGGCTGGGCAGCACATCCACCAGCTCGGAGGGATCCGATTTGGACTTCACCACCCCCTGCAGACTGACGGTGATGCTGCGCAGCTCACAGCCGAGCAGATCTTCCACGTCCGCCAGGGGAATCTGCATCAGATCCGCCAGCTGGGCCGGGGTGGGGCTGACGCCATGGCTCTGCAGGTAGCGGGCCTTGGCCGCCCGCAGACGCGTGAGCTTTTCGTTGACGTTGACGGGAATCCGAATCGTGCGGCTCTGGGTGGAGAGCGCCCGGTTCAATCCCTGGCGGATCCACCAGTAGGCATAGGTGCTGAAGCGGTGGCCGCGGGTGGGGTCGTACTTCTCCACGGCCCGGGTGAGGCCGAGGGTGCCCTCCTGAATCAGATCGAGCAGATCCAGGCCCTTGTTCTGATAGCGCTTGGCCAGATTGACCACCAGCCGCAGATTGGCGGTGATCATCTGGTTCTTGGCCCGTTCGCCCTGACGCAGCGTGCGGCGCTCCAGCTCGTTGAAGTCGCAGCTGGGCCCGACGCCGCCAGCCAGGCGGCAGCGCTCCTGCAGGGCGGCCATCGCCTGCACCTTGCGGCCGAGGGTGAGCTCCTGCTCAGGGGTGAGCAGCTGATGGCGACCGATTTCACCCAGGAAGCTGCTGAGGGAGCTGGCCATAACACCTTCGAGCGGTGATTTGAACCTACGGACCACAACCGTGCAACCGTCAGGACCCGATAAAACCTTCAGATTTGCGCAAATTCTTTCGATTGAGCGGCGCCCAAAGACAGACCGTCTTTGTCATTGCTATCGATTGCAAGCTTGTCTTCACAAGACAGGAGCAGCAGGGGGCCGCACCCGCTGCAGGCCGCAGGCTGAGTCAGGCCTAACCGGCGACGCGCCGGGCCCGATCGCTACGGTGGGCGACCTCTGCAACAGCACCGTGACCAGCCTGGCGGCAATCCCCTCCGATGTGCTCAGCCGGGCCGGCGTGGCCTACGTGCACTACCTCAGCTTCATGCTCTGCTTCGGGGCGCTGGTGCTGGAGCGGCGCCTGATCCGACCGAACCCCAGCCGCCAGGACGCCACCTTGATGGTGATCACCGATGTGGTGTACGGCATCGCCGCCCTCGCCCTGCTGGTGAGCGGCATCCTGCGGGTGGTGCACTTCGGCCAGGGCAGCAGCTTCTACACCGAAAACCCGCTGTTCTGGTGGAAGGTGGGGCTGTACCTGAGCGTCGGTGGCCTGTCGCTCTATCCCACGATCACCTACATCCTCTGGGCGATTCCCCTGCGCAAGGGTGAGCTGCCCCAGGTGAGCGAAGCCCTGGCCAACCGCCTGGCCTGGATCCTCAACATCGAATTGGTGGGCTTCGCCCTGATTCCGCTGCTGGCCACCCTGATGGCCCGCGGCGTGGGGCTGCCGGCGGCCTGATGGCGCGGCGGCGCGCCCAGCAGGAGGTGCTGCCTCGGCTTGAGCGGCCGCTGCTCCCCCTCCCTCTGCTGACGCTGTTCCTGCTGACGCTCGCTCCCCTCGGGCTGGCGACAGCGGCCAAGGCGCAGACCGCCGCAGTGCAGCCGCAGAGGAGCGCCAACCCGGAGCGGCAGGCCCTGGAGCAGTCCTGCCCGCGGGCCGTGGCGATCGAACCGCTGCTGCCACCAGCGGGACGCTCAGCGCTGCTGCCGCCGCCCACGCCGGATCCCCAGGGCCAGGATTACCGGCACCGGCTGCGGCCCACCGCCTACGGCTGGCCGGTGCGCCAACACTGGTGCATCTGGATCGGGCAGGCGCAGCAGCAGGGGCCAGCCGGGCGCTGGGAGCAGGCCTGGCTGGAAGCCCTGGAGCAGGCACTGACCAGCTGGAGCGAACTGGTGCCGATCACCCGGGTGAGCGAGCCGGAGCGGGCGCAGCTGCTGATCCTGCGGCGCCGGCCGCCGCTGCGGGGCGGGCGGGCCAGCCACGGCCGCGCCGAGCTGAGCCTGGTGCGCGTCCGTCGCGGCGGCACGGC
>CBFHOT010000007.1:0-40396 GCA_965657465.1 Cyanobacteriota bacterium | reverse complement strand
AGCCGGACCCCAATGGGCCTAAGTTTGGCGGCGCGTTCATTCCCGATCGACCGTGCCCACCATCCGTTTTGAACAGGAAGGCCAGCAGGTCGGGTGCATTGAAGGGGCCAACCTGCGCAAAGCGGCCCTCGATGCCGGCATCAACCCCTACAAGGGGCTGAACAACGTCAACAACTGCGGTGGTCTGGGCCAGTGCGGCACCTGCGTGGTGGAGGTGGTCGAGGGCATGCAGAACCGCTCCGATGTGGAGAAGGTGTACCTGGCTGATCGCCCCGCCAACTACCGCCTCAGCTGCCGCACCAGCGTCAACGGCGATGTGACCGTGCGCACCCGCCCCTCCGATGGCGTGGGCAAGGGCACCAACAGCCTGGTGGGCGCCCTCAAGGCCCTGGTCGGCAAGAAGTGATCGGACCCCTGACCCCACAGCGGGTCAGGTTTTCTGGATTCTCCTGAACCGCTGGCCGGCCGGCCGGCGGTTTTGAGTTGACGGGGGGCGATCACCACCGCTCAGCCCTGGCTCGGCGCCCCCGGCGCCCGCACAACGCTGACCAGCACCCGCCATGAAGCTCTACAGCTATCCCCGCTGCAGCACCTGCCGCAAGGCGATCGCCTGGCTCGAGGAGCGCGGCATCCGCGTCGAACCGATCGACATCACCACCCACCCCCCCAGCCTGGCGGAACTGGAGCAGGCCCTGGCCCAGCTGGGGCGCAAGCGCCTGTTCAACACCAGCGGCCAGAGTTACCGCGCCCTCGGTGCCGCCGCCGTGCAGGCGATGGACGACGCCACCGCCCTGGCGGCCCTGGCTGCCGACGGCAAGCTGATCAAGCGGCCGCTGCTGATCGGCGATGACGGCTGCATCCTCAGCGGTTTCAAGAGCGAGGAGTGGCAGGCGCTCCTGGGCTGAGGTCCCCAGCCGCTCCGGCCTCTGGCCTGTCCTGCTCCGCCGGTTCCTCTGATCGCGTCTCGGGCTGGGCCTCAGCGGCGGCCATCAGCTGGTCGAGCTCCTGGATCAGGGCCTCGATGCCCGAGCGCTTGATCTGGCTGATGTAGGTGCCCTTGAACGATTCGATCAGGGTGCAGATCAGATCCTGGGAGCGCTGCAGCGCCGGGCCGTTCTCCAGGGCCAGGGCCAGCTCCTCCCAGAACCGGTCGATGCAGCGGCGCAGCAGCTCCAGCTGGGCGTCGTCGCGGCGGGCCAGCCGCTGGCCGGTGCTGCGCGAGAGATCGAGCAGGTTCTCGACCATCCCCCCGGCCAGCTGGCGGCTGAGGCCGTTCTCCATCTGCAGCAGCGGTGCCAGGGGCCGCAGCGGCGGCGGCACCACGCTGCGCTCCAGGCTCTGGCGCAGGCTGTAGCCCAGCAGGCCCTGCAGCTCCGGCGCCAGCCGCGGTGCCACCTGGCTGAGCAGCAGGGGGCTCCAGATCCGCAGCAGCGCCACCAGCTCCTGCTCATCGTCGCTGCGTTGCACGCTCTGGTGGCTGCGCAGGGCCCGCAGGCGCTGCGGCCAGCGGGGCGAGCGCACGACCCCCTGCAGACCATCGAGCAGTTGCAGGGCGAGCACCTCAAACAGTTCCACCGCCAGCAGCGCCACCACCGCCCGGCTGATGGCAGCCCGCAGCGGCTCCAGATTGACCAGCCCGGCTCCCTGCAGGCGCTCGATCACCGGCAGCAGCCGCAGCCAGCGCCAGCAGGGCAGCAGCAGCGGCAGATCGAACCAGCGGCGCAGCAGGGCATCGCGCCAGCTCAGGCCGGGCAGCCGCCGCTTCAGCCGCACCACCCGCTGCAGGATGTCGAGCAGGAACACCCACTGGAACAGCAGCAGATCGACCCGCCAGGCGTGGTCGGTGAGGCGGCCCTCGGCGTCGATCGAGCGGGTGTAGGTGCTGGCCAGCAGCGGCAGCACCTGATCCCGCCAGAACAGGCGCTCCTGGCTCCAGGGATGGCGCGCCAGCCAGTCGGCGCTGAGCAGCTGGTCGCTGGCCTCGCGCACACCATCGCGATCGGCGCGCTGGCGCAGCAGGCTCTGCAGGGTGGCCAGGGTGGCGCTCTGGCCGGAGGCGAGGAAGGGATCCGCCGCCAGCAGATCGGCCGTCAGCTGGCGCTGGCGGGCCAGCAGCCCCTCCGGCGCCGGGGCCGCGCTCTCCGCCACCAGGGCGCGGTCGAGCTGCTGGAACTGCCGCTGCCAGGCCTGGCTCTGGCGATGGGGCTCAATGCCCTTGAGCGGATCCACCCAGGGCGTGATGTCGGGCAGCACCTGCAGGGGCAGCACCAGCGGCAGCCCAGGCAGCGGCTGCAGGTTGCGCTGCAGCCAGAAGCGGCGCAGCGGCACATAGCTGAGATCGAAGGCCACCCAGAGCAGGTTGAGGCTGGCCCAGATCGCCACGAAGCGATCCCAGCGCCGTTGAAGACGGGCCGACCGGGGCTCGGCCGGACGATGCCAGCGGGGGCGTGCCATCACAGTCCTGGGGAGGCGGAATGAGCGCTGGTGGCTGGTGCCGCCGAGGGTGTGCCTAATCTGCCTGGGCTGCATGATCCCACCCGTTGAGCGACCAGAACCCGGGCGGCACCGATCCCACCGCAGGCCCCGCGGGCCTCGCCGCCGGCGGCGCATCCGAGCCTGTCGCCAGTGGTGATCCGGGCGAGAGCCATCCGCCCACCCAGGTCGCGCCTGCCCGCAGCGGCGAGAGCGCCTGGGCCTTCTGGCGCAGCGTCGGTCTGACGCTGCTGGTGGCCCTCGGCATCCGTCAGTTCCTGGTGGAGGCGCGCTACATCCCCTCGGGTTCGATGCTGCCGGGGCTGCAGATCAAGGATCGGCTGCTGGTGGAGAAACTCACCTACCGCAGCCGGCCGCCGCGTCGCGGTGAGATCGTGGTGTTCCATTCCCCGCACCACTTCGATCCGGTGCTGGCCGGCAGCACGCCGGGCAACCCGCTGCAGTGCCTGCTGGTCAATCTGCCGGTGATCGGCAGCCTGCCGGGGCTGGCCAGTCCGGCCTGCGACGCCTACATCAAGCGGGTGGTGGCCCTGCCCGGAGAGCGGGTCGTGGTCGATCCCCTCGGCCGGGTGAGCATCGACGGCACCCCGCTCCAGGAACCGTGGGTGCAGAACCTCTGCCCGGTTGATAGTCAGGGGATGGGCCCCTGCCGCACCCTCAATGCCGTGGTGCCGCCCGGCCATGTGCTGGCCCTGGGCGACAACCGCGCCAACAGCTGGGATGGTCGCTTCTGGCCGGGTGGCCCCTTCCTGCCCCAGCGGGAGATCATCGGCCGCGCCGTCTGGCGTTTTTATCCCTTCAACCACACCGGCAGCCTGCTGCCTGACGCCGAACCCCGGAGCTGAGTCGCGCCGATCAGCTGGGAACCGGCAGCTGCCAGTGGCTGCTGGGGGTCAGGCCGCTGGCCAGCACCTGCCCCCGCAAGCGCTGGCCGAGCAAGGGCTGGTTGGCGGCGGCCGAGAGGCTCTGGCCCGGCCTCCAGGTCGCTGCAGCGGCCGGATCGAACAGCAGCCAGCGGGCGCTGCCCACCTGCAGGGCCGGGAGCTCCAGGCCCAGCAGGGCCGCCGGCCCCCAGCAGAGGGCTTGCCAGAGCTGCAGTGGGCTGAACCCCTGGCGCAACACCAGCTCCTGCCACAGCGCCGGCAGCACCAGGCCGCGGGGGGCACCATGACCGGCCAGGCC
This sequence comes from Cyanobacteriota bacterium, assembly GCA_965657465.1. Lineage (GTDB taxonomy): Bacteria > Cyanobacteriota > Cyanobacteriia > PCC-6307 > Cyanobiaceae > NIES-981. The sequence continues at coordinate 36,721 of CBFHOT010000007.1, read as the reverse complement.
GGGCCGCCGTTGATCGAGGGGCAGCAACTGCTCCTCGGGATCCAGAGCCAGGTGATGCACCGCCACCGCCGTGATCAGACCATCGCGCAAGCCGTCGATCAGGGCCTGGCGATCGGCGGGGGTGCCGAGGGGCGGCCTCAGGCGCCAGCCCTCGGCGGTGGGATCGAGATGACCGCTGTCGGCCAGCAGGTGCCACCAGCTGACGCTGGCGGCCGGCCGCACCCCGGGGCCCGCCCAGGCCCGCAGCTGCTGCACCGCAGCGGCGGTGGACAGATTCATCAGGGCCAGCCGGGCCATCGGCCGGGCCGCCGCCAGGGCGAGCAGACCCTGCAGGGGCAGCACCTCGCTGAGCGGGGGATCGGTGGGCCAGCCGGCCCGCAGCGCTTCGACCCCTTCCCGCACAAAGCCGCCGGTGCTCAGCTCGGGGCTGCGGGGTGCCACCAGCACCGGCCGCTCCCCCATCTCCGCCAGCAGCAGGGTGCGCTCCAGCAGCGGCAGCGGCGGCAGATCCGGCCCACCGGCCAGGCCGATGGCTCCGGCCATCAGCTGATCGGCATGGGGAGCCAGATCGCCGCCCAAGCCATCGCGGCTGAGGCTGCCCCAGAGATGCAGCTGCAGCGGGGCGGGCCAGCTGAGTCCCTGCAGCCGCTCGGGGCGATCGCGCCAGGGGCTGGACCAGGGCAGTAGCGCCACGGTGCCGTAGCCGCCGGCGGCCGCACTGCGCTGCAGGCTGTCCAGCGTCTCGACGCCATGGCCCCAGGGTTGCTCCAGGGCGCTGTGGGGATCCACCAGGGGTGGCGCCAGCAGGCAGCCCGGCAGGGGAATGGGGCTGAGGCCCAGGCTGGCGGCGCGGATGCCGGCGGCTTCGCCCCAGAGTTCCAGATGCCCCTGCGCATTGATCAGGGCATCGCCGCATTGCAGGGGCTGGCCGGGGCCGACCAGCAGCTCCAGCTGGCTGAGCCAGAGGGGGGCTGCCATCAGGGTCAGAGGGCGCCGGCTGCGGTGCGATCGAGCACGCCGCCGAGGTGAGCCGTGAGATTCATCGCGGCTACCACCGGAGTGCCGCTCGTGCCGTTGGGGTAGTCGACCACGGTCACGCCACCGTTGCCCTGCTTGATCGCCCAGATGTCAGCCGGGGTGAGGCCGAGCAGGGCGCAGAGGATCGTCTTGTTGACCGCGTCATGGGCCACCACCAGGGCGGTCTCCTGGGGATCGAGGCTGCCGGCGATGGTGGTCCAGCTCTGCACCGAGCGCTCCCAGACCGTCTGGATGGTCTCGCCTTCGGGCATCTGCACCGTCTCCGGCGCCCGCTTCCAGTCGTCGAGCAGCTGGGGCCAGCCTTCGGCGATCTCCGACTCCAGCCGCCCCTCCCACAGACCGTGGCCGATCTCCACCAGACCGCGGCAGCTGGTGAGCGGCACGCCGGGATGGGCGGCCAGGATCGCCTCGGCCGTCTGGCGGGGACGGGCCATCGAACTCGTGTAGGCGCGCTGGATGCTCACCTGAGCCAGGAAGGCGCCGGCGGCCTCCGCCTGGGCCCGTCCGTTGCTGTTGAGGGGGATGTCGATCTGCCCCTGGAAGCGCCCCTGGCGGTTCCAGTCAGTCTCGCCGTGGCGCACCAGCAGCAGGCGCGCGCCGGCGCCGCGGGGGGGCAGGGCTTCACCCAGATGGGCGGTGCCGTTGAGGGATTCCACCTGCACCGCCACGCCGCCATCGACGCCGCGGCTGAGGTTGAGCACCGAGATCGATCCGTTGTCGACGCGCAGCCGGCGGAAGCCATCGGCCTCCAGCCCCAGCAGCGACAGCACCAGGCAGCGCAGGATCGCGTTGTGGCCTACCGCCAGCACGCTCTGGTCGGGGCCATCGAGGGCGTCGCCATGGCGCTCCAGCAGCAGCTGGCGGAAGCGGTCCGCCTGCTGCATCAGCTCGGGCAGGGGCTGGTAGCGGCTGCCATCCGCGCGCTGCAGCTCCAGGGTGTGCGGCGCGCTGCGCCAGAGGGCCTCCTGCTCGGGGTGGCGCTGCCGCAGCTCGCTGCGCTGCAGGCCGCTCCAGGGTTCGAGATCGATCTCCAGCAGATCGTTGTGGTGCTCGGCCACGGCGCCCTGACCCTGGGCCTCGAGCAGCTGGCGAGCGGTGTCGGCCGCCCGGCGCAGGGGCGAGCTGTACACAGCCGCGAAGCACAGATCCGCCAGGGCCGTACCGGCGGCGCGGGCCTGCTCGACACCGGCTGGTGTGAGCTCGGAGAGGTCATCGCGCCCCTGGATCCGGTGCTCGACGTTGAAGCTGCTGAGCCCGTGGCGGACCAGCACAATCCGGAGGGACACGGACTCGGGGCTGCGCCGGGCCATCGTATGGGAGCGCCTGTTGGCCAATGGCCACCGTCTCCTGCGCCCCTGCCCCGACCTCGAGCAGGGGAGAATCGGCCGGATGACTGCCAACGGAACCGGCCTTGAGCGTCTCTGAACCCGGCCGCGGCCAGGGCCCGGGTAACCGCTGGAAAGCCCTGCTGGCGGGCCTCAGCCTTGCCCTCTGCGCCCTGCTCTGGCTGAACGGACTGGTGGGCAGCCTGGAGCGGCCATCGGTGGGAGATGCCCTCACCCGCCGCCAGCTGCAACTGGAGCTGCTGGCGGCACCGGCCCTGCCGGCTCCGCTGCAGCCGCTGCTGAATGGTGAGCAGGCCGCAACGCAGCTGGAGCAGCAATTGCAGGCCCAGCTGCAGGCCGATCCGGGTCCGGGCCAGCCCGAGGCCCTGCTGCAGCTGGCGCTGTTGCAGAGCCAGCGGGGGGATGCCGCTGCGGCCCGCGCCAACCTCCGGCGGCTGGAGCCGCAGGTGCCCCCTGAGCAGCGGCCGCTGCTGACGGCCCTGGAGCAGCGCCAGCGCGATGGGGGCGCTGCCGGTAGCCGCAACGACGAAGCCGTTGCCGACCTGATCGCCCCCTGGCGGGCCAGCGCCAGCCCCCTCAACCGGCAGCTGCTCTGCCAGGCCCTGCAGCCCCCCGGCAGCGCCTGCGGTGAGCCGGCGCTGCAGCGCCAGGCCGCCTGGCGGTTGCTGGGGGTGAGCGCCCTGCCGGCGCTGCTGCTGCTGGTCGGCCTAGGGCTGCTGCTGCGCGAGCTCTGGCTCGGCTGGCGGGGGCGGATCACCGTGGCTCCCCTGCTGGGCCCAACGCTGGATCTGCTCGATGTGACGCTGCTGATCGCCGGTGGCTTCGTGGTGCTGGGCGAGCTGAGCGTGCCGTTACTGCTGGCGCCGCTGAGTCAGTGGCTGCTGGCGCCGCTGGCGGCCACACCGGTGCGGCAGCAGGGCCTGCAGGTGCTGATCGCCTACGCAGGGCTGATGGTGCCGCCGCTGCTGATCCTGCGGCAGCAGCTGGCCGGCCTGCAGCAGGAGCCGCCGCCGGGGGGCTGGCTGCAGTGGCGCTGGCAACCCCTGGCCGGTGCCCTGCGCCGGGCCGTGAGTCAGGTGCTGATGGTGCTGCCGGTGGTGTCGCTCGGCGGCTGGCTGGTGGAGCAGGTGGTGGGCGATCCGGGCGGCAGCAATCCGCTGCTGGAGCTGGTGCTCACCGCCGGCGACCCGATCGCCCTGGGCTGTTTCGGGTTCACGGCCGTGGTGCTGGCACCCCTGTTTGAGGAGACCCTGTTCCGCGGCGTGCTGCTGCCGGTGCTGGCCCGCCGCTGGGGGGCCTGGGCGGGGGTGGGCATGAGCGCTCTTACCTTCGCTCTGGCGCATCTCAGCCTCGGCGAATTGCTGCCCTTGCTGCTGCTGGGCCTGGGGCTGGGCTGGCTGCGGCTGCGCAGCGGCCGGCTGGCCCCCTGCGTGCTGATGCACGCCCTCTGGAACGGCCTCACCTTCAGCAACCTGCTGCTGCTCTCCTGAGGGGACGTGCTGCTGGGTAGATCTGGTGAGTGAATCTGGTTGGCGAATCTGGTGAGTGGACCTGAGCCGCTGCCCGCCATGAGCCGGGACCCTGCCAACACAGCGGAGCGGTGCAGCCCCATGCCAGGAAAACCTGGCAAAACCGGGCCTCACCCTTGCTGGAGGCCCCTCCAGGTGGTTCACTAACGCAGTTTAGGGCCGGGCTCTTGGTCGCCACCCATCCGCTGCGACAGCCTGCTGCTGGCCGAAACGCCGGTGCTGCAAGGGTTCCGGGCAGTCGGCGGCGGCGCACGCTCGCCCTGATTCAGGGTTCCCTCTCCAGCGATCGGGCTGCCCGCAGCAACCCCGTGCTGGCGGGCCTGCACCGCGCCGCCGATGGCACCCTGGCCGGCCTCGGCATCTGCATGCTCGCCCTCAGCGGCCTGACGCTGCACTGGCAGAACCAGTGGGGCCACAGCTATCAGCAGCTGGAGGCGTCGCAGATCCTGGAGCACCGCCTGCAGGAAGCTGCCGCCCTGCTGGAGCAGCACTATCTGGGCGCCACCGGTAAGCCGGGCTGGCTCGTGCCGGCCAGTAGCGAGAAGCTGATCTATCTCCACGCGGCCCCCGCCACCCCGCGCAGCGGCGACAACAACCTGTTCAGCAGCCTTCAGCCCCGTCAGGTGCCGGCGGGATACTGAGCAGATGGCCCAGGCACCATCCCGCCGCTCGTCACGCCCCCCGAGCCGGCCGCCCGCAGGCCCTGGCCGCACGACCCGGGTCGTGACCATTGAGCGGGCGCCAGCCCATCGCATGCTGCTGGTTTACGGCCTGCTCAGCCTTGGCCTGGCAGGGCTGGCGGGGCGGCTGGCCTGGCTGCAGGTGGTGGATACGGCCAACCTGCAGGGCAAGGCCCGTGCCATCCAGACCCAGTCGCAGCGCCCCCTGGGCAAGCGGCGCACGATCGTCGATCGCAACGGCCGCCTGGTGGCCCTTGATGAGGAGCGCTTCACCCTCTGGGCCCATCCCCGCTATTTCAATTTCCCCGGCGACGATCCCCAGAAGCTGCGCCGCCCCGATGAGGTGGCCGACCGCCTGGCGGCGGTGCTCGCGGTGCCGCGTGACAGCCTGCTGCAGACGATGGGCGGCCGCAGCAGCGGTGTGAAGCTCAAGACCGACATCGACCCCGACACCGCCGATCGGGTGCGGCAGCTCGGCATCAGCGGTCTCGATCTCGAGGCCTATCCCCAGCGGATCTACCCCCAGGGATCCCTGTTCGCCAATGTGGTGGGCTTCCTCAACCTGGAGCGGGTCCCCCAGGCGGGGCTGGAGCAGAGCCGCGATAGCGATCTGCAACGCCACGAGACCACCGTGAGCATGCGCCGCGGCGCCGATGGCACGCCCCTGCCTGAGGGGCTGACGGCGGGCTCCCTCTACGGCGACGACCTGCGGCTGCAGCTCACCCTCGATGCCCGGCTGCAGCAGGTGACCCAGCAGGCCCTGGTCAATCAGGTGAAGAAGTGGAAGGCCAAGCGGGCGGCGGCGCTGGTGATGGACGTGCGCAACGGCGAGATGCTCGCCCTGGCGTCGGTGCCCAGCTACGACCCCAACCAGTTCTGGAAATACAACCCCGGGCTGTTCCGCGAGTGGTCGGTGCAGGACCTCTACGAGCCGGGTTCCACCTTCAAGCCGATCAACCTGGCGATCGCCCTGCAGGAGAAGGCGATCAAGCCCACCGACAAGGTCAATGACACCGGTCAGCTGACCATCGGCGGCTGGCCGATCTTCAACCACGATCGCCAGGGCAACGGCCTGATCGATTTCCCCACGGTGCTGCAGGCCTCCAGCAACGTGGCGATGGTGCAGGCGATGGCCAAGGTGAAGCGCGACCGCTTCTGGCAGTGGCTGCACAAGCTCGGCATCGACACCCGCCCCGACACCGACCTGCCCGGTGCGGTGGCCGGTGAGCTCAAGCCCAAGGGGATGTTCACCTCCCATCCGATCGAGCCGGCGGTGGCGGCCTTCGGTCAGGGCTTTTCGCTCACCCCCCTGAAGCTGGCGCAGTTGCACGCGATGCTGGCTAACGGCGGCCGGCTGGTGAGCCCTCACATCACCCGCGGCCTGCGCTCCGGCGACGCCCTGGCTCCACCGCCCGGTGGCGCTGGTCTGCAGGTGATGGATCCAGCGGTCACCAAGGTGGTGATGGAGTGGATGGAGTCGGTGGTGGCCAACAGCGGCAGCCTGGGCATCCGCGTGCCGGGCTATCGCATCGGTGGCAAGACCGGCACCGCCCAGAAGGCCGAGCGGGGCATCTACATCCCCGGTGCCCTGATCACCAGCTTCGTGGGCCATCTGCCGATCGACGACCCGCGCTACGTGGTGGTGGTGGTGGTGGATGAACCGAAGGGCGGCAACACCTACGGCTCCACCGTGGCCGCTCCGGTGGCGCGGCAGATCATCGATGCCCTGCTGGTGCTGGAGCAGATCCCGCCCTCCCGGCCGGAGGAGATCGGCCGCACGCCCGCCAAGGCGGGCAACGGCTGACGGCGAAGGGCGGCGCCGGCTCCTCCACCGGCCACGCTCCTGTGACCATTCCCGCAAGCAGTGGCTCGCCGCTGCAGGCAGGCGTCAGAGCCTGGCTAGCGTTTGCCCAACCGGCTCCTGACGCCAGCGATGGCCAACCTGCTCGATCAACTCGCCGCCATGACCGTGGTGGTGGCTGACACCGGTGACATCGATGCGATCCGGCAGTTCACGCCGCGCGATGCCACCACCAATCCCTCGCTGATCCTGGCGGCCGCCCAGATCCCGGCCTATCAGGAACTGATCGACCGCTCGCTGCGGGAGTCGCGCCAGGCGGTGGGCCCGGAGGCCGGTGCCGATGCGGTGGTGCGCGAAGCCCTCGATGAGATCTGCGTCACCTTCGGCAAGGAGATCCTCAAGATCGTGCCGGGTCGCGTCTCCACCGAGGTGGATGCACGCCTCAGCTACGACACCGCAGCCACGGTGGCCAAGGCGCGCCGGCTGATCGAGCTCTACGCCCAGGCCGGCATCGGCCGCGAGCGGGTGCTGATCAAGGTGGCCTCCACCTGGGAGGGAATCCGCGCCGCCGAGCAGCTGGAGCGCGAGGGCATCCACTGCAACCTCACGCTGCTGTTCTCCTTCGCCCAGGCCGTGGCCTGCGCTGAAGCGGGCGTGACGCTGATTTCCCCCTTCGTGGGTCGCATCCTCGACTGGTACAAGAAGAGCACCGGCCGTGACAGCTATCCCGGAGCCGAGGATCCCGGCGTGGTCTCGGTGACCCAGATCTTCAATTACTACAAGACCTACAGCTACAAGACCGAGGTGATGGGCGCCAGCTTCCGCAACATGGAGGAGATCGTCGAGCTGGCGGGCTGTGATCTGCTCACGATCTCGCCGGCGCTGCTCGATCAGCTGCGCAGCAGTGAGGGCGTGCTGGAGCGCAAGCTGAACGCCTTCGATCCAGCCCCCTGCGACGCCCAGCTGCATCTCGATGAAGCCGGCTTCCGGGCGATGCTGGCCGCCGATGCGATGGCCAGCGAGAAGCTCGATGAGGGCATCCGTGGCTTCTGCAAGGCGATCGAGACCCTGGAGGCGCAGCTGGCCCACCGCCTGGCGGAACTGGAGGGCGGCGCCGCCTTCCGCCATGCGGTGCATGAGATTTTCCTGCTCAACGATCTCGACGGCGATGGCTGCATCACCCGCGAGGAGTGGTTGGGCAGCGATGCGGTGTTCGATGCCCTCGACACCGACAAGGACGGCCGTCTGGCTCCGGAGGACGTGCGCGGCGGCCTCGGCGCCGCCCTGGCCATGCCCCAGCTCTGACGACCTTCACCTGATCTTGAACAAACGGCCCCAGACTGAGTGGCCCCTCGCCTGAGCCTGTCCACCGTGAACGCACTCGACACCATGCGCGCCCTCGCCAGCACCGGTGAGGTGATCACGGTGGAGCCTGGCGAGCTGATCTTCCGCTCCGGCGAACCCGGCGACTGCATGTTCGGCCTGCTGGAGGGCCAGGTGGAGCTCAGCTGGAACGGCGATGAGGGCCATGAGCAGATCAACGCCGGCGATGTCTTCGGTGCCGGTGCCCTGGTGACCAGCGAGCACCGCCGCTATGGCAATGCCCGCGCCATCACCCCCTGCCGGCTGCTGGTGATGAACCGCGAGAAGTTCCTGTTCGCCGTGCAGGAATCGCCGATGTTCGCCATCGAGCTGCTGGGCTCGATCGATCAGCGCCTGCGTCAGCTCAAGGACTGCACCCGCATCTGAACCCCGCCTGTGGCTCAGCCCCGCTGCAGCAGCAGCCGGCGGATCGCCCGCTGGGCGATGTCGCCGTAGCCCATCTCCCCCGAGAGGATCTGGGCGATGCGGCGCGGCGCGGTGGGGCGCTTGATCCCCAGCTGATAGCCCACCCGCGGCACGCGGTAGAACACCTGGGCGATGCGCCGTCCCCAGGCCATCGACTCGCCCCACTCCCGGCGCAGGCTGGCGCTGTAGCCCGCCAGGGCCTCGCCATCGCCGCCCAGCCAGCGATCGAAGGCTTCAGCGGCGCGGATGCCGCTGAGCAGGGCCGGCCGCAGCCCCTCGGCAAGAAACGGATCGCAGAGGGAGGCGGCATCACCGGCCACCAGCAGGCCGTCGCTGGCCGGGCCGCGGCCGTGCAGGGGATGGTGGCCATCCCAGATGCGCAGCCGCCCCAGCCGGCGCTCGCCGGCGTCGGCCGGCAGCTCCAGGCTGGGCAGCAACCGGCCCAGTACCGCCTCCGCCTCCCGGCGGAACGCCTGTGGATCCTGGCCACCCCCCAGAAAGCTGCCCAGGCCGATGCTCATGCCGCCCTGGCGTGGGAAGGCCCAGCAGAAGCCCTGATGCACCAGGCCGAAGCCGAAATGGGCGGTGCTGATCTGTTCGGGGCTGAAGATCCGGGGCTCGCCTGCCAGGGCGGCGAGCTCCACATCCACCGACAGCGTGCTGGCATAGCGGGGCTGGCGGGGGCCGAGGCCCAGCGGCGCCGCCAGCTGCGAGCCGGAGCCATCGGCCAGCAGCAGCCCCCGGCTCTGCAGCCCTGCGGCGCTGCCGCTCAGCTGCAGCTGCCAGAGCCCCTGGCGGCGTTCCACGCCGCTGACGCGCACGCCCGGTTCAAAGCGTGCGCCGGCGGCCAGGGCCTGCTCGAGCAGGAAGGCGTCGAGTCGCGAGCGGCGCACGATCCAGAAGGGGGAGCTGCCGGGCAGCTCCGCCACCACCGGATCCTGCAGATCCCAGCTGAAGCGCACCCGCTCGATCACCGCCTCCACCACCGGCGCCAGATCGAAGGGGAACCAGCGCTGCACCGACGCGGCCATGCCGCCGCCGCAGGGCTTGTCGCGGGGGAAGTGGGCCTGATCGAGCACTCGCACCGAGCGGCCGCAGGCGGCGAGCTGGCCGGCGGCGGCGGCGCCGGCGGCGCCAGCCCCCACCACGATCACATCGACGATCCCGTCGGCTGGTGCGTTCATGCCGCTGCGGTCATGGGCGGGGCGGCGAGCGGGAGCAGCGGAATCAGACCTTGAGAATCTCGGCCTCCTTCTCGGCCAGGTGCTTCTCCAGCTCGGCGATGAATTTGTCGGTGAGTTTCTGCACCTTGTCCTGTTCGTCGCGGCTCTGATCCTCGGAGAGCTCCGCCTCCTTCTCCTGCTTCTTCACCTTGTCGATGGCGTCGCGGCGGATGTTGCGCAGCGCCACCTTGCCCTCCTCGGCGTACTTCGAGGCCAGCTTGCACAGCTCCTTGCGCCGGTCCTCGGTGAGGGGCGGAATGTTGATGCGGATCACCTTGCCGTCGTTGTTGCAGGTGAGGCCCAGATCGCTCATGGCGATCGCCTTCTCGATCAGACCGATGGAGCTCTGATCAAAGGGCTGGATCTGGATCGTCTGGGAGTCGGGGGTCGAGAGGCTCGCCAGCGACTTCAGCGGTGTCTCGGCGCCGTAGTACTCGACGCTGATCTTGTCGAGCAGGGACGGATTGGCTCGGCCGGTGCGGATGGTGTTGAAGGTGCGCTGGGTGGCTTCCACCGACTTGCGCATGCTGGCTTCGAGGTCCATGGCGGGCTGGGGTCAGGGATGAATGCGGGTGCCGATCGGCTCACCGGCCACGGCCCGGCCGATGTTGCCGGGGCCGAACAGATCAAACACCACGATCGGGATGGCGTTGTCCTTGCAGAGGGCAATGGCGGCGCCGTCCATCACCTCCAGCTCGCTGCTGAGCACCTCCAGGAAGGAGAGGCTCTCGTAGCGCTGGGCGTCGGCGTGCTTGTTGGGGTCCTTGTCGTAGACGCCATCCACCTTGGTGGCCTTGAAGACCACATCGGCGCTGATCTCGGCGGCCCGCAGGGCGGCGGTGGTGTCGGTGGTGAAGAAGGGGTTGCCGGTGCCGGCGGCGAAGATCACCACCCGGCCCTTCTCCATGTGGCGGATCGCCTTGCGGCGGATGTAGGGCTCGGCCACCTCCTGCATCGAGATGGCGCTCTGCACCCGGGTGGGCACGCCGGCGCGCTCCAGACCGTCCTGCAGGGTGATGGCATTCATCACCGTGGCCAGCATGCCCACGTAATCGGCGGTGGCGCGATCCATGCCGGCGGCGCTGCCCTTGAGGCCGCGGAAGATGTTGCCGCCACCCACCACGATCGCCAGTTCAGTGCCATCGGCCACGCAGGCCGCCACATCGGTGGCGATCGATTGCACGATCGCCGGATCGATTCCGTAGCCCTGCTCGCCCATCAGCGCCTCGCCGCTGAGCTTGAGGAGCACGCGCTTGTAACCCATCGACCCCGGTGATTTGTCGCACCGTAGCAATGCCACCGGGCGCTGCCCCGCAGCAGGCGCTGCGGGACGGATGCACTCAGAACTCGATGCCGCGCTGGGCCTTCACCCCCTGCTCGCGGAAGGGATGGCGCACCAGCTTCATCTCGGTGACCAGATCGGCCCGCTCCAGCAGGGCCGGCGGGGCGCCGCGGCCGGTGAGGGCCACGTGCGTGAGCGCCGGCCGCAGGGCCAGCCCCTCCAGCACCTGCTCCACGGCGAGATAGCCCAGCTTCAGGGCCACGTTCACCTCATCGAGCACCACCAGATGGCGCTGCGGATCGGCCAGGTAGTCGCAGGAGCGCTGCCAGGCGGTCTGCACCAGTGCGCGGTCGCGCTCCCGGTCCTGGGTTTCCCAGGTGAAGCCCTCGCCGAGGGCATGCCAGGCCAGGGCATCGCCGAACAACTCCAGCGCCTTCGCCTCGCCCGGCTGCCAGCCCCCCTTGATGAACTGCACCACCGCCACCCGCTCGCCATGGCCGAGGCTGCGCAGCACCAGCCCCAGGGCCGCGGTGGTCTTGCCCTTGCCGTCGCCGGTGAACACCAGCACCAGCCCCTTCTCCAGGCTGCGCTCCCCCACCCGCTGCTGCTGCACCTCCCGGCGGCGGGCCATGCGGCGGCGATAGGCCTCGGCACCGGCTTCCGGCGCCAGATCGCCGCCCATGCCCAGCTCGGCGGCGGCGCTGTCGAGAGCTGCGGTGTCGAGGGCAGTGCTGTCGAGGGCGCTACTGCGGTCAGCCGCGGCCTCCAGGGGTTGGGTCACAGGATCAGCGGCTCGACGGGGCACCCAATCTGGCAAGGGCGAGCGGTGTTCAGGCCGCCCGCTGGCGGGCCAGGGCCGCATCCACCGCCTGCTGCTGGTCGCGGCGGGTGATCCAGTGGTGGTAGGTGCGGGTGTGGATCGCCACCGAGTGGCCCATCATCCGCGCCGCCACGGTGTCGGGCAGGCCGATGTGAATCGTGCGCACGGCCCAGGCGTGGCGCAGGTCGTAGGGGGTGATCGGCAGCTGGTAGCGACGGAACTGCTCGGCCACCCGGCGCCCCACCTGCTGCAGGGTGGTGCGGCGCAGATCGGTGCAGACCGCTGGCAACAGGTTGGGCTGCTCCCCCAGCACCTCCAGCCCGAAGCGCTCCACCCATTCCGGCTGGAACGGCCACACCTGGTGCTCCCCGGTCTTGGAGGTGGGCAGCACGCGGATCACCCGATCGCCGCCGGGGGCGAGGGCCGAGAGGTCGCAGAAGAACACCTCGTGGTTGCGCAGGCCATAGGTGGCCATCAGGCCGAACACCAGCCGCCAGGCCGGATTGGGGATCGCCTCCGGCAGCTGCAGGATCTGCTGATCGCTGGGCAACCGCCGGAACTGGGCCAGGTGCAGGCCGTAGCCGGCCGCGCGCTCGCGCCAGTCCTCGGGCAGCTCCAGGCCCTGCTGGCGGGCCAGGGCGGCCAGCACCGTGCCGCACTGCTGGCGGCTGCGGCTGCCCAGCTCATAGCTCTCCAGCACCTGCAGCAGCAGCGGCAGATCCAGCGGCGGCGGGCCGGGCAGCGCCGCCGCCGCGGCGATCGCCTCCAGGCGGCGCAGGTAGGGCAGGTAGGAGGCCGTCCAGGTGGTGCGGCTGCCGGCGGGGTTGCGGCGGCGGCGCGGATCGCTGAAGAAGGCCTGCTCAAAGGCTTCCAGCGGCCCGGCCAGGGGTGAGGCGGCGGCGGCCGGCGTTGCGCTCGCCCTGTCGCCTGCTGTGGCGGCTGCAGCAAGCGCGGAGGTCGCTCCCTGGCGACTCCAGTGGCTCCAGTCGAAGCGCTGCAGCTGCAGCTCCCGCAGCACCTGGCGCAGCGCCTGGATCGCTTGCTCCAGACCCGCCTCGCTGGCCGGCAGGCCGAGGCTGATGCGCTGCACCGGCAGGCTGCCGCTGCCGCGCCGGCAGGGCAGGGGCCCGCGCAGCCCCAGCCTCTGGCCGCGCCGCTCCAGCCGAAGGCCGATGCCGGCTACGGCCAGGGCGGCGTTCTGACGGGCGATCGCCGCATCCACCGCTGCAAAGGGCTGCTGAGAGCCCGCCGCGGGCTGCTGCTCTCCCGCTGGCGTCTGGCCCTGAAGGGGAGCGTCGAGCGGACCGGTGGGGGCGATGGCCGGGCGGCGGGGCGCGCGCTGACCCTATCGGCCGCGGCCGCGGGCCGCTAGGGCAGGGGCGGCAGCGTTACGCTCACCGCGGTGCGCCGTATGGAAGGAAGGCATGGCCAAGGTTGGCGTGCTGCTGCTGAACCTCGGAGGTCCGGAGCGGATCCAGGACGTCGGCCCCTTCCTCTACAACTTGTTTGCCGACCCGGAGATCATCCGGCTGCCCAACCCGGCCCTGCAGAAACCGCTGGCCTGGCTGATCAGCAGCCTGCGGGCCGGTAAATCCCAGGCGGCCTACCGCTCCATCGGCGGCGGCTCCCCCCTGCGGCGCATCACCGAGCAACAGGCGCGCGAGCTGCAGAGCAGCCTGCGCCAGCGCGGCATCGAGGCCACCAGCTACGTGGCGATGCGCTACTGGCATCCCTTCACCGAATCGGCGGTGGGTGACATCAAGGCCGACGGCGTGGAGGAGGTGGTGGTGCTGCCCCTCTACCCCCACTTCTCGATCAGCACCAGCGGCTCCAGCTTCCGCGAGCTGCAGCGGCTGCGTCAGGCCGATCCGGCCTTCGCCCGCCTGCCGATCCGCTGCATCCGCAGCTACTACGACGATCCCGGCTACATCGGCGCGATGGCCGAGCTGATCGCCCGCGAGATCCAGGCCTGCCCCGATCCCGCCACCGCCCATGTGTTCTTCAGCGCCCACGGGGTGCCCAAGAGCTATGTGGAGGAGGCGGGCGATCCCTACCAGCAGGAGATCGAGACCTGCGCCCGGCTGATCATGGAGCGCCTGCAGCGCGACCTCGGCCATGCCAATCCCTACACGCTGGCCTACCAGAGCCGGGTCGGTCCGGTTGAGTGGCTCAAGCCCTACACCGACGACGCCCTGCATGAGCTGGGCCAGGCCGGGGTGAAGGATCTGGTGGTGGTGCCGATCAGCTTCGTGAGCGAGCACATCGAGACGCTGGAAGAGATCGACATCGAGTACCGGGAGATCGCCACCGAAGCCGGCATCACCAATTTCCGGCGGGTGCCTGCCCTGGACACCACCCCGGCCTTCATCACCGGCCTGGCGGATCTGGTGCAGCACGCCCTGGAGGGGCCGGAGGTGAACCTCGACCAGGCCGCCGCCCTGCCCACCAAGGTGAAGCTCTACCCGCAGGACAAGTGGGCCTGGGGCTGGAACAACAGCTCCGAAGTGTGGAACGGCCGGCTGGCGATGGTGGGATTCTCCGCTTTCCTGCTGGAGTTGCTCAGTGGCCGTGGCCCGCTGCATGCCCTGGGGTTGCTCTGACGGGCGCGCCCGGCGCCTGAGGGGGCTGAGGCGTCGGCCGCCGCGGCAACGGGCGGTGTTGCTGCTGCTGGCGGCGCTGCTGCTACCGGTGCTGCTGCCCCAGCGGGCCGCCGAGGGCAGTGCCGGCACCGTCTGGCGCAGCGGCGTGTTTCCGGTGGTGAGCTTTGCCGGCTACACCAGCCACTTCGGCACCCGCACCGGCCCCTGGGGCCGGGTGGAGCCCCACTACGGCCTGGACATCGCCGCGCCGATGGGATCCCCGATCCGCAACTGGTGGGGCGGGGTGGTGCAGGACGTGATCAACGACGACCGCTGCGGCCTGGGTTTGGTGATCCGCTCCGGCCATTACGAGCACATCTACTGCCACCTCTCCGGCAGCGTCAGCGGCGGCACCTACCGCAGCGGTCCCGTACAGATCAGCGCCGGGCAGCGGCTGCGCACCGGTGAACTGATCGGTCATGTGGGGGTGAGCGGCCGCAGCACCGGCCCCCATCTGCACTGGGGGATGCGCCACCGGGGGCAGTGGCTCGATCCGGCCGTGGTGCTGCGGGCGATGGCCCGGGCCCGTCAGGGTCAGGGCTGAGCCCCAACCAAAGGCCCCACCAGCACCTAGGGTTGGCCCATTCGTACCCTGGCCAGGTGTTTGGCCGCTGCAGCCGTGACGCTCTCGCCCCTCACCTCTGCGGATCGCACGGCGGCTGCCAGCGCCGCCGATCCCGGCGCCGCCCCGACCGCTGATCTGCAGCCAGCCGGCGTCGCGCAACGGGTGAGCGGCGGCTACGCCCTGATGGACGCCCTGCGCCGCCATGGCGTGGAGCACATCTTCGGCTACCCCGGCGGCGCGATCCTGCCGATCTACGACGAACTGCACAAGGCCGAGAGCCGCGGCTGGCTCAAGCACATCCTGGTGCGCCACGAGCAGGGCGGCACCCATGCGGCTGATGCCTATGCCCGCGCCACCGGCAAGGTGGGCGTCTGCTTCGGCACCTCCGGCCCCGGTGCCACCAACCTGGTGACCGGCATCGCCACCGCCCATATGGACTCGGTGCCGATGGTGGTGATCACCGGTCAGGTGCCCCGGGCGGCGATCGGCACCGACGCCTTCCAGGAAACCGACATCTTCGGCATCACCCTGCCGATCGTGAAGCACTCCTGGGTGGTGCGCGACCCACGTGACATCGGCCGGATCGTGGCCGAGGCCTTCCTGATCGCCTCCAGCGGCCGCCCCGGCCCGGTGCTGATCGATGTGCCCAAGGACGTGGGCGTCGAGGAGTTCGACTACGTGCCCGTGGAGCCCGGCACGGCCGTGCCCAAGGGCTTCCGTCTGCCCCAGCCGCCGCAGCCCGAGGCGATCGCCGCGGCGCTGCAGTTGATCCGCCAGGCCCGCAGGCCCCTGCTCTATGTGGGCGGCGGCGCCATCAGCAGCAACGCCCATCCGCAGGTGCTCGAGCTGGCCGAGCGCTTCCAGTTGCCGGTCACCACCACCTTGATGGGCAAGGGGGTGTTCGACGAGAAGCATCCGCTGGCTCTGGGCATGCTCGGCATGCATGGCACCGCTTACGCCAATTTCGCCGTCACCGAATGCGATCTGCTGATCGCCGTGGGCGCCCGCTTCGACGACCGCGTCACCGGCCGGCTCGATGGCTTTGCGCCGCGGGCCCAGGTGATCCACATCGACATCGACGCCGCCGAATTGGGCAAGACCCGCGTGCCGGAGGTGCCGGTGGTGGGCGATGTGAAGCTGGCCCTCGAGGCCCTGCTGGCCAGCAGCAGCGGCGAAGGCAGCGAGGGTCGCACCCAGGCCTGGCTGGAGCGGATCGGCAGCTGGAAGCAGCACTACCCGCTGGTGGTGCCGGCTCCGGAAGGTGAGATCGCCCCCCAGGAGGTGGTGGTTGCTCTGCGGGAACTGGCTCCCGAGGCTTATGTCACCACCGATGTGGGCCAGCACCAGATGTGGGCCGCCCAGTTCCTGCACAACGGTCCGCGCCAGTGGCTCAGCTCCGCTGGCCTCGGCACGATGGGCTTCGGCATGCCCGCCGCCATGGGCGTGCAGACGGCCTTCCCCGACGCCCAGGTGATCTGCGTGGCGGGTGATGCCTCGATCCTGATGAACATCCAGGAGCTGGGCACCCTCAGCCAGTACAACCTGCCGGTGAAGGTGGTGGTGCTCAACAACGGCTGGCAGGGCATGGTGCGCCAGTGGCAGGAGAGTTTCTACGAGGAGCGCTATTCGGCCTCGGAGATGACCGGTGGCATGCCCGATTTCCCGGCGCTGGCGGAGGCCTTCGGTGTGCGCGGCGTGCAGATCAGCAAGCGCAGCCAGCTGCGCGATCAGCTGCAAGCGGCCCTGGCCCATCCCGGCCCGGCCTTCATCGAGGTGAAGGTGCGCCGCAACGAGAACTGCTATCCGATGGTGCCCCCGGGTGCCAGCAATGCCCAGATGGTGGGCCTGCCCAGCCATCCCGAACTGGCGATCGACACCACCCGTCAATGCAACAGCTGCGGTTCCAGCACGGCCAGCGCCCATCTGTTCTGCCCCAGCTGCGGCGCCAAGCTCTGAGCGCCGTTCCCCTGCGTTGGCTGCAGCGGCTGGCCTGCGGGCTGGCGCTGCTGATCGGCTTGGTGGGCGGTGTTGGCGCGGCCCATGCCGCCCAGGTGCTGCAGGTGCGCTCCGGCGCGCTGCTGCAGGTGGGCGATAGCAACCGCAGCTATGCGGTGCAGCTCGGCTGCGTGGCCGTGAGCCCCGAGCAGGAGGCGGCCGCAGCGGACTGGCTTCGCCAGGCGCTGCCGCGTGGCACCCGCGTCAACCTGCGGCCCCTGGGCCAGCGCGATGGCCAGCTGCTGGCCCGCGTGCAGGTGGTGCCGCGGGGCAGCGCTGCGGCCCTGGATCTGGGCAGCGGCCTGGTGGCCGCCGGTCTGGCCAGCGCCAGCGCGGCGGCGGATTGTCCGGCGCTGGGCTGACCGCTGCCGGCGGCAGCCTCCTCGCCTTCCTCAGTCAGACCGCCACAACAGCGGCCCTTCAGCCATACCGTCAGACCCATCCCGATGAGCCTCAACCGCACCGCCAAGGGCATCGTGCTGGTGCCGACCCTGCTGCTGGGCGGCGCCTTCCTGGCGTCAGCCGTGTGGAGTGAGGGGCCGGCCGCGGCCAACCGCAACCTGGCCCTGGGGCTGGGCGGTGCGCTGATGGCCGCCGGCCTGTTGGCTCAGCTGCTGCCAGAGCAGAGCAACGCTGAGCCCAGCGATGCGGACGCCGGTGGCGAGGTGGCTGATCCCAACCGACAGGCCTAGCGCTCTCGGCCCAGGCCGATCAGGCCGCTCAGCGCTGTGTGCGGCCTGGAGCAGGCCGGGAGTGGCCAGCCCCCGCCCGGCTGGGGACGCAGCGATCAGCGCTTGGGCTGGTTCTTCATCGCTTTCTGGTACTCAGCGAGCACCTCGTCCACGAATTTCTTATCGGCGGCGCCGAGCTTGCCGTAGCAGCCCTGCTTCACCCGGCCGACGATCTGAATGATCGAGCCGTTGGCGATCTGCTCGGCCTCCAGCTTGCCGGCACCGGCCACCTGGGAGCCGTAGTTGCTGCTCACCACATAGGTGATCGCCTTGGCGGTGGAGAGCACCGTCTTCTGCACGGCCACCTTGTCCTGCACCGCCAGCTCGCAGACGTTGACGGCAGCGGCCAGGGCCAGGTCGCTCATCAGTTCCATTGAGGCCTGCTTGCCGGCAGCGGCAGCCTGGGCCCGGGCCGCCGGCACCGGCAGGGCAGAGGCGAGGGCCAGGGCAGCAGCGGCAACCCAGGCGGAGGAGGAGCGGAACACGAACACCGTGACGGCGGAAGGGTGACACACCACTGTGGCACCGAATGCCGGCTGTCACCGCCGCAGCGTGCCGTTCACAGTTGCGGCCGAAGCGGGCTTGCAGCGCCAGAGTTCGGGTGGCCGCAGCTCCGTCATGACGATCACCGGCAGCACCCCAGGCGCCTCCGCCAGCCGCCCGCCCGCTCCGCCCATGGCCGCCCCCAGGCTGGTGGTGCCCTTCCGCTCGGTGGGCATCGATGCCATCCCCCAGGTGGGCGGCAAGAACGCTTCCCTCGGCGAGATGATCCGCGAGCTGGCCGAGCAGGGGGTGCGGGTGCCCGACGGCTTCGCCACCACCGCCGACGCCTACCGCCACTTCATCGCCGGCAACGGCCTGGGCGAGCGGCTGCATGCCCTGCTCGACGGCCTCGATGGCCATGACATCGCCGCCCTGCAGGCGGCCGGTGCCGCCGCCCGCTCGCTGCTGCTCAGCGCGCCGCTGCCCCTGGATCTGCAGGAGGCGATCCTGCAGGCCTACCGCCAGCTGGGTGAGGAGCAGGGGCAGCGGGATCCGGCGGTGGCCGTGCGCTCCAGCGCCACCGCTGAAGACCTGCCCGATGCCTCCTTTGCCGGCCAGCAGGAGACCTACCTCAACGTGCACGGCGAGGCGGCGCTGCTGGCCGCCTGCCGCCGCTGCTTCGCCTCGCTGTTCACCGACCGGGCGATCAGCTACCGGCAGATCAACGGCTTCGATCACTTCGAGGTGGCCCTCTCGATCGGTGTGCAGCGCATGGTGCGCTCCGATCTGGCCAGTTCCGGGGTGATGTTCTCGATCGACACCGAAACCGGCTTCCGCGACGCGGTGCTGCTCACCGCCGCCTATGGCCTGGGCGAGAACGTGGTGCAGGGGGCGGTGAACCCCGACGAATATCTGATCTTCAAGCCCACCCTGGAACAGGGCCACGCCCCGATCGTGGGCAAGCGCCTGGGCAGCAAGGCGATCCACATGATCTATGCCGATGACGGCCATGGTTCAGCGGCCGACCCCAGCCATCCCGGCGCCAGCGCCACCTGCAACGTGGCGGTGCCCGAGGCTGAGCGGCAGCGCTTCGCCATCAGCGACGCCGAAGCGCTGCAGCTGGCCCGCTGGGCCTGCACGATCGAGCGCCACTACTCCGAGCGCCGCGGCCAGCCCACGCCGATGGACATCGAATGGGCCAAGGATGGTGCCAGCGGTGAGCTGTTCATCCTGCAGGCCCGCCCGGAAACGGTGCAGAGCCGCCGCAGCGCCTCGGTGCTGCGCAGCTGGCACCTGGAGGCGGGCCCCGGCGGCGGTGGTGCCGAGCTGCTCTGCCGCGGCCGGGCGATCGGCGCCTCGGTGAGCAGCGGCCGGGCGCGGATCATCGCCGATCCCTCCCAGATCCGCCGCTTCGCGCCGGGGGATCTGCTGGTCACCGAACGCACCGATCCCGACTGGGAGCCGATCCTGAAGATGGCCAGCGGTGTGATCACCAACCAGGGCGGGCGCACCTGCCACGCCGCGATCATCGCCCGCGAGATGGGGATCACCGCGATCGTGGGCACCGGTGATGCCACCGAGTGCATCGCCGATGGCGAGCTGATCACCGCCAGCTGCTGCGAGGGCGATGAGGGCCGGGTCTATCGCGGTGCCCTGGCGTTTCGGGTGGAGGAGCGGGAGCTCGGGGATCTACCCAGTACCCGCACCCAGATCCTGATGAATGTGGGCAATCCCGAGGAGGCGTTCAAGCTCGCCCAGCTGCCCTGCGATGGCGTGGGCCTGGCGCGGCTGGAATTCATCATCGCCAACCACATCAAGGTGCATCCGATGGCGCTGCTGCAGCCCGAACGGCTGAGCAGCGCCGAGGTGCGTGAGGCGATCGCCGCCCTCACCGCCGGCTACGCCAACCCCGCCGACTACTACGTGGATGGCCTGGCCCAGGGGATGGCCCGCATCG
Organism: Cyanobacteriota bacterium; assembly: GCA_965657465.1. Taxonomy (GTDB): domain Bacteria; phylum Cyanobacteriota; class Cyanobacteriia; order PCC-6307; family Cyanobiaceae; genus NIES-981. The sequence goes on along the minus strand of CBFHOT010000007.1, from coordinate 16,844 downwards.
CCGCCGCTTTCTACCCGCGGCCGGTGATCCTGCGCTTCTCCGACTTCAAGAGCAACGAATACGCCAACCTGCTGGGCGGCGCTGATTTCGAACCCAGCGAAGAGAACCCGATGATCGGTTGGCGGGGGGCGTCCCGCTATCACGCGCCGGCCTTCCGCGACGCCTTCGGCTTGGAGTGCCGGGCGCTGAAGCGGGTGCGGGAGGGGATGGGCCTCACCAACGTGATCCCGATGGTGCCCTTCTGCCGCACCCCCGAGGAGGGCGACAAGGTGCTCGCCGAAATGGCGCGCCACGGCCTGGTGCGCGGTGAGAACGGCTTGCAGGTGTACGTGATGTGTGAGCTGCCCAGCAATGTGATCGGCGCTGAGGCTTTCGCCGAGCGCTTTGATGGCTTCTCGATCGGCTCCAACGACCTCACCCAGCTCACCCTCGGGCTCGATCGCGATTCAGCGCTGGTGGCGGATCTGTTCGACGAGCGCCACGCCACCGTGAAGGAGATGATCCGGCTGGCGATCCGCACCGCCAAGCGCTGCGGTCGCAAGATCGGCATCTGCGGCCAGGCCCCCAGCGACTACCCGGAGTTCGCCGCCTTCCTGGTGGAGGAGGGGATCGATTCGATCAGCCTCAATCCCGATGCGGTGATCGACACCCGTCTGCGGGTGGCAGCGTTCGAGCAGGGCTGATTGGATCAGGTCACGCCGTCGGCCAGGCCGGGTTTGGGATCGATCAGCCGCACCCGGCCCGGCAGATCAGAGGCGGCCCCGCCAGCGGCAGTGCCGAGCCATCAATGCAGCCGTGGGTGCGCAGGCGCGACCCTGGGCAGGATGGGGCTGCCGCACACCTGCTGGAATGAAGGTTCGGATGGATGGGGCGGAGCGGTGCTGCGGCTGAGTGAACTGAAACTGCCGCTGGATCACAGCGACGCCGATCTGGAAGCCGCGATCATCAAGCGTCTGCATCTGCGGCTAGGGCAGCTCCGCGGCCACCGGCTGGTGAAGCGCAGCGTCGATGCCCGCAAGAAACCGGCGATCGCGCTGGTCTACAGCCTCGATCTCGACCTTGATCCGGCGGCGGAGCGCTACCTGCTGCAGCGGCGCAAGCCTGATCCGCAGCTGCGCCCCTGCCCCGATGAGCGCTACCGCCCGGTGGTCGAGGCGCCGGCTCTGCAGGCCCTGCTCGGGGATCGGCCGCGGCCGGTGGTGGTGGGTGCAGGGCCCTGCGGCTATTTCGCCGCGCTGCTGCTGGCGCAGATGGGCCTGCGGCCGCTGCTGCTGGAGCGGGGCCAGCCGGTGAAACAGCGCAGCGCCGATACCTTCGGCTTCTGGAAGGGCGATCGCGCCTTCAACCCCGAATCCAATGCCCAGTTCGGTGAGGGCGGTGCCGGCACCTTCTCCGACGGCAAGCTCTACAGCCAGGTGAGCGAACCGCGCTCCTACGTGCGCAAGGTGCTCGAGGAGCTGGTGGCGGCCGGCGCCAGGCCGGAGATCCTCACCCAGCACCGGCCCCACATCGGCACCTTCAAGCTGGCCACCGTGGTGCGCGGCCTGCGTCAGCGCATCGAGGATCTCGGCGGTGAGGTGCGCTTCGGGGCGCGGCTGGAGGGGCTGGAGCTGGATCCCGTCGACCGCCAGGTGCGCGGTGTGGTGCTCGCTGGTGGTGAGCGCCTGGCCACCGACCGGCTGGTGCTGGCGATCGGCCACAGCGCCCGCGACAGCTTCGCGATGCTGCAGCGCCAGGGGGTGGAGATGCAGGCCAAGCCCTTCGCCATCGGTCTGCGCATCGAACATCCCCAGACCCTGATCGATCGGGCCCGCTGGGGCAGCGCCGCCGGCCACCCGCGCCTCGGTGCCGCCGAGTACAAGCTGGTGCACCACTGCCGCGGCGAGGGCAACAGCAGCGCCGCTGGCCGCGCCGTCTACAGCTTCTGCATGTGCCCGGGGGGCCTGGTGGTGGGAGCCACCTCGGAGGAGGGGCGGGTGGTGACCAACGGCATGAGCCAGCACTCCCGCAACGAGCGCAACACCAACAGCGGCATCGTGGTGCAGGTGGAGCTGGACGACCTCGAGCCCTACGGTGCGCACCCCGGCGACCCGCTGGCGGGGGTCGCCTTCCAGCGGCACTGGGAGGCGCAGGCCTTCAGGGCCGGCGGTGGCACCTATCGGGCACCGGCGCAGCGGCTTGCAGATTTTCTGGCCGGCCGTGCCAGCCGAGCTGAGGGCGAGGGCGACGCGATTGCAGCGGCTGGGAGCGTGCAGGGGTCCTATCTGCCGGGTCTGACGCTCACCGATCTGCGGCCCTGTCTGCCGGAGTTTGTGGTGGCGGCGCTGCAGGAGGCGCTGCCGGTCTTCGAGCGGCAGCTACCCGGCTTCGCGCAGCCGGAGGCTCTTCTCACCGGTGTGGAGACCCGCACCTCTTCGCCGCTGCGCCTGCCGCGCCACCATCAGACCTTGCAGAGTCTGAATACACCAGGTCTGTATCCCGCCGGTGAGGGAGCTGGTTATGCCGGCGGCATTCTTTCGGCGGCGATTGATGGCTTGAAGGTGGCCGAACAGCTGGCCCTCAGCCTGCTGCCGGCATCGGCTGCATCCATCGGGCTGCATCAGGAGCCACAAGAAACAGCCTGATCAGCATTGCGCTGATCAGGCTGGCGGGGGATGCGGTTTCCGTGATGGCCGCGACGCAGAGTCAGCGTCGCGGCCGCCGAGAGAGGGTGGCGTTGTGGTCCGTCAGTGAGACGCCGGGTGGATCACTCCTCCTCGTCGGCACCACCGAGGGGCACCAGCTTGATCTGCTTGCGGCCGAGCTTGATCTCGAACTCATCACCGGGCTGCAGGCCCAGCTGAGCGGTGTAAGCCTTGCCCACCATCAGGTTGCCGTTGAACTGCACTTTGGTGGTGAAGCTCAGCTTGCGGCCACCCTTGCCTAGCTTGGGGCCGCCACCGAACTCAACGCCTTTGGCATTGAGCAGAGCTTCGTAGAAGGCGGTGAAGTTCAGACGCTCTGTGCCGTCCTTCTTATTGGAGACATAACCGCACGCCCGAACGAGGTCGGATTTGGATGCGTCCCCGAGCTCTTTGACCTTGGCGAGGAGGTCAGCGCCTGTGAGCATGAAATGAATTATGCAACAACTGCATTATTGACTGCCGAGGGCCTTTGCCGCAAGGTCGCGGCATCCTGCCAGCAGCATTTAGACCTGCAGCAGTCAGTCAGGTCCGGTTCCCTGAGGCGGTGATGCAGATCCGCTCCAGCCTGCACGTGCTGTGGTTCCGCCGCGATCTGCGCCTGGATGACCACCCGGCACTGCTCCATGCCTGCCGGCTGGGGCCAGTGCTGCCCCTGTTCATCCTGGATCCTGCATTACTCCACCACCCCGAAACCGGCTCGGCCCGGGTGCAGCTGATGCTGGGCCAGTTGCAGGCCCTCGACCGGGATCTGCGCCAACGCGGTTCGGCCCTGCTGCTCCGCCACGGCGAACCGCTGCAGGAGCTGTTGACGGTGATTCGCCGCTTCGGTGCCCGTGGGGTGGTGGCCCACAGCGATAGCGAGCGGCTGCTCGGTCGTGTGCGTGACGCCCGCATCAGTCGGGCCCTGGCGGCCGAGGGCATCGCCCTGCACTGGTTGGAGGCACCGGGCGCCACCGGTGAGCTGATGGCTTACAGCGACTACCGGCGGTTCTGGCATGGCGCGATGGCCGCCGCTCCGCTGGCGGCGCCGAGTCGCATTGCCACACCGGCGCTGGCGATTCCAGCGGCTCCCCTGCAACCGCCGCAGCTGGCGGCCCTGGGATTGGTGGCGGATGACAAGCCCCAGCCACCGGCCGGCACCGCTGCGGCCCTGGCCCTGCTGGCGCGCTTCTGCAGCAGTGGCGCCAGCGGCCGCTACCACTGGCAGTTGAGCCTGCCGTCGGCCAAGGCCACCACTGGCCTGGGGCCCTATCTCAAGTTCGGCGTGATCAGCCATCGCCGCGCCATCCATGCCATCAGCGATCTGCAGCACGGCTCCAGCGGCCAGCAGCGCAGTTGGCGGCAGCTGGTGAGCCGGTTGCGCTGGGGAGCAGGCATGGCCCAGCGCTTCCGCTACCTGCCGCAGCTGGAGCTGCGGCCGCTGTGGGACTGCTTTGAAGCGGAAGCCGCCGAGCTCACCGCCCAGCAGCAGGAGCTCTACTGCGCCTGGCAGCAGGGCTGCACCGGCTTTCCGATCGTTGATGCCGCCGCCCGCTGCCTGCTGGCGGAGGGGGGATGGCGCGAGCTGAACTTCCGCAGCCGCGCCATTCACGCCAGTTTTCTGGTGAACCTCTGCGGCATCGACTGGCGCTATGGCGCCCTGCACTACATGCGCCATCTGCTCGATGGCGACTGCTGCATCGATCACTATCAGTGGGCGATGCAGGCCGGGGTGACCGCCGCGGGCAGCAGTCAGGCCTGGAGCCGCATCTACCATCCAGGCCAGGTGGCCGTGGATCGCTGCGACCCCCAGGGGCTGTTCATCCGCCGCTGGCTACCGGAACTGGCCGACCTCACCAACGATCAGCTGGGCAGCCCGCCACCGATGGCGGAGTATCCAGGACCGCTGCTCGATTACCACCAGGCCAGGCAACTGCGGCTGGAGACTCTCGAGCGTCAGCGCCGGCGCTGGCGGCCGGATGGCTACTCCCCCCTGCCGGCCGATCTCAGCCCCTTCGGCGGGGGGCAGGGGCCATCGCCGGCCTGGTGCGCCCAGCCCAACCCACCCCTGGAGCCCATCGCCGTGCCCCTGGCCGAGCTGGAGCTGCCGCAGCGGCAGCAGCTGCGCAGCTGGTTTCGCTCCGGCGTCAGCTCGGCTGCCGCCGGCAGCCGCAGCAGCAGTCGGCGGGGCCGCCGCCGTGGAGCTGCTGCCAGCGATGGTGCGATCCAGCTCAGTCTCTGGTCGGCGGAGCAGGGCCGCTGAGCCGGCCAGGGCTCAGCTCGGGGGCCGCGGCCCGGATCAGCCCTGGGCGACGATGCCGCTCCACTGCACCGCCTTCACCTGGTCCCGGCGCCAGGAGTGGAACAACTCGGGTTCCGCGTGGGTGCAGAGGGGGCAGAGGCTGATCTGGGCCTCCGGGATGCCGAGCTCCTGCAGCTGCAGCCGGGCCGCCTGGCGGATGTCGAGACGCACCCGGCCGGTTTCGGGATCCTCGAGCAGGGCGCCCGCCTGGTGCAGGCGCTGCAGCGACGTGGCCGGCTCGGCCAGCAGGCCGGCGGCCACCTGCTCCGCCACCGCCTGCTCCACCTGGTAGGCGGCGCCGCTGATCGCCGGGCCCAGGGCCACCAGCAGCTCCTCCGACCGGGCCCCCGCCCGCTGCAGCTGCCCCACCGCCTCGGCCAGAATCCGGCCCGCCACCCCGCGCCAGCCGGCATGGCAGGCCGCCACCCGGCCGCTGCGGGGATCGGCCAGCAGCACCGGCGTGCAATCGGCGCCGCACACCCAGAGGCTCTGGCCGGGCGCATCGCTGCAGAGGCCATCGGCCTCCGGCCAGGGTTCGGCGGCGGCGGCGCTGGCCGGCAGCACCAGGGCGCCATGCACCTGCTGGGGGCGATGCACGCTCACCCCGGCGCTCACATAGCCCGCCAGCACGTCCGGGCCCCGCCCCTGCCACTGACGGTTGAAGAAGCCATGCTCGAAGGCCGCCAGCAGATCGGCCTGCAGGTAGTAGCCCCCGTAGCAGCCCACCCAGGTCCACCCCGGCAGGGCGTTGAAGCCCACATCGGGGCGATCGAAGGGGGCGTCGACGGCCTCAGCCATGGCCGCTGCGCACTGGCTCAGGCATCCGGCAGATCGCGCAACAGCCAGAAGCCCTCGAACTGCTGATCCTGTTCGGATCCCTGCACCGCCAGGAACTGCAGGCCTCCGGCCTGCTCGCGGGCCTTGGCGAAGGCCTCCGCGGCGGCATCGGCCTCCGGTTCGGGCAGGCTGGCCATCAGCCAGCGATCCTCCAGACCGGCCTCGAGCACCAGCTGCCGGCCATCGATCTCCAGCCGCACCGGTTCAAGGCCAGCCAGCCAGCCGGCGATCGCCAGGGCGCGGGGGCCACCGAACAGGCGGATGCCGGGCACCGGCGCCTGGGGATTGAGTTCCGCCGGCAGGGGCACCAGGGAGCGGAAGCCGCAGTCCCAGTCGAGGGCGCTGGCGAGGGCTTCCAGGGGCAGGGTGGCCCAGGCCCAACGCTCACCGCGGGCGGCCTCAGGCAGGGGCACCGGCACCGGACGGATCGGCTGGGGGGGCGGGGCCAGCGGACCGGCCATGTAGCCCTCCTCGGCGGGATACACCTGCTGTTCCCGCTCCTGCAGCCAGCTCACCAGGGCATAGGTGCGGCGGCGGGGCACCAGCTCCATCCCCAGCCCCTCGGCGGCGCGCTGCACCATCGTGCGCATCGAGGCGCGCCAGCAGCGCAGGCGGCGGGGCGGCGCCAGGCCGGCGGCGGCCGCTTCGGCCAGGGCCTCCTGCAACGCCTGGCGCAACCAGATCGAATTGACCTCAGCGGCAGGGCAGCGGCGCACCCAGCGGAAGGGTTCCGCTGCGGCCTGGCCGCCGGGCCCCACCTCGGGGGTGGAGCAGATCAGCAGCTCCCAGCGCTTCTTGCCGTCGGGCTCCAGGATCGGGCGGGAGTAGTAGTCGAGCTCCCAGTCGGGGCCGATGGCGGCCCCGGCGACGCGGGCTGCGCTCATGCGCCCTGCTGCTCCTGCTGACGCAGCAGAGAGCGGGCGCGATTGGCGCGATCGGCGGCCTCGGCCATCACCTTCTCCTTGTCCACCAGCAGCTCACCGGGCTGGCCTTCCAGCAGGGCGGTGTTGAGGGCGATTCGGCCGCGGCCGGGGTCGAGGTCGGTGACCAGAGCCCGCACGCGATCGCCCTGGTCGAAGGCCTCGCGCAGATCGCGCAGCTGGGCGCCGCTGATGCAGCTGTGGTGCAGCAGGCCGCTGATGCCGCCGAGATCGACGAACAGGCCGTAGGGCTTGACCGAGGCGACCACGCCCTCCACCAGCTGCCCCACCTCCAGTTCGGCGAAGCGGGCGGCGGTGGCCGCCTTCTTCTCGGAGAGCACCAGCTTGCGGGTGTCGGGATTCACCTCCAGGAAGGTGACGCCGAGGGTCTTGCCCACCAGCGCCTCGTGGTTCTCGCCCTCCTGCAGCTGGGAGCGGGGAATGAAGCCGCGCAGGCCCTCCAGATCGCAGGTGACGCCCCCGCGGTTGAAGCCATTGACCTTGACCTGCACCACCTTGCCGTCCTTCTCCAGCTGGCGCACCTTCTCCCAGCTCTGGCGCAGGGCCAGGGCGCGGGCGCTGACGGTCACCATGCCGTCGGCGTTCTGTTCGCGGGTGACCAGCACCTCCACCTCGGTGCCGCGGGGGAAGCGCTCCTTGAGGTTGGTGATCACCCCCAGGCCGCATTCCTTCTTGGGCATGAAGCCCGGGGCCTTGCCGCCGATGTCCACGTAAAGGCCATCGCTTTCCATGCCCACGACGGTGCCCGTCACCACCTCACCGGTGGTGCCGACGAAGTCCTGTTCGTCGAGGGCCGCCAGGAAGGCCTCGGCATCGAAATCGAAATCGTCGACGCTGCGGCTCACCACCTTGGCGGGCTGGGGCGCGGCGGATCCGGCCTGGCGGGCCGCACCGGAGCGCGGCTGGCCGCCCCGCTGGCCGCCGCGGCCCGGATCGGGGCCGAGCAGATCGGCCATGGTCAGGCCCTCCATCTCGCCCATGTCGAACAGCTCGGCATCGCTGCGGCGCTGCGGGGCGGCCGCTGGCGCGGCGGCTGTTGCAGCGGCAGGGGCTGGGGCGGTGTTCGGTGCAGCGGCGGCCGGGGCCACAGGAGCCGCAGGCGCTGTCGGAGCCAGCGGGGGTTCGGCGCTGGCCTCAGGGGCCGGCTCGTTCTTGTCCTTTTTCAGCATCAGCACCTGAGGCGGCTTGCGCACCGGCGCCGGCGCCTGGGAGCGAGGCGCGCCGGGGGGCACAGGCCGGGCTGAGGATGCGGGCGGTTGCTTGCCGGATCCGGCCATCTCCACGGGGGGCTGTCAGTTCCACACTGTAGGGATCCGGTCCCTGGCCGATGCCGAACAATCGTCAGCTTGCCCATCTGCCCTGGCCCGCGGTGGCGGCGGCGGCGGCCACCCCGGGCAGCACCGTGATCTGGCCCTGGGGGGCGGTGGAGCAGCACGGTCCGCAGCTGCCCCTGGCCACCGACGGCCTGTTCAGCGAGCGGCTGCTGACGGCGGTACTTGAGCGGTTGCCAGCTGCACTGCCGATCTGGCGCCTGCCGCTGCAGGCCATCGGCTTCTCTCCGGAGCACCAGGGGTTCGCCGGCACCCTCAGCCTGCCGGCGCCGCTGCTGATCCAGCTGGTGGAGGAGGTGGGGCAGCAGCTGGCGGCGGCGGGGTTCCAGCGGCTGGTGCTGCTCAACGGCCATGGCGGCCAGATCGCCCTGCTGCAGACGGCGGCGCGGGCCCTGCGGGCCCGCAGTCCGCAGCTGGCGGTGCTGCCCTGCTTCCTCTGGAGCGGTGTGCCCGGCCTGGCGGAGCTGATCCCGCCGCTCGAGCTGGAGCAGGGGCTGCACGCCGGCCTGGCGGAAACCAGCCTGATGCTGCATCTGGCACCGGAGCTGGTGGGGCCCGAGCGTCCCTGCGACGGCCAGACGGCAACGCCGCCTGCGGGCTGGAGCCTGGAGGGGGCCAGCCCCTGCGCCTGGCTGATGGGCGATCTCAGCCGGAGCGGCGTGGTGGGCGACGCCGTGGGCGCCAGCGCCGCGTTGGGAGAGGCCCTGTTCGAACGTCTGGTGCAGAGCTGGTGCGCGCGGCTGGAGAGCCTGCTGGTCAGCGACTGGCCACCGACGGGGGCGGCAGCGGCGGCGCAGCCGACTCAAGCCGGGTGACGCTGGTTACAGTCAATCGCACTGACCCTGTGACCGGCCGCCATGGCGACGCTGACCTCCGCCGCGACCCCCGCAACCGGCGATGAGACCGCCAGCAGCGGCCTGCCCGACTTCAGCAGCGCCTCCTACAAGGACGCCTACAGCCGCATCAACGCGATCGTGATCGAGGGCGAACAGGAGGCCCACGACAATTACATCGCCATCGGCAGCCTGATTCCGGAGCAGGCCGACGAGCTGACCAAGCTGGCGCGCATGGAGCTGAAGCACATGAAGGGCTTCACCGCCTGCGCCAACAACCTCGGTGTGACCGCGGACATGCCCTTTGCCAAGGAGTTCTTCGCTCCTCTGCACAACAACTTCCAGACGGCGCTGGCCGAAGGCAAGGTGACCACCTGCCTGCTGATCCAGGCGATCCTGATCGAGGCCTTCGCGATCTCCGCCTACCACATCTATATCCCGGTGGCGGATCCCTTCGCCCGCAAGATCACCGAGGGGGTGGTCAAGGACGAATACACCCATCTCAACTACGGCCAGGAGTGGCTGAAGGCCAACCTCGAGACCGTGCGCGAGGAGCTGATCGAGGCCAACCGCCAGAACCTGCCCCTGGTGCGCCGCATGCTCGAGCAGGTGGCCGGCGATGCCGCTGTGCTGCAGATGGACAAGGAGGACCTGATGGCCGACTTCCTCAGCTCCTATCAGGAAGCGTTGATGGACATCGGCTTCAGCGGTCGCGAGATCGCCAAGATGGCCGCCGCCGCCCTTGTCGGCTGAGCCCCACGGATCGGATGACCCCCCCCGGGTGAGCCCGCGGCCGCCGCCGGTCGTCGGCTCACCCGTGGCAGGATGTAGCGTCCGCAACACCCCCGCCGCGACCGCATGTTTGGCCTGATCGGTCACTCCACCAGCTTCGAGGAGGCCCGGGTCAAGGCCCGCTCCCTTGGTTACGACGAGTACGCCGACGGGGATCTCGACATGTGGTGCGCCGCCCCGCCGCAGCTGGTGGAGCGCGTGCAGGTGGTGAGCCGCACCGGCAAGACGATCGAAGGGGCCTACATCGATTCGGTGTTTGTGCCCGAGATGCTGCGCCGCTTCAAGACGGCCAAGCGCAAGGTGCTCAAGGCCATGGAGCTGGCCCAGAAGAGCGGCATCGACATCACCGCCCTGGGTGGGTTCACCTCGATCATCTTCGAGGACATGAATCTGCTGCGTGAGGAGCGGGTCAGCGCCGTGAGCCTCGAATGGCCGCGCTTCACCACCGGCAACACCCACACCGCCTGGGTGATCTGCCAGCAGCTGGAGACCAACGCCCCCAAGCTGGGCATCGACCTGAGCCAGGCCAAGGTGGCCGTGGTGGGCGCCACCGGCGACATCGGCAGCGCCGTCTGCCGCTGGCTGCAGCGCCGCGGTGTCGGTGAACTGCTGCTGGTGGCGCGGCGCCCCCAGCCCCTGGTGGAGCTCCAGGAAAGCCTCGGAGAAGGCCGCATCCTCAGCCTCGAGGAGGCCCTGCCTGAAGCCGATGCCGTGGTCTGGGTCGCCAGCCTTCCCCAGGGCCTGGAAATCGACACCAGCCGCCTCAAATCACCCTGTCTGATGATCGACGGGGGTTATCCCAAGAATCTGGACAGCAAGGCTGCCGCCCCCGGCGTGCATGTGCTCAAGGGCGGCATCGTGGAGTTCTGGCAGGACATCGGCTGGCAGATGATGGAGGTGGCTGAGATGGCCAAACCGCAGCGCCAGATGTTCGCCTGCTTCGCGGAGGCGATCCTGCTCGACTTCGAGGACCTGCACACCAATTTCAGCTGGGGTCGCAACAACATCACCCTGGAGGCGATGGACCGCATCGGTGAGGCCTCCCTGCGCCATGGTTTCCAGGCCCTCGGCCTTGAACCCGCCGACAGCACCACGCCGGTTCTGGCCACCGCCTGAGCCCGGTTCACTCCCGCCCTACGCCCCCGCCACGCCATGGCCCGCCGCGCCCTGCTGGACTTCGAGAAGCCCTTGGTGGAACTCGAGGAGCAGATCGAACAGATCCGCCAGCTGGCGCGCGATTCCGAGGTGGATGTCAGTCAGCAGCTGCTGCAGCTGGAGACCCTGGCCACCCGCCGGCGCAAGGAGATCTTCGATGCGCTCACCCCGGCGCAGAAGATCCAGGTGGCTCGCCACCCCCAGCGCCCCAGCACGCTCGACTACATCCAGGTGATCTGCGATGAGTTCATCGAGCTGCATGGCGATCGGCGCGGCTCCGACGACCAGGCCCTGGTGGGCGGCGTCGGCCGCATCGGCGATCGCGGCGTGCTGCTGATCGGCCACCAGAAGGGGCGCGACACCAAGGAAAACGTGGCGCGCAACTTCGGCATGGCTTCCCCCGGCGGCTACCGCAAGGCGATGCGGCTGATGGAGCACGCCGATCGCTTCCGCCTGCCGGTGATCAGCTTCATCGACACGCCCGGGGCCTATGCCGGTGTGCTGGCTGAGGAGCAGGGGCAGGGCGAGGCGATCGCGGTGAACCTGCGCGAGATGTTCCGCCTGCGCGTGCCGATCCTGGCCACCGTGATCGGTGAAGGGGGTTCGGGCGGCGCCCTGGGGATCGGTGTGGCTGACCGACTGCTGATGTTCGAGCACAGCGTCTACACCGTGGCCAGCCCGGAGGCCTGCGCCTCGATCCTCTGGCGCGATGCCGCCAAGGCGCCGGTGGCGGCCGAGGCCCTGAAGATCACCGGTCCCGATCTGCTGCAGCTCGGCATCGTTGATCAGGTGCTGCCGGAGCCCTCGGGCGGCAACCACTGGGCGCCGCTGCAGGCGGCGGAAACCCTGAAGGCGGCCCTGCTGGAGCAGCTGGCCCAGCTGGAAACCCTCAGCGGCGAGGAGCTCTGCCGCCGTCGCTACGAGAAGTTCCGCCGCATGGGTCGGTTCCTGGAGGAGGGATCCCCAGAGGCGAGCCACAGCTCTTAAGGTTTTCATCGGGATCAGGCAGCAGCGTTCCGTTGCCGCTGTTCTCCGCTCACCGTTGCATTCACCGTTGCCCACTCTTCTGATCACCGGCGCCTCGCGGGGCATCGGCGCGGCCTGCGCCCGCCGTTTCGCCGAGGCGGGCTATGGCCTGCAACTGCTGGCCAGGCCCTCTGCGGATCTTGTCGAGCTCGAGCAGGAGCTGCGCCAGGCCGGTCACAGCGTCTGCAGCGTCGGCGCCGACCTGGGTGATCCCCAGGCCGTCGCGCCTGCGCTGGCCGCCCTGCTGCAGCAGGGCGGCTGCCCGGACGTGGTGATCAACAACGCCGGCATGGCCTACACCGGCGAGCTCGCCGCCATGCCCCTGGCCCAGTGGCAGGCGCTGCTGCAGCTCAACCTGACGGCGGTGTTCCAGGTGTGTCAGGCCGTGCTCCAGCCGATGCGTGAGCGCGGCGCCGGCCTGATCATCAACGTCAGCAGCCATGCCGCCCACAACGCTTTTCCCGAGTGGGGCGCCTACTGCGTCAGCAAGGCGGCGGTCGCTTCCTTCAGCCGCTGCCTGGCGGTGGAGGAGCGCAGCCACGGCATCCGCGTCTGCACCCTCACGCTCGGTGCGGTGAATACGCCCCTCTGGGATAGCGAAACGGTCCACAGTTCCTTTGATCGGCGTGCCATGCTTGATCCCGGGCGGGCCGCTGAAGCTCTGCTGTACCTGGCCCAACAGCCCGCCACCCAGGTGGTGGAAGACCTCACCCTCATGCCCGCCGCCGGCGCGCTCTGAGCACCTCGATGACCTCCACCCTCCCCAGCAGCCTCAACGGCTCCAGCAGCGCCCCTGACGCTGCTCCTCTGCCCGTGAGCCTGCGCATCCGCGAGCGCCTCAATGCTGGCGGTGTGCCCTACCTGGCCAACGACAACATCGCCGATCATCTGCGCGAGGGTGAACTCGAGCAGCTGGAGATCGAGGTGGCCGGCAAGGTGCGCGAGCTGCTGCGCAGCCTGGTGATCGACATCGACAACGATCACAACACCGAGGAAACGGCAGAGCGCGTCGCGCGCATGTACCTGCACGAGGTGTTCAAGGGTCGCTATCACCAGCAGCCCAAGATCGCCAGCTTCCCCAACGTTAAACAGCTCGACGAGATCTATACCGTCGGCCCCATCACCGTCCGTTCGGCCTGTTCCCACCACCTCGTGCCGATCCTCGGCAACTGCTGGATCGGGATCAAGCCCGGTGAGCGCGTGATCGGTCTGTCCAAGTTCTCGCGCGTGGCCGACTGGGTGTTCTCCCGCCCTCACATCCAGGAGGAAGCGGTGATGATCCTGGCCGATGAAATCGAGCGCCTCTGCGAACCCCAGGGTCTGGCGATTCTGGTGAAGGCGCAGCACTACTGCATGAAGTGGCGCGGCGTGAAGGAGCCGCAGACCAGCATGGTGAATTCGGTGGTGCGCGGCGATTTCCGCCACGATCCCAGCCTCAAGGCCGAGTTCTTCGAGCTGGTGAAGCAGCAGGAAGCGCTGCTCACCACCTGAGGCTGGCCCTGCGGTTCAGGGGCCGGTGAGCACCGGCCCGAGCGGTGCGCTCGCCTCCCGCATCACCCCGGTGCTCCTCTGCTGCACCACCACCACCATCACCTCGGCGCCCACATCCGCTGCCGTGAGCTGATAGCGGGGTCCTGACGCTTCCTCGATCCAGACCCACGCACTGGCGCCTGGGCTGAGGCGATACCAGTGAAAGGCGCTGGGCGGCAGGCCGGCGAGGGCGTCGGCTGCAGCGCTGGCCATCAGCAGGCCACCCTGGCGCGCCTCGCCAGCCAGCACCAGGTTCTGCAGGCTGTCGATGTCCTGCTGCACGGCGCTCTCCGCCGCCAGGGTGCCGGCGATCTCGCTGCGCAGGGCCCGGATCTGTGCCTGGGGATCGCTGCTGACGCCCGGCACGCAGGACAGCTGCCCGTCCACCAGGGAGCAGCCCACCAGATCCTGGCTGCGGGCGGCTGGGAGCAGCAGCAGGGCCGCCCCCAGCAGCAGGGGTAGGGGTGTCGTGCGGCGGGCCATCGGCAAGCGGGCTGAGTGCCCTAATCCTGCCGCTTGCGGTGCTGTTGCACCGCCTCCACCAGCGCCTGCACGCGCGCCAGATCCTTGTCGCCGGGAGCCCGTTCCACGCCGCTGGAGGCATCGATGCCGTCGGGCCGGATCCGCTGCAGCACCGGCCCCACCCGTTCCGCCGCCATGCCCCCCGCCAGCCACCAGGGCAGGGGGGATTGCCAGGACTCCAGCCACTCCAGCGGGATGCGATGGCCGGTGCCCCCCAGCTGATCGGGCACCCAGGCGTCGAGCAGCAGAGCATCCACCACCGGGGCGTAGGCCTCCAGAGCCGCCAGATCGCTGCTGCTGCGCAGCCGCACCGCCTTCCAGAGCTCGCCGCCGCAGCGTTCGCGGATCTGGCGGCAGCGCTCGGGCGATTCGCTGCCGTGCAGCTGCAGCACCTGATGGCCGCCGGCGGGCCCGAGCGGCTCCAGATCGGCGTCGCTCGGATCCGCCACCACCAGCACCCCGCGGCAGGCCGGCGCCGCCTGCCGCACCGCCGCGAACAACGCCGGTCGCTGCCGGGGCTCCAGGTAGCGCGGTGAGTTGGCCACGGCGATCACGCCGATGGCATCGGCCCCCAGCGCCGCCACCGCCGCCGCCTGTCGGGCATCCCGCAGGCCGCAGATCTTGAGCAGGGGGGCGGCGCCGGAGCCGGGCTGGGGATCTGCGGCCAAGGAGGGGCGGTGAGGCTGACCTGCCGTTTCTAGGATCCAGAGCTGACAGCCGTGCAGCGGCTGCGCCGAGGGAGAGCACGGTGGGTGAGGGCTGGCAGCTGCTGACGATCCGGGGGATTCCCCTGCGCATCCACCCGAGCTGGTTTCTGATCCTGGCGGTGGCCACCATGGCCTTCCAGCAGGGCTACAGCCGCAGCCTCAGCGGCAGCCCCCTGGCCCTCTGGGGTCTGGGGCTGGCCACGGCCGTGCTGCTGTTCGTGTCCGTGCTGCTGCACGAACTGGGCCATTCGCTGGTGGCCCTGCGTCAGGGGGTGCAGGTGCGCAGCATCACCCTGTTTCTGCTGGGTGGTGTTGCCAGCGTGGAGCGGGAATGCAGCACCGCCCGCGGCGCCCTGCTGGTGGCGGCCGCCGGCCCGGCGGTGAGCCTGGCCCTGGCGGCAGCGCTGCTGGGGATCAGCCATGGCGCCACCCACCTCAACCCCTGGCTGGGGGCCCTGGTGGGGCAGTTGGGGGGCCTGAATCTGGTGCTGGGCCTGTTCAACCTGCTGCCCGGCCTGCCCCTCGACGGCGGCCTGATCGTCAAGGCGCTGGTGTGGCAGGTGAGCGGCAGCCAGCGGCGCGGCGTGGAGGTGGCCAATGCCTGTGGCCGGATGCTGGCCTGGCTGGCGCTTTTGCTGGGGGTCTGGGTGTTGCTGCGCGGCGGCGGTCTCGGCGGCGCCTGGCTGGTGCTGCTCGGCTGGTTCGGCCTCGGGGCCGTGCGCAATCAGCAGCAACTGCTGCAACTGCAGGCGGCCCTCTGCAGCCTCCGGGTGCGCGAAGCGGCCGGTCGGCGCTTTCGCGTGCTGGAGGCTGGCCTGAGCCTGCGGCAGCTCAGCCAGCTGCGGCTGGCTGAGCCCAGTCCCGCCGGCATCCCCGACTGGCTGCTGGTCTGCCAGCGGGGGCGCTGGCAGGGCGTGATCGACGATGCGGTGCTGCAGCAGCTGCCGGTGCAGCGCTGGGACAGCGACCGGGTGGCCGACCATCTGCAGCCCCTCAGCAGCCTGCAGGCGATCGCCGAGGACGCTCCCCTCTGGCAGGCGGTGCAGCAGCTGGAGCAGGCCCAGGTGCCGCGGCTGCTGGTGCTCAGCCCGGCGGGTCTGCCCAGCGGCACCCTGGAGCGTCCGGAGCTGGGGGAGGCGGTGCTGGAGCGGCTGGGTCTGAAGCTGCCCGCCCCGCTGATGGAGGCAGCCCGGCGCCACAACACCTATCCCCTGGGGTTGGCCCTGCCGCAGGTGGTGCGCTCGATGGTGGCCTCCGGTGAGGTGGAGGCCGGCGATGGGCGTCAGTCGAGCCGATAGGCGCCCAGCCGCGTCGCCAGGGCCGTCAGTTCGCTGGCTGTCAGGGGCTGATCCAGCAGCGGCGCCGGCAGGGGCAGATGGTGCTCAGCCGCCCGCCGCAGCCGCCGCTCCAGCTCGTCGCTGCTGATCCCCAGGGCCGGCAGGCGCGGCGGCGGTTGATCGAACAGCCGCCGCCAGAGCTCCGCTTCGGGTTGCAGCTGGATCGAGCCGTGCTGCAGCAGGCTGCCGCGCCGCCAGAGCTGGGCGCTGCCGATGCGCTTGCAGCCTTCTGCCGCCGCCCCGCCAGCGGCATGCACCAGATCGGCGGCGGTGCTGGTGGCGAAGCAGCTGGCGGCCGCCAGGCCGGCCGGCTGATCCCCGAAGCGCAGCGGCAGATCGAGCTCGGCGAAGGCCTGCTGCAGCCAACCACAGGCCAGGCGGTAGGCCTGGCGCCGGTCGGCCGGTGCATCCGGCCAGATCAGGGCATAGGTGAGATCGCCGCCATGGAGCACGGCCTGGCCGCCGCTGGGGCGGCGCACCAGCTCCAGCGCGCCGGCGTTGGCCAGCTCCAGCCAGGCCGGCCGCAGCCGGCGCTGGTGACGTCCCAGCGATAGGCAGGGCCGCGCCCAGCGGTAGAAGCGCAGCGCCGGCTGGCCCGCCTCCAGCAGCCAGGCGTCGATCGCCATCTGCCAGGCACCGCCCAGCCGGTAGGTCGGCAGCAGCCGGGTGGCCAGCGGCTGCGCTGGGCTGGAGGGCTGCGGGCGGGGCGGAGAGAGGGGCATCAGGGATGCTGAACAACGCGCCGTGGTTTGCACAGATTGATCGCTGCCCTGATCACGCTGCTGCCGTTTCTGCCGGTGGGTCTGCTGGCGGGGCTGCTGGCCGGCCTGCTCGGCATCGGCGGCGGACTGCTGTTCTCACCGCTGCT
>CBFHOT010000006.1:0-42112 GCA_965657465.1 Cyanobacteriota bacterium | reverse complement strand
AGCCCCAGCTCCTGCAGCCAGTGCTCCTGGGGAGCCACCAGCCAGTCGCGCAGCTCCCGGTAGGGATCGAGGGCGGCCTGCTCTTCCAGGGGCGGAGCGGCTGGGGCTGGGGGCCCCAGGGCCGAGGCGCTGGCCGTGCTGAGCGCGCTGGAGGCGGCCAGGGGCAGGGGCGGCTGCAGCCGCTGCGGCTGCTCCAGCCGGCGGCGGGCCTCCAGCAGCCGCTGGTCACAGCAGGGGGCCGGTCGGCCATCGGCGGGCAGGAAGTTGCGCCGCTCCAGCGGATTGGCCGGATGGGAGGCCACCAGCCCCTCTCGCTCCGCCGCCGGCAGCTGCTGGCTGAGCCAGTCGATCCACTGCCGCACCGGCGTGGCCGGGGGCAGGGCTTCGCCGCGCCGCTCATCGCGGCTGCTCCAGGTGATCAGCAGGTGGTCGCGGGCCGAGAGCAGCGCCTCCAGCAGCACGTAGCGGTCCTGGTCGGCCGGGTTGGGATCCCCCAGCAAGCGCTGCCGTTCCATGCGGTGGAACCCCGGCCGCTGCCGCTGGCGAGGGAACACGCCGGCATCGAGCCCCATCAGCATCACCACCCGGTGGGGAATGGCGCGCATCGGCTCCAGGGCGCTGATCGTCAGGGCGCCGCTGCGGTGGCCGAAGCGGCCGGAGTCGGCGGCCAGCCGTTCATCCAGCACCGCCGCCACCACTGCCGCCGCCAGTTCCAGCTCACAGCCCGCCGCCGCCCGCTGCCAGTCGTCGATCGCCGCCAGCACCGCCGGCAGCTCCCAGTCGCGCTCGCCGCCCTCGCCAAAGAGATCGCTGAGCAGCTGACGCAGGGTGTCGGCCCAGGCCGCGCAGTTGCGCGGCCGCCGCAGCTGCCCCAGCCAGTGGCGCAGCCGCCCGAGCAGATGCAGCCAGCGGCCCACCAGCTCCAGGCTGTGGCCGATGGCCTGCGGCGCCGCGCCACCCGGCGCCAGGCCCGGCAGTTCCGGCAGCACCAGCCCCAGCAGCAGCCGGTCGCAGGCCCAGGCCAGGCTGCCAGTGGCGTCACCGCCTCGCTCCCGGCCGTCGAGGCCCCAGCGGAAGCCGAGCTGCTGCAGGCAGCGATGCAGGGCCGCCATCTCGTCGCCCGTGAGCTGAAAGCGCTGATGCAGGGCGCTGCTCTCCAGCAGCGCCTCCAGCCCGGAGGCGGTGAGCCGCTCGCCGGCCAGCTGCAGCAGATCGAGCAGGCTGCGGCCGATGCCCGCCTCGCTCTGCTGGCTGCGGTCGGTGAGGCGCCAGTCGAGGGCCACACCGGTGGCCTCGCGATCGCCGAACACCGAGGCCACCAGCGGCGCGAAGGCATCCACCTGGGGCGTCATCACCAGCACGTCGCGCGGCTCGAGGCTGTCGTCATCGGCCAGCAGCTGCAGGATGCGATCCCGCACGATCTGCACCTGTCGCAGCCGGCCGGGGCAGGGGTGAAATTCCAGGGAGCTGTCCCCCGGTTGGCGTTGCAGCGGCCGATCCGGTGCGGCCGAATCGCCGCGGGCCAGCTGGCGCTGCAGCTGGTGCAGCAGCACGGCGTCGGGTTCACCAGCGGTGGGGTCGTTGAACAGATCCCGTTCCTGCCACTGCCCCAGCTCCACCTCGCCGCTGCCCTCGAGCAGTTGCTGGAACTCGCCGCCGAGCCGACCGAAGCGCGCCTCCAGGCCAGGGGCCTGCAGCAGCCAGTCGCCCTCGATCGGCTGCTGCAGCGCCACCGCGTCACTGAGGGCGGCGCGACGGCTGCCGCAGCGCTGCCAGAGGTCGGGGCCGGGGGTGAGCAGGTAGAGATCCACCGCGGCATGGCGACCGATCGCCTGCAGCAGCCGCACCTGCAGCGGCGCCATGCTGCTGAGGCCGAAGAGCCGCAGGCTGCCGCCCGGCAGCAGCTGCAGCAGCCGCTGCGCCGCCGCCGGATCGCGCTCCAGCTGCTCGATCACCGTCAGCACCTTGAGGCCGAAGGGCTGCACCTGCAGCCGCTGGCGCAGCAGCTGCACCAGCAGCGGCTGCCAGGCGTCCTCGCCATCGGGCGCCGGCTCACCGCCAGCGTCGCCCCCCTCGCCGCGCCACCAGCTCGCCAGCAGATCGGGCCGGTAGAGGGCGTAGTCGTCGAGGGCATCGGCGATGGCCCGCCCCAGCTGCCAGCGCCCCAGATCCAGCTGCTCGGCGCTGCCGCTGGCCAGGCCGCGGCGCTGCTCCAGCCAGTGCCGCAGGCTGCGGCCGGCGGGCTGCTCCACCAGCTGCGGCAGCAGCTCCAGCACCGGCCACACCAGTTCGCTGGCGCGCCAGGGATCACGGTCGGCCGGGGCATCGGCCAGCACAGCGTTCACCAGCCGGCGCAGCTGGCTGCCGGGGAAGGGGAAGCGGATGTTGGCGGTGATGCCCCCCAGGTGTTCAGCCAGCTGTTCCCCCAGCCAGCGGCTGGTGGGCCAGGTGTTGACCACCACCTGAACGGTGTCGAGGGGGCCTGGGGGGGTGGTGCGCAACTGGGCGGCCAGCAGCTCCGCCAGCCACTCAGCCCTGTTGCTGCGGAAGACGGTGAGCAAGGCGGCGGATCCGGCTCAGCGCAGGCAGCGCTCCAGGGCGCTCCAGGGGGAGATCGGTTGCTCCGGCATCGGCCGGGTGAGGGAGTGGCGCGGCCCGGGCACCTGCTGCACCTCTCCGGTTTCGGGGCAGTAGGCCGTGAGTTCGCCGCCGTAGCAGGCGCCGGTGTCGATCAGCACGATCTCGCCGTGGCGCCGCACGCGGTGGCCGGGGGTGTGGGCCACCACCACCTCCCCGAAGCGGCCGTCGTAGGCCTGCCAGAAGGGTTGGCGGATGCGCAGGTCGGGCAGCCAGCTGTCGGGATCGAAGCCGGCGTGGGTGGCCACCCAGCGGCGGCCGGGGTACAGGGTCGGCAGGCTGTCGAGCCGTTGATGCCAGCGGCGGCAGCTACGGTCGCCCAGCTGGCGGTAGGTGTCGCAGCCGGCGAGGCTGCGCTCGGCCTCGGGATCCTCGCGGTCCAGCGCGGCCACCAGATCGGCCTCATGATTGCCGCGCAGCCAGACGGCCCGGCCGTTCTGCACCAGGCTCCAGGCGTAGTCCATGGTGCGCAGGATGTGCGGCCCGCGGTTGATCACGTCGCCGCAGAGCACCAATCGATCGCCGGCGGGCAGCAGCCGCACAAGGCGCTGCAGGGCATCAGCGCATCCATGAACGTCCCCGATGACCCAGTGACGGGCGGGACGGCTGGGGGGCGTCATCGGACCCATGCGATAGCACCACTCTGCACGGCGACGGTGCCGTTGTCACCACCTCCAGGCTTGGTACGGTCGGCGCAGTGTGCATGCGGAGCGGCCATGGAGCTGCAGAACCTGCCGGTGGGTCAGCGGGTGAATGCCCTGGTCAAGGCCCTCAACGGCGCCAAGCGCACCAATGAGGCCCTGGCCCGCTGCAGCGATGGCGAGGCGATGCTCGATGTGCTGCTCGAGGCCTCCAGCAAGCTCGGCCTCGGCCTCACCCGCGAGCAGCTGGCCAACACGCCGCCGATCCGCGACTGGGTGTGGTGGAAGAACAAGGAGGCCCTGCTGACGATCGGCGACGACAAGCCGCGCTATCAGCAGGACGGCGGTCAGGGGCGGCGTCAGCCGGAGGAGGCCGCCGGGGATCCCTCGCGGCGGCGCTTCTTCGGGCTGTTCTGAGGGACCGTTTGAGTTGAGGGGCCCTGATCCAGGCCGCCCTGATCAGGGCGGCCTGGATCAGGCGGCGCTGGCCAGGGCGTCGGGGATGCTGCCGCTGGGGGCCTCGAAGCTGCCGGTGAGCACGAACTCCAGGCGCAGCTTGAGGAAGGTGATGAACTTGGCATCGGTGGACACCACCGCCGCCGCCGGCCGGGGCACCGCGGCGGCGGCGGTGCTCAGCTCCGGACTCTCCAGAAAGGCCGGCTGCCGCACCAGCCAGAAATCGATCGGCTTGTCGGTTTCGGCGTAGTGGCGGGTGCGCTCCTTCAGCACCTCCTCCAGCGGCTCCTCCACGGTGAGGAAGCGCTCGCTGGCGGCAACGAAGTGGTAGGTGCTCATGGGTGACTGCTGCCGAACAGGGGGTCGCGGCGGGGATTCTGAACCAGCGCCTTCATCTCCCGCACCGCCTGCTCCAGCCCCACCGCCAGAGCGCGGGCCACGATCGTGTGGCCGATGTTGAGCTCCTCCATGCCCTCGATCGCCGCCACCGGCTCCACGTTCTGAAAGGTGAGGCCGTGGCCGGCGTTGACGCGCAGGCCGAGGCTGCGGGCGATGAAGCTGCCCTCGCTCAGCCGCGCCAGCTCATCGGGCTGCCGGCTCCAGTCGGCCTCGGCGTAGGTGCCGGTGTGCAGCTCCACCCAGCGGGCACCGCTGGCGGCGCAGGCCTCCAGCTGGGGGGCGTCGGCATCGACGAACAGGCTGACGCCGATGCCGGCCCCCTGCAGCCGGCTCACCAGAGCGGTGAGGCTCTCCAGCTGGCCGGCCACATCCAGGCCGCCCTCGGTGGTCACCTCCTCGCGCTTCTCCGGCACCAGGGTCACCATGTCGGGCCGGATGCGCAGGGCGATCGCCTCCATCTCGGCCGTGGCGGCCATCTCCAGATTGAGGCGGCTGCGCACGGTCTGGCGCAGCAGCTCCACGTCGCGGTCCTGGATGTGGCGGCGGTCTTCGCGCAGGTGCACGGTGATGCCGTCGGCGCCGCCCAGTTCCGCCAGCAGGGCGTAGGTCACCGGATCCGGCTCCACCGTCCGGCGGGCCTGCCGCACGTTGGCGATGTGGTCGATGTTGACGCCGAGGCTGGCCATCGCTCCTGGGCTCAAACCTGGATCCTATGGACCGCCCGCCGCGCCGCCGCGGGCCGCCGGCGCGGCAACTGCCCGCCGGCGGGCCTGGGATGGGGCCGAGCTGCCTAGCGTTCAAGCCGTGACGGATCCGCAGCGGTTGACGGCGATCACGCCCGTGGACACGGCCCAGCGGGCGGTGCAGACCCGGATCAGCCCCTGGCTGGCGCCGGTGGCGATGGTGCTCACCCAGGACCTGGCCCTGCCCATCTGGTTCCGCTCCCTCACGGTGCTCGGCCAGGAGCGGCTGCCCCGCGGCGGTCCGCTGCTGCTGGCGCCCACCCACAAGGCCCGCTGGGATGCGCTGCTGCTGCCCTATGCCGCCGGTCGACGGGTCACCGGCCGCGATTGCCGTTTCATGGTGACTCTCGATGAGATGCAGGGCCTGCAGGGCTGGTTCCTGCGCCGCCTCGGCTGCTTTCCGGTGAACCAGGCCCGGCCGTCGCTGGCCTGCCTGCGCCATGCCGTCGATCTGCTGCAGGCCGGCGAGCAGCTGGTGGTGTTTCCGGAGGGACGGATTCGTCGCGATGCCGAGGAGCCGCTGGAGCTGCAGCAGGGCCTGGCCCGGCTGGCGGCGCTGGCCGCCGGCCGGGGCGTGCAGGTGCCGGTGGTGCCGGTGGGTATCGCCTACGACCATCCGGTGCCCCTGCCCTGCGATCGCGCCGCCCTCAGCTTCGGTGCGCCGATGCTGCTGGAGAGCGCCGACCGCGAGGGGGCCCGCCGCTTCACCGATGCGCTGGCGGCGGCGATGACCCAGCAGGAGGCCATGGCCGCCGCCCAGCTGGCGCAGGCGCGGCGGCAGGCGGCCTAGCGGCTGGTCTGCGCGCAGCCTGGGCGAAGGGCCGTCTGCAGGGGTCGAGCCGTCTGGATCACAGGCCGCGCCAGCGAGCCCCTCTAAAGTTCTGCCACTGTTCTGATCGGCGCCGTGCGCAGTTCCCGACGCGACCTGGTCCTGCGTGTGGCCCTGCCGGCGCTGCTGCTGCTGCCCACCCCACTGCTGCCGCTCTCGCTGCTGGCCGGCCCAGCCCAGGCCCAGCAGGCCGATGGCGGCGCGGCCGTGGCCACCAACCCCCTCAGCCTCGAGGCGGTGCGCTCCCTGCTGGCCCGCGGTGATGCCGCCGCCGCCGCCGGTCGCCTCAACGACGCCCGCGCCCTCTACGACCAGGCCCGCGATCTCTGCCGCCGCCTGCTCGGTTTCTACCGCGACCTGAGCGGTTCGTTCCGCGGCCTGGATGCCCGCATCCCGCGGGAGATGGATCAGAAGGGTCGCGACACCCTCACGCTGCTGTCCCAGACGAACCTGCGCCTGGCGGCGGTGTTCCGCCGCCAGAACCAGCCGGAGGTGGCGGTGCCGCTGCTGGTGGAGGTGGTGAAGGTGATGACCCCCACCAGCGAGGAAGGGCGCAAGGCCTACCAGAGCCTGGTGGAGATCGGCTTCGTCGCCACCCCCTACACCGCCGGTCAGGCCGCCCCTGCCGGCGGCTGAGCCCCTTAGATTCGCCCGGTCCGTTGCCGGCCCGATGGTTCAACCTGAGCAGGTCAAGGCGGCGATCCATCGGGCCCTGCCCGATGCCGCCGTGGAAGTGGAAGATCTCACCGGAGGTGGCGATCACCTGCAGGTGAAGGTCGTGTCCGGTGCATTCGCCGGGTTGAGCCGCATCCGGCAGCACCAGTTGGTGTATGGAGCCCTGCGCCAGGAGCTGGCCAGTGAGGCGATCCATGCCCTCGCCCTGCAAACCTCTACCCCCAGCTGAATTCCATGGACGCCCAGCTCAAGGCGCGCATCGATGGCCTGATCGCCACCAGCCCGATCTTCGTGTTCATGAAGGGCAGCAAGCTGATGCCCCAGTGCGGCTTCTCCAACAACGTGGTGCAGATCCTGCACTCCCTGGGGATGCCGTTCGAGACCTTCGACGTGCTGTCCGATCCGGAGATCCGTCAGGGGATCAAGGAGTATTCCAACTGGCCCACCATTCCCCAGGTGTACGTGAAAGGGGAATTCATCGGCGGATCCGACATCCTGATCGAGATGTACAACTCCGGTGAACTGCGTGAGCAGCTGGAGGTGGCGCTGGCCAGCTGAGCCCCTCGTGGGCTGGCTGTCCGAGCGGCAGACGCGATCGGCTGGTGACCGTCAGCCGGTTGCGTCAGAAATGGCGGCCCGGCTGTTCGTAGAGGCTGCGGGGATCGCCGTCGGCGCCGACAAAGCTGGAGGGATCGAGAATCCAGCGCTCCACCAGCTCCTCCAGCCGCCGCTGGCTGAGGGGATCGAGCACGGCGGTGCGCCGCAGGGCATGCAGATAGCCATCCGCATACAGCCGCAGTTCGCTGGGGCCATGGTGGCGGTGGGCCAGCTCCTGGCAGGCGTCACAGACGGACTGGAAGTGGCGGATGGCGTCCGGGTGCTGCAGCGCGGTCATCGGTTGGGCGTCCCTCGCTCCATTCTGTCAACGGTCGGCACCATCTTGGCGGGCGGTTGACCGGTGGCCAGTTGTAAAGGCATCGGCTGATACCCGATCGAGCTGGCGAAGCCCGTTAGCTTGGGCCCACCTGGGGTCTGACCCATGGCGTCCACTCCATCCGTAGCTGCCGTTCCCTCCGCCACTGTCGGTGGGGCCAAGCGCGTGCTGGTGGTCGACCCCCACGCCACCCTGCGCACGGTGCTGGCCCAGCGGCTTCGCCAGGACGGCCACCTGGCCGCGGCGGTGGCCACGGCCCGCGAGGCCCTGGAGCTCTGCCGCGATCAGTCGCCCGACCTTCTGGTGAGCGCTGAGCTGCTCGATGAGAGCAGCGCCCTGCGGCTGGCGGCGCAGCTGCACTGCCCGGTGATGGTGCTCACCGCCCGGGCTGGTTCGGAGCCGGTGGTGAGCCTGCTCGATGCCGGCGCCGATGACGTGCTGCGCAAACCCTTCGGCCTGGAGGAGCTGGCAGCCCGCTGCCGCACCCTGCTGCGCCGCAGCGGCACCGGCCTGCAGGAGCGGGTGTGCGTGGGTCCCCTCGAGGTGCATCTGCTGCTGCGCCAGGTGACCCTGCGCGATCAGCCGGTGGAGCTGAGCCCGCGGGAGTTCGCCCTGCTCTGCGCTCTGCTGATGCCCCCCGGTGTGGTGCGCAGCCGTCAGGAGCTGCTGCGCATGGCCTGGCCCCCCTTCAGCGGCGGCCCGCGCTCGGTGGACACCCAGGTGCTCACCCTGCGCCGCAAGCTGGAGCAGGCGGGCCTGGGCGAGGGCGGCGGCATCGAGACGATGCGCCAACAGGGCTATCGCTTCAGCATCGACACCCTGCCGGACAGCGACGCCTCCTCCGGCGGCCGCGAACGCCAGCAGGCCCTGCGCAGCGCCTGAGCGTCAGCGGCTCTGCACTCAGCTGAGGCTCACTCCGGCCAGCTGGCTCAGCCAGACCAGCTCCCCCAGCAGCATCACCGCGCACAGGCCCGCCAGCAGCTGGTAGGTCCAGGGTGGGCTGATCCGGCCGATGGAGCTGGTGTCGAGGCCCGTGGCCTGGCCGAAGCGGCCCAGGAAATCCTCGAAGGCTTGCACCCGCTGGGGCAGCAGGTAGGCCGATCCCTCCGCCGTGCGCACATAGAACACCCGCCCGCCCTGGCTGGTGGCCACGGGCGTGAGGCCGTTGATCTGCTCCCAGCGCACGCTCCAGCCGCGGCGCAGCAGCCAGCGGCACCAGCCGGGATGGCCCACGCGGATCCCGTCGGCGTTGAGCTGCACCTGTTCGCTCACCAGGGCCAGGATCAGCAGCAGGCCGAGGGGCAGCGCCGCCCACAGCCAGGGCTGCAGCCCGGCGGGGGCCTGCAGCGGCAGCGGCAGCACCAGGGCAAGGTAGAGGCCGATCAGCGTGAAGCGGATCAGCGGCGCCATCGGGTAGGTGGTGGGTTCGCCGGTCATGGTCACAAGGGTTCTGGCGCACCGATCGCGATGGCGGCCGGGATCAGCGCTCCTTCCTGATCAGCGGTCGTCGGCGGAGCCGGGCAGCGGCTCCAGCAGGGCGGATGGGGTGTAGCGACCCCCGAACACCTCCCCTTCGCGGCCCTTCCAGAACTCGCCCAGCCGCATCAGATCGGCATGGGCCTCCTGCACCCGCTGCAGGTAGTCGGCTGGATCCATGCTGTCTTTCGCCTCCTTCAGCTTGGCGAGGCGCAGCTGCAGCAGCAGCCAGGGTTTGCTCAGCTCACCGCGCTGTTCGAGGTAGAGCGCCAGATCGGCCGAGCTCGGGTTGCCGCCGGGGCCTGGGCTGGTGCCGGAGCTGGACATGCAGGGCGGAACGCGTGCTGGTTTCAGGCTATGCGGAGCGCGGCGGCCGCTGTGGGCCCGCCAGCTCCTGGCGGCTCTGGGGGCGGGCGAACAGATAGCCCTGAAAGCGACCGAGGCCCGCCCGCTCCAGCAGTTCCAGCACCGGCTGATCCTCCACGCCTTCGGCCACCAGGGTCATCCCCATCTCCTGGCAGAGGGCCTGCAGCAGCCGCACGATCTGCAGGGCGATGGGGTCATCGCAGGCGGCCAGCACAAAGGATTTGTCGATCTTGATTTCGTCGGGTCGCAGATTCACCAGCAGCGACAGCGACGAATAACCGGTGCCGAAATCATCGAGGGCAAAGCGCAGCCCCTGCTGGCGCAATGCCGTCAGATTCTGCTGCAACTCGCCGTGGGCATCGGCCACCGCCAGTTCGGTCATCTCCAGCGTCACCCGTTCGGGGTTGATGCCATGGCTGTGCAGTTCGGCCAGCAGGGTGGCGTTGAAGTCGTCCTGCAGCAGCTGGTTGGGGCTGATGTTCAGCGCCAGGCCGACGCCGGGGTTGCTGGCATCCAGGCCCTGCAGCAGGGCCTGGAATTCGCTCAGGGTGCGCCTCATCAGCACCAGCCCCAGGGCCGGCATCAGCCGGTGTCGCTCGGCCA
This sequence comes from Cyanobacteriota bacterium, assembly GCA_965657465.1. Lineage (GTDB taxonomy): Bacteria > Cyanobacteriota > Cyanobacteriia > PCC-6307 > Cyanobiaceae > NIES-981. The sequence continues at coordinate 32,353 of CBFHOT010000006.1, read as the reverse complement.
GGGCGAACAGCAGATCCGCCGGGATGCCCGGCATCTCCTTGCTCTGCCAGCGGGTCAGGGCCTCCAGGGTGCAGATCCGCCCCTCGCGGTCGACGATCGGCTGAAACACGATCGCGAACCGCTGCGGCGCCTGCTCGATGTCCGTCTGCAGTGCCTGGAACAGGCGGTAGTCGCTCAGCGCATCCCATTGGCTGTCGATATCGAAGATCGAGATCTGCCGGCTCTGGTCGCGCTTGGCGGCGAACATGGCGATGTCGCAGCGGCGGATCAGTTCCTGGGCGCTGGTGTGCTGCGGATCGCTGATGGCGATGCCGATGCTGAGCTTCAGCCGCAGGGCATCGGGCTGGGCATCCCTGGGGTTGCGGCAGCTTTCGATCAGCTCCGTGGCCAGGCAGTGGGCCTGCTGGCGGATCGCCACCTCCTGCAGGCTCGCCGGCGCGCGGCTGCCGGCCGCAAACGGGGCCAGGATCAGGCTGAAGTGATCGCCGCCGTAGCGGGCCAGGAAGCCGCGCCCGTTCACCCGCTGCAGCAGCAGCGTCGCCACCTGACGCAGCACCGCATCGCCCGTGGCGTGGCCGTAGGTGTCGTTGATCTGTTTGAAGCGCTCGATGTTGATGAACAGCAGCGCCAGCCGGCTCTGCCGCTGGCGGCAGCGCTGCACGGTGTCCTGCAGCTCCTCGAGGAAGGCGTTGCGGTTGGCCAGTCCGGTGAGGCCATCGAGCAGCAGCAGGGAGCTGGTGCTGTTGAGCACGCGCTCCAGGCGCTGGCTCATCGCTGCGGCAATCCGTTCGTCGCGTTCGCTGGCGGTTTGCCGGTGATCCAGGCGCCCCCTGGCGGCAGCGAGGGCCAGGGGTGACGGCGCGCCATCGGGGGCGCTGGTGCGGCTGTTGGCTTTGGCGGCACTCCTGCTGCGGGCACTCTGGTTGTCGGCCTGGAGCTGAGCCTGCAGCAGGGTCTGCAGCTGTCGTTCGCTCTGCCGCAGCCGCAGGGTGGTGTGGCGCTGCCGTTGGCGTGCCTGCAGCTGCAGCTGGCGTCGCTCCAGCATCCAGCGGGCCCGCAGCAGCAGCAGTGGCGGGCTGGCGGCGGCGGCCAGCAGCAGCAGCGTCAGCCATTCCGGCACGTGTCGATGCACCACCACCGGGCGCACCCGCACCGCCCAGCCCCCATCGCTCCAGAGCGGCGGTTCCAGAGCCTGATCCCTGGCCTGGGCGGCGTCGGCGCTGAGCACCAGATCGGGGATCAGCCGGGCGATCGCCTGCTCCCCCGCCTGCACGAGCGGCACCAGATACACCAAGGTGCTGGTGCTGGACTCTTCGCCCATGCTGTCGCTGATGCGATGGGCGCCACCCAGGTAGAGGCCATTGGCGCCGGCGCAGAGCGCCGCCAGCTCCTCCTGGGCGCGTTGCCGCCGCTGTTCCGCCAGGCTGATCAGGCAGCGCCGCAGGCCGCTGCCGGCCTGCCGGTCTGCGGTGTTGGCTCCCTCCAGGGCGAGCAGCTGCCGGCGGTCATCGACGATCGCCATCAGGCCCCCGTCTCTGAGCACGGCGGAGGTGGCCAGCTGTCGGCTGATGAAGGCCGGCTGCAGGCCCTGCACGAAGGCGAGGGTGTCGTCCCACTGGGCCCAGTCGGCCAGGATGCGGCCGTTGTCGCGCACCTTGTCCTGGATCAGGTTCAGCAGCTCGGCGCGTTGCCGCTCAGCTGCCTGCTGCTGCTCCTGGCAGCGTCGCCAGGCCTCCAGGCCGAGCGTCCCCACGAGCACGGCAAACGCCACAAGCAGGCTCTGGCGCCAGTTGGGATCGTTCCAGGCGAGCCTCTCTTCCTTGTACCAGGAACGCCACAGGGAGCGCAGTCTGTCTCTGCTGCAGCGGTGTGGCCGAGTCACCCGCCGTGCCCCGGTTGACGCTTCAACTTAAACAGGCTGGTGCCACTGTCGTGATCCCATGCATAGGACTGCTTAACGGGCTGGCGGTTGCGCATCGCAGGGCTCATCCGGCCTGCCGCCGCTGGCGTTTGTGCCGGTACATCGCCAGGTCGGAGCGGCGCAGCAGTTCGCTCGTGGTGCAGTGGCGCGGATCGGCCACCACCAGTCCCACGCTCAGCTCGGCCATCGGTAATGCCGGCTCCTCCATCCCCAGCGGCTCGGCTCTGAGCGCATCCATCAGCCGCTCGCCCATGGCGCGAGCCTGCTCCTGCAGGCTGAGCCCGTTCGGCGTGCCGCTGCTCTCGGGGCGCAGCAGCAGCGTGAATTCATCGCCGCCGAAGCGCGCCAGGAAGTCGCCCGGGCGCAGCTGCTCGTGCAGCCGTTGCGCCGTGTGTTGCAGCACCCGGTCGCCGATGGCATGGCCATGGGTGTCATTGATCTGCTGGAAGCCATCGAGGTCGATGAACAGCACGGCCAGCTGCTCGCCCCGCTGCCGGCGCTGCTCGTGTTCCCGCTCCAGTCGCTCGAGGAAATAGCGGCGGTTGGGCAGCCCGGTGAGCTGGTCGCAGAGGGCCAGCTGCCGGGCTGCTACCAGCACCTGCTCGAAGCGTTCCACCACGGAGCGCTGCAGGCCCGAGGGGGGGTGCGTGATGCCACTGCGGCTCGCTGGGCAGCAGGCGCAGGAAGGCCTGCTGCTGATCACACTGCAGCGGTGCTCGCTGCTGGCCCTCGCGGCGAGCGGGCTCCAGCAAGGCCAGCAGATTCCGCTCGCTGCGTCGCAGCTGGCGATTGCTCTGCTGCTGCAGCCGCACACACAGCAGCCTCTGCTGGCGCCGATTGAGCATCCAGCCGCCGCGCAGCAGCAGGGCCGCCACGAGCGCCCCGGCCAGCTCCAGCAGCTCGTGGTTGCCGCTGTGACGCAGGCCCTCGATCATGGTGGGCAGTTGCCGCTGCCAGCGCCGGCCGCTGCCATCCCACAGCGGCGGCGTGAGGGCCACCGTGTGGCCCTGCTCCATCGGCTCTCCCGTCAGCCGCAGCTGCAGGGGTTGCTGCAGCGGGTGTTGGTGAGCCAGGGTGGGCGCGATGGCGGCAGGCCGCAGCGGCTGCAGCATCACCACGCTGGCGCCGTTCTGCCGTTGGCCGCTGTTGTCGCTGATGGCCACGGCGCTGCCGACGTAGTCGCCGCTGCTGCCGCGGCAGAGCCCATCGCGCTGGCTGCCGCCGCTGCGCTGGCGTCCGGCATGCAGCCCCGCCAGGCAGCACTGCAGCCGCCGATCGCCTGCGCCGCCGCCGCTGCGGGTCTGCAGGGTGAGTCGCTCGCCGCCCGCCGCGAAGATGGCCAGTACGGCCCCATCGGCGAACAGATGGGTCCCCTCCAGGTTGCTTTTGCGCAGGAAGTCGGGATCCTTCCCAGCGCTGAAGTGCAGCGTGGCGTCCCACTGGGCCCAGTCGCGGGCGGTGAGGATGGCGGAGCGTCGCGCCTGCTGCAGCAGCTGCAGCTGCAGTTGCTGCCCGAGCTCCAGCTCATCGCGGCCGCTGATGCTCAGCGACCGCAGCAGGTAGCCAATGGCGAGCAGCACCGTTAGGCCGAGCAGCAGGGCGCCGGCGCGTTTGGCCGGACAGCAGGTGGCCTGTTCCTCCTTCCACCAGCTCCGCAGCGGGCCCGGGATATTGCGCGCCGCGATCACCCACCACCGCTGAGGACAAGCCTCAATCAAGCGCTCTCGGGGCTGTTTGCGCAGGAAGCGAATCGAAAGAATCGCCGCCTGGCCGCCGTGATTCAGGCCGGCAGCGCCACCCGGCTCAGGCCGGCAGTGCCCAGGGATTGAGGCCCAGATCGGCGCCGATGCGATGGGCGCAGGCGAAGCCGCTGAAGGCCACTGCATTGAGGCCTTGGCCGGGGAAGCAGGAATCCCCCACGCAATAGAGGTGGTTCACGCCGGTGCGGTTGAACGGCATCGGCAGCAGGCCCGGCAGGCGCAGGGCCGGGATCGGGCCATAGCTGCCGCCCATGCGGCCCAGGAAGCGGCGATGGGTGCGGGGCGTGCCGATCTCCTGGTGGCGGATCGCGCCGGCCAGACCCGGCAGGATCGCTTCCAGCCGCTGCACCAGCCGGGCGGCATCAGCCGCTTTCTTGGCCTTGTAATCGGCTGGGCTGAGATCTTTCCAGGCCTGGATATCGCTGGGGGTGAAGGTGTGCACGATGTGGCGGCCCTCCGGTGCCAGCGAGGGATCGAGCAGCGTGGGGATCGACACGAAGATCACCCCCTGCTCGCTCTCCATCGCGGCCCAGTCTTCGAGCAGCAGGTGGTGGCAGTGGAAGCCCTCGGGGATCACGGACGCTTCCACCCCCAGGTGCAGCGACAGGAATGACGGCGACGGCTTGTAGCGGCGCCGCCAGGTGGTTTCAGCCTTCGGCGTGTGGGCCGCCTCCACCAGGGCGGCGCTGCGGGGGCGTTGAACATCGCTGCCTTCCTGCGGGGTTTCAAAGGTGTCCCAGCGGGTGGCGTTGCTCACCACCCGGCGGGCGCGCAGTTCCTCACCGCTGGCCAGCCTCACGCCCACCGCCTGACCGTTCTCGATCAGCACCTTGGTGACGCGGGCCTTGTAGCGGATCGCGCCGCCGTGGGCCTCCAGGCCCGCCACCAGCTTCTCGGCGATCACCCCCACGCCCCCTTTGGGGTAGTTGATGCCGCCGGCGTGGCGATCGGAGAACACCATGCCCGCATTGATCATCGGCGTGAGATCAGCGGGCATCACGCTCCAGCAGAAGCACTCCATGTCGATGAACTTGAGCAGCTGTTCATCCTTGATGTGCTGGCGGGCCACATCACCCACATTGAAGGGCAGCCAGCGGGCCAGCCCCAGGCAGGCCAGCGGCGCCTTGAAGAACACTTTCGTGAGGTAGGCGGGATCCTCCAGCGACAGCAGCGGCATCGCATCGAGGCAGTTGAACACCTGCCAGCAGGCGTCGTAGAAGGCGCGGATACCCTTGGCTTCGTGGGGGAAGCGGGCCGTGAGCCGGGCGATGAAGGCCTCGTAGTCGCGGTCCACCGCCACGTTCAGATCGCCGGGCAGGTGGTATTCGAGCTGGGCTGGATCGGGAACGGTGTCGCAGTGCTGGCCCACATCCGCCAGGGCGCGGGTGAGCAGGTTGGTGTGGCCTTTGTCGCCGAAGCCGAAGATCATCGAGGCGCCCACGTCGAACGTGTAGCCCTCACGCCGGAAGCTGCCGCCGGAGCCTCCCGGGATCAGGTAGCGCTCCAGCACCAGTGTTTTCGCTCCCTTGGCCGCCAGCTGGGAGGCGGTGACCAGGCCGCCGATGCCGGAGCCGATCACGATCACATCCCAGGTGGTGTCAGGCACGGCGCAGGTGGTGGAGCAGCTCCGAACCCTAGAGGTCGCCCCTCACTCGTAGAGGCCGGAGCCGATCACCAGGGTTTCACCGTCCGGGGTCTGCACGGCGCGCACGTAGGTGAGCTTGTTGGCGATGCTGCCGGGATCGCTGGGCCGCGGCCAGGCGTAGCGCACCCAGCCCGAGCCCTTGCTGGTGGCCAGGCGGATGTAGTCGCGCACGAAGAACTGGCCGGCCGGATCGCGCAGGGTGGAGACGTTCTTGCCTTCGATGCCCGGGAAGGCCGGGTTCACCAGCTCCACGCCGGCGGTGCTGTTCACGAACACATAGGTGTCGTGGTACACGAAGCGGCCCTTGGGATCCCGCAGCTGGGCGAAGGCGGCGCGGCCCTCGCGGGCGATCAGATCAGCGGCGGCCTCCACCTCATCCACGGCGAAGGCCTTCTCCATCCGTGCCTCGTAGGCGCCGCTGGCCACCAGGTACACCTGGCCGCCGCTGGTCTCGAAGCGCTCCACATAGGTGGACTTCCACTGCGGCTTGCTCTGGCCCGGTTTCGGCAGGCGGTAGTGCACCCAGCCGCAGCCCTGGCCGTTGGCGGCGGCCTCCAGGAAGCGCTGGCCCATGCGCTGGCCCTGCTCATTGAGCACCGTGCTGCTGGCCGGGCTGAGCAGGGCGGCGCGCTCCGGATTGGCCGGGCGGTTGCGGTTGGCCGTCTCCAGCTGCGGATCGGGCGGATACACCAGGATCTCGCCGGCCGGGCTCATCACGAACACGTAGCGATCGCCCTGGAACCAGCGGCTGCCTTGGCGGCGCAGATCGCTGAAGGCGGCGGGGCCGCGGCGTTGCAGCTCGGCGCCGGCCGCTTCCACCAGCTGCACTGCATCGCGGTTGCTGGCGTGGTTGTAGATGGCCGGGCCGCAGAGTTGATCGCTGAGGGGAAGCGCCGGCGGTGGTGTGGGTCCCGCTGCGGTTGCCGGGGAGGCGCTGCGGGCGGCTGGGGTCGCCGTCAGGGGGGCCGCCAGACAGAGACCGAGCAACGGGGTGAGCAGGCGGCGGCGAAGCATGGCGGGCCGGTGGTGGTGAAACGGCGATGAACGGGGCGCGATCAGCCCGGCAGGGCCGCGGCTGGATCGGCGGCCGCAGGCTGGCAGAAGGGCGCCAGATCCGCCAGCGCGCGGTCGCGGTAGGCGCCGTAGCGGCGGCGCTTGTCGCGGATGCGCTCGGGCAGCTCCGGCAGCAGGCCGAAGTTGGGGGGCATCGGCTGGAACTTCTCGCTGGGGGCCTCGGCGATGAAGTGGGTGAGGGCGCCGATCATCGTGGTGTGGGGCAGCTCGATCGGTGCTTCACCCCTGGCCAGGCGGGCGGCGTTGGTGCCGGCCAGCCAGCCGCCGGCCACGGCTGCCGCATAGCCCTCGGTGCCGGTGATCTGCCCGGCGGCCAGCAGCGTGGGCCGCTGCCGGAACTGCAGGGTGGGATCGAGCAGCTGCGGGGCTTCCAGGAAGGTGTTGCGGTGCATCACGCCGAAGCGCACGAACTCGGCGTTCTCCAGGCCCGGGATCATCCGCAGCACCCGCTTCTGCTCGCCCCATTTGAGGTTGGTCTGGAAGCCCACCAGATTCCAGAGGCGGCCGTCCTTGTCCTCCTGGCGCAGCTGCACCACCGCGTAGGCGCGGTTGGCGCGGCGCACCTCGCGGTCGTTGACATCGCCCCAGCGCGGATCCCAGAGGCCGATCGGCTTGAGCGGGCCGTAGCGCATCGTGTCCTCGCCCCGGCGGGCGAGCTCCTCGATCGGCAGACAGCCTTCGAAGAAGGTGGCGTGTTCCTTCTCGAAGTCCTTGAGTTCGGCCTGTTCGGCCGCCAGCAGCGCCTCGCGGAAGGCGAGGAACTGCTCCTTGTCCATCGGGCAGTTGATGTAGTCGGCGTCGCCCTTGTCGTAGCGGGAGGCGCGGAAGGCCACCGACAGATCGATGCTCTCGCCCTCCACGATCGGGCTGGCGGCATCAAAGAAGTGGCAGTCGGCGCGGCCGGTGAAGGCGCGCAGCTGCTCGGCCAGCGGTTCGCTGGTGAGCGGGCCAGTGGCCAGCACGGCGATCTCGCTGGGGCCAGGCAGCTCGGTGTGCTCGCGGCGTTCCACCGTCACCAGCGGGTGCTGCTCCAGGGCCGCGGTGAGGGCGGCGCTGTAGCGGCCCCGGTCCACCGCCAGGGCGCCACCGGCGGGCACGGCATGCTGATCGGCGGTGCCGATCACCAGCGAGCCCAGCCGGCGCAACTCTTCCTGCAGCAGACCAGCGGCCCGGTCGCTGCTGAGAGCGCCGAAGCTGTTGCTACACACCAGCTCGGCGAATTCGCCGCTGTGGTGGGCCGGGGAGCGGCGCACCGGCCGCATCTCCACCAGCCGCACCGGGATGTCCGCCTGGGCGATCTGCCAGGCCGCTTCAGTGCCGGCCAGGCCGGCACCGATCACCAGAACGGTCAAACGTGCCTCAGGCGCGGGCGCGGGCGATCATCATCTGCAGCTGACCCACGGCGGCGCGGCCGATGTGGAACACGGCCCAGGACGCGGCCAGAACGATCGGAGCGGCAACGAGCACGAGCCGAAGGTCCATGGGGGGCAAGCAACGAGTGGGCCGATCTTAAGGACCCTGCGGCGCCTGCCGTTTCGGCGTCGCCGGTTCTGCAGTGTTTGGCAATGCTTGTCGCCCTCAGTGCTTGGTGCCGCTCAGGCGGTGGCCCTGGCATGGCTGGCGGCCAGTTCGCGGTAGCGGCGGGCATGGTCCCGCTGGCCGGCGATGGCTTCAGCCGAGAGTTGGCGCTTCACCTGGGCCGGTGCACCCATCACCAGGGCGCCGGCTGGCACGTCGCGGGTCACCACCGAGCCGGCGGCCACCAGGGCCCCTGCTCCCACGGTCACGCCGTTGAGCACGATCGCGCCGATGCCGATCAGGCAGCCGTCCTCGAGGGTGGCGCCATGGATCACGGCCCGGTGGCCGATGGTCACATCGGCGCCGATCCGCACCGGTTGGCCGGGATCGCCGTGCAGCACCGCGCCGTCCTGCACATTGCTGCCCGCACCGATCACGATCGGGCAGACATCGCCGCGGGCCACGGCCGTGGGCCAGAGGCTGGCGCCGGCGTCCAGCCGCACATCGCCGATCAGCACCGCCGAGGGGGCCACCCAGGCTTCGGGATCCACCTGCGGTTCGGGCCAGCTGCTGGGGTAGGCGGAGCTCATCGTTGGGCGCAAACCGTGCTGTTGACGCCATTGTCAGGGCGGCATCCGCGTCGCTGCCGCCGCCCCCTTGGAGGCGGGCACCCCTGGGTGATACGTTCTCTTGGTGCCCAACGGGCGCGGGTCGCTAGCTCAGCGGTAGAGCACTCGGCTTTTAACCGATTGGTCCTGAGTTCGAATCTCAGGCGACCCACTTCCAGTCGCAGCCGACTTCTGGCTCCAGATCCCTCTCAGGGAGCTGGATCTGATGAATCGCCAACATCCGACAGGTCGGGACACGAGACGACCACCTGGGACCCCATTTGACCCATTTCTGTACCTAGCTACAGACCTCCCATGCGTCTCATCCCGTGAGACTGGAGGGCTCTGATGCGGGCTCGTGGTGCTCTGCAGCAGGCCGCCTGTCGCTTACGCCTTGCTGCCTGTCCTTGCCGGATCCGGCTGCATCCAGGCCGGAACAGTCCTTATTACTACGTGTACGAAACCCGTGCAGGTGGTCGCAGTCAGTCCGCCCGCGGCTATCGGATCGACTAAAGCGGTGATTTCGGCAGCCTGCTCAGTGGTATAAGTGAGTGATGGGTGGCAGCTCAGGTGAATGGCAGGGTTGAAAAGTGCTCTTCGCCCTTAATGGAAACCTCTCGGGATGGCGGATCGACTCCACTGACAAGTCAACGTCCAGATCAGGCCAGTAGAGGTGATCCGCGGTGGGACGCAGTACGTTCAGGACCTGCTGGATAGTGGCAGCCTTAAACCAGGGAAACTCTGAATAAGGCAGCGCCAGCTCTTCGTCATCAATAAGCATCCAGACGCAATGGCTGGATATATTTGTTACTCAGCTTTCAAGCTGGTTGTTCCAGGCATCGTTGATCTCCTGTTGGCGGGCCTCGACTATGCGCTCTGCGTCTTTGATTTTTGACGGGCTGAGTCCGATGTTGCGCGCAAGTTCGATATCAGGCCTGAGCTAAAACTTCGCTTCGTCATCTGGATGGCTGCATGAATGTGCATGCGGCTTTCCTCTCGTGAGAAGAAGAAAAACCTGAATTCGCCTTCCCGGAAAACGTTCGGTGACAAGAGGGTTTCAAGGGTCTCTTTGAAGCATAGCCTCGCTCCAGATGCATGGGGGTAGTCCGTGGCTGCAGGCCCGCCGCTGCCATGCACATGGCGTTGGCTGGAGCGAAGTAGCTGTTTCCATCTTTTTAGCACTTTATGGGCAGATCCTCGTTAAAAAGCCTGCCCTTGTTGGTCCGCATGGGAATCCGAAGGCATTGCCAGTTCAATCCTGAGCCCACTGCGTTGCAATCGCTCTCGCTTGAACAGATCATCAATCCTGGTTCATGTGCGGACCTTTGCGGAAACCCGTGCCCCTTGCTCTTGTTGACTCGCTTGCCCGGATGATCTGACTGGAACCATGCATATCCTCGCCGCGGTTAACCACGGCCTCTGGCAATGGCTCTGATCCCGCAAACAGCCAGTGCCCACCACCCGCCGCCGCAGGACAACCACCTCCAGCAGCTCCGCCTCCCCAGCAGCCCCGCAAGTCCAGGCTCCTGCTGAGCCTCCCTGGCTGGAACATCCCACCCTAGCCGGTCTGTGGGATCGCCTCCAGTTGGTCCACGACTGCTGGACCCTGCTGGAGCTGCCTGACGGCACCAGCCGCCGGCCGGTGTACCTGCCCCGCGGCATCGAGGAGCCCGAGAGCTGTTATCTCAAGCGGCTGGAGGTGGCGAGGCCCACGGGCTTCTATCGCGATGCCCTGCGCACCTACGCGGGGATGCTGTCGCGACTGAGCTGGCAGGAGCTGCCCGACGCGCTGAGCCGGGTGGCGACTGATCTGGATGGCCAGGGCACCGACCTGGGGGTGTTCCTGTTCCTGGCCGACCTGCTCACCCTGCGCGATGGCGGCTGCCTGATCCTGTCGCTGCTGCCCCAGCACCGCTGGCCGTCAGAAGGCGACCGGCTCGAGGCGCTCGCCAAGGGCGATCGGCTCTCCCTGCCGTGCCTGCAGCTGGTGCCTTGGGGTGACCTGCTCAACTGGCGCCTGCCGCCCCGGTTCGCCAGCGGCCATGCGACCGTGCCCACGGTTCTCGACGCCCACGGCGGCGTGGTGCCCGATCCTGCCGCCTGGCTCTACCGCAGCCTCTCGATCACCGATGACGGCCTGGTGCTGCGCAGTTGGCAGGCCAGCCCCAACCCCGGCGCCCCCGTTGGCTACGACGTGGTGTCGGTGGGCGAGCCTTCGCTGCTGCCCGAGCGCTCTGACCTGCCGGCGCTCGACGCCTGCGGTTGAGGAGGGACTGGACCCTCTGGGCTGAGGGATGGTGGCACTGCCTCCATCCGCTTCTGCCCCTGCGCCTCCCGTGGGATCCCGCAGATGCACTGCAGAATCTGACCTTGGCTGATCTCTTCTCGCCCCTGCGCGTGGGCTCCCTGGAGCTTCCCAACCGCATCTGGATGGCACCGCTCACCCGCTGCCGCGCTGAGGACGGCCATCTGCCCGGCTCGCTGATTGCCGAGCACTACGCCCAACGGGCCAGTGCTGGCCTGATCGTGAGTGAGGCCACGATGGTGATGGAGGGCCATTCCGCCTTCTGGCATGAGCCCGGCATCACCAGCCAGGCTCAGATCGACGGCTGGCGGCTCACCACCGAGGCGGTGCACCGCGCCGGTGGCCGCATCGTGCTGCAGCTCTGGCATGGCGGCAGGGCCTGTCACCCGCTGCTCAATGGCGGCCGGCAGCCGGTGGCCCCCAGCGCCATCGCCATCACCGGCGATGAGGTGCACACCCCCGAGGGCAAGCAGCCCTACGTGGTGCCCAGAGAGCTGCGCGACGACGAACTGCCCGCCATCGTGGAGGGCTTCCGCCTGGCGGCTCGCAACGCCATGGCCGCCGGCTTCGATGGGGTGGAGATCCACGGCGCCAACGGCTACTTGCTGGATGCCTTCCTGCGCGATGGCAGCAACCGGCGCAGCGGCCCCTACGGCGGCCCGATCGAGCACCGGGCCCGCCTGCTGCTGGAGGTGCTGGAGGCCGTGGCCCAGGAAACGCCGCTGATGGGCCTGCGCCTCTCGCCGCTCAACAGTTACAACGCCATGGCGGATTCCGATCCGATCGGTCTGATCACCTGGCTGGCCCAGCGGCTCAATGACCTGCCCCTGGCCTACCTGCACCTGATGCGCGCCGACCTCCTGGGTCAGCAGCGCGGCGATGTGCTCACCCCAGCGCGCGAGCAGTTCAACGGCGTGCTCGTGGCCAACATGGGCTACAGCGCAGACGAGGCCAACGCCGCCATCGCCGCCGGCGCGATCGATGCGGTGGCCTTCGGGACGAGCTTCCTGGCCAACCCCGATCTGCCGGAACGCTTCCGCCGCGGCGCTCCCCTCAACGTCGCCGACCCGGCCACCTTCTACAGCCCTGGTCCTGCTGGCTACACCGACTACCCCACGCTCGATTCCGCGCGCTGATCCTCCACTCAGCGCGGTTCAATCCGCCGGGCCGGGGCCATCTGGCCTGGCGACCCGAAGGAGTGCTCAGCAGTTCATGCCGCCTCCAGACCCAGGTGGTCGACGTAGGGCTGGAAGTCCCGATCGCTGAACAGCAGCGGCAGGTTGGCCTCGATGCAGGCGGTGGCGATGATTCCGTCGATCGTCTTGCGCACCGTGATTCCCTGGCGGCGCAGCGTTCTGTAATTCTCTGCTGCCTTCCAGGCATTGCTGCCGCCCAGCATCGGTAACAGGGCCAGGGAACGGAACAGCTGACGGGCGGTGGCCACGTCCCGCTCGCTGCGGAAGCCCTGCATCACCTCCACCAGGATCAGATCGCCGATCGCCAGCGGTGTCACCCCGAGCCATCCATCCAGCCGCTCCACCTCGGGGGTGCTCACCCCATTGAAGAAGTCGATCCAGACCGAGGAATCGACCACGATCACGGCTGATGCTCGGCCGTCTCGGACTGCGCATCCAGACGCTGGGCGTCTAGGTCCCCTTCCCAGGCCAAGCGGCCGCGGAAGCCGCGGATCTCGGCCTGCTGCTGCAGCTTGACCAGCGTGCGCAGACCGAGCTCCACCGCTTCTCGCTTGCTGCGGGCACCGCTGGCCTGCATGGCCTGCTTCATCAGGGCGTCGTCGATGACGATGTTGGTGCGCATGCCAGACCCCAGGGTCAATGTGTAAAGCCTAGGCCGGTCATACACATTCACAGGGGCGCCCGCAGCACCACAGCCGTGATGGGTGATGCCCTCCTCCTTCTTCTCTGACCCCGCTGCACCCTGGCAGCGACAGCCTCAGATCCAGCAGCAGCCCAACCAGGGACCTGCCTCCGGTTCCTCCTCCACCCCGCCTGCCATGGCCCCCGATCCTCTGGGCGGGGACGACGACGAGGCCACGGGAGGCCTGGATGCGAGTGGCGGCGACGATCTGCTCGATCACCCCGGCACCGCTGAGCCGGGCACCGCTGCCGGTGGCAGTGACAACGACGATCCTCCTGCCGCTGCCTCCAGCAGTGCTGACCCTCTGCGGGCTGAACGGCGCCGCAGCAACCAGCTGGACAAGGAGCTGCGCAAGGCCCGCGCCCAGCTGTCGCGCTTCTCGGAGATCAACCCCGACGAATACGCCCGCCTGCAGGACGCCGAGCGCAAGCGCGAGGAGTTCGAGCGCCAGGTGGCCGATCGCGAACGCCAGCTCAATGAGGCCAACCTGCGCCGCGTGCGCAGCGTGGAAAAGGAACGGGACGAGGCCCGCTCCCAGGTGCAGAACCTGCGCAAGGAGCGGCTGCTGGAACGGCTGTTCTCAGAAGCGGAAGGCCGCGTCGGCGGCGATGAGCGGGGCACGTTCTTTGACACCTTCGTGACGCTGTGCGGCGGCCACTTCCAGCTGGGCGAGGTGGACGGCAAGGGCCAGCCCCTCACAGCCGACGGTGTCGCCCTCAGCGATGGCGACTACATGGAGGAGCTGCGCCGCCACCCGGTGTACAGCTTCCTGTTCCAGCAGCGCAGCGGTCTCTATTCGACTGCGGTGCCGGAAACAGGCCATGAGCACGGCGGCGCGGTGAATCTGCAGACCCTGAGCACCGCGGAGCTCTACCTCGAGGTCGTGAAGGGCACCACGCCCGGGGCTGCTGCACCGCGGCGCTGATCAGCCAGCCGGGAGGAAGCGATGGCCTGGCCTCTGGTGTTCTGGTGCAACCGCACCACCGCCGCGGTGGTGCCGGCCGCCAGCGGAGCTGCTATCGGCACCGGCTGTGATCGACTGGCGCGAGCCCAGCGGCGGTGTCCTCCTGGCCTCCATGACCCCGGGGAGAAAGCCGCCGGCAGCCGGACTGCTTGGTGGTGGTTACCATTGGTGACTACCACGAGGTCGTTGTTGTTGGATACCGCGCGTCTGTTTCAGTCGGGCCGCAGCCAGGCGGTCCGACTGCCCAAGGATTACCGCTTCTCTGGTCGCGAAGTGGTGGTGAAGCACTTCGGCAATGGCGTGCTGCTGCTCCCCATGGATGATCCATGGCAGACCATGGAGGCAGGACTGGCGGCCTTTGAGCCCGGATTCGAGCTGCAGCGGAATCAGCCGGATCAGCAGCTGCGCCCGGATATTCACCCTGATCTGCCTCCAGATGGGATCCAGCCATGATCCTGCTGGACACCAACATCTGCATCTACATCATCAATGCCAGGCCAGCTGCTGTGTTGCAGCGTTTTCGCCAGCACCGCATCGGAGAGATCGGTGTGTGCAGCATCGTGGCGGCGGAGCTGGCCTATGGCGTAGCCAAGAGTGGCTCACTCCGCAATCGCCAGGCACTGGAGATGTTTCTGGCGCCACTGGCGATCCTTCCCTTTGATGAGCCTGCCGCCTGGGCCTATGGCGAGCTGCGCGCTGAGCTGGAGCGCAAAGGCACGACGATCGGTTCACTGGACATGCTGATTGCAGCCCATGCGCTCAGTCAGAAGGCCCTGCTGGTCACCAATAACACTGATGAATTCAGCCGAGTGCCAGGCCTGCAGCTTGATAACTGGGTGGTCGACCCTTAGCCAGCCCAACGGATCGGCAGGCTGAAGCTGGAATGCAGCACCACCGGACAGCCGTTGCTGCAGGGCGATGTCTACGAGATGCACCGGTAGCCCGGATCAACCATGAACGTCCCCCTCTTGCAGAACGCCGGGGGTGCCCTGCAGCCTGCGGGCCAAGGCGAACGCCTTCTCAGCAGGGATCAGCCTCATCCTCTTGACGGGCTTGCCGTGGCGGTGCATGGCGGTGTCGGAGCAGTCCGGCTGACTCGCGTCAGCCCTTGAGGCCGCCCGGACCATGAGGAGGGCTGCGCTCAGCCGATCCACGGAGCGCCGGTGGCGGCTGCGATGAAGCGATTAGGTTGCGGTGATGGCTTCATCCTGGATCTGGCAGCAGCTCGATTGGCCCCGGTTCCGCTGGGATGTCTCCGCTCTGGCGCCGCTGCTGGAGCAGGCCCGCGCTGCACGCAAGGAGCTGCTGAGCCGGTTCGAGACGCTGGAGCCCCCGCTCGACCGGGAGGCGATCTCCGCCTTGCTGGGCCGCGAGAGCCTGGGTACGGCCGCCATCGAAGGCGAGCTGCTGGATCCCGGCCAGGTGCGTTCCTCGATCGCACGCCGGCTGCGCCTTCCCCTGGTCGAGGGGCAGCCGGCCGTCAGCCCCCAGGTGGAGGGTCTGCTGGATGTGTTGCAGGAGGCCACCAGCACCTTGAATGAGCCCCTCACCCTGGCCACGCTGAACCACTGGCACCGACGCCTGTTCGCCGCTGGCCCCGATGGACTGCGCGCGATTCGGATCGGTGCGCTGCGCGATGAGGCCCCGATGCAGCTGCTCTCGGGTGCCATCGGCCGTGAGCGCCTGCACTTTGAAGCGCCGCCCCGGGACCAGCTCGAGGATCAGCTGGAGGCCTTCCTGGATTGGGTCGCCTCCCCGCCACCGCAGCTGGACGGGCTGTTGCGCGCGGGTCTGGCCCACCTCTGGTTTCTCACCCTCCACCCCTATGAAGACGGCAACGGCCGCCTCGCCCGTGCCATCACCGATCGGCTGTTCGCCCAGGACTGCAGGCTCCAGGTCCAGCAGGCGTTATCGGGCCGTGCCCTGGGCATTTCCGCCCAGATCCTGCTGGATCGGGAGGGTTACTACACGGCACTGGAGCGCTGCCAGCGGGGAGATCTGGATGTCACCAGCTGGCTGCGCTGGTTTGTGGAGCAGCTGACGGCAGCGGCGGCCAGCAATGGCGCCCTGATCGATGCGGTGCAACGCAAGGCGGCCTTCTGGTGGAGCCACCGCCACAGCGGCTTCAACAGCCGCCAGCAGAAACTGCTCAACCGGTTGCTGGATGCCGAACCGGAGGGCTTCACGGGCGGCATGACCCTGCGCAAGGCCATCAGCCTCACCAAGGTGAGCCGCGCCACGGCCTGGCGCGATCTGTCTGAGCTGGTGGAGCTGCAGGCGATCGAGCCGATCGGCGAAGGCCGCAGCCGCGCCTATCGCCTCCATTGGCCGGGTGCGCCCGGGGATGGCGCATAAGCGGGGACCTGGCAACAGCTGCTGTTGTCACTGGGGCCAGGCCCCGCAGCCCTTGCGCCGTATGACACCATCACGCCCCGCTGCCGGGGTGGCCCAGGGTTCAGGCGCCACTCCACTCGAAGACGCGCAGATCCATGCGTGTGCCCAGGATCGTTCTCAGGTGACGGATCCCCTGGATCTGGTTCTGATTCAGGCGGTCTTTGCCTCGGACCTTGACCTCGCACAGCGAAACAGTCTGGTCAGGCCAGTAGGCGACGACGTCTGGAAAGCCCCCGCCCTGCTTCTTGCCGCTTTCACGCTTGTACGCCTCGATGAGCTCCCAGATCCTGCTGTCTGGCCTGGCTCCGATCAGTTCGTGATTCATCACGCCGATGTCCAACCAGTTCTCCACCACGAAGGCTTCAGTGGCGCCTGCCTGCACCGGCTCCATTGCTGCTACGGCCTCCGGGGGAATGGGCGCCGTCGACTCCCTGGTGACATAGATCTGCGACTGCTTGGTGATGTCGGGTTCAGGCAGATCGAACCAGGACTGATCGGGCTGCAATCTGGCCAGATGTCGCCACGGACCGCTGATGCCCGTCCAGTCAGGCCTGAATTCAAGGCGGGCGACTTCATCGCCCCAGCGGATCTGAGTGGTCTCCAAGGAGTGGGGCCCATCTCACCTCGATGGTGCCTGTCATCGGCAGGTTCGTCCATCTGCTCTTCCCGGTGGCACCGGCCAGGGTGTCCTGGGTGAGTGAAAAGGCCCTGCGCAGCACCCCCCCCCACCGGTCATCACGTCCTCTGAGGCTCCTTCGAAGGCCTGGATGAGCCGGTGCCGGTTGCTGTTGCGCTCGTAACGGATGGATGGGCCCACCCATGGCCCGGATGCTGCCTTTGCCGGCCGCCAGAGGCCAGCCCGTGGCCTGCGTATGGCCATGCCATGGCTTCTGACATCTCTTACGGTCGGATCTGGGTCCTTTGTTGTCGGGTCCATGGCATCCACCTCGGCCTTCGTGGCTGCTCTGCAGCAGCAGCTGGAGCAACACCCGCTCGATGAGCCCTCCCAGGCCGCGCTGCTGGAAGCCGTGGCCAACGCCACCATGCAACGCCGGCCTGCTGAGGAGGAGGGGTTGGCGGCGTGGCTCGGCGAGGGGACGACCCGTCCCATGCAGCTCCTGGATCTGCGCGGTAGCGGTGCCATGCGAGCCGGCAGTGTGGCGGCACTGAGCGCCATCGCTGATCGTGACCTGTCCCAGGTATGGTCGCGGCACTTCTACGCCTTCCATGCGGTGGACGGACTCGTCTACAGCAACGCCCCCACCAATTGGTCCTTAGTTCGAATCTCAGGCGACCCATTTTTAAGCAATCGCCATTCCGCGCTCCGCCCGGATCATGGCGCCGGCAGCACCAGCGCTTCGGGTTCGGGGTGATGCCGTCGGAACAGGCGATCTTCGGCGGCCTGGCGGCAGGTGTGCAGGAACGCCGGCATGTCGATGCCGAAGGTTTGCTCGAACAGCGGCACCACGCCGCTGGTGCTGCCCAGCCCGCAGGCGGCGATGGCGGGCTCCAGCCCCTGCTGCGGTTGCTCGGTGAGGGCGGCGAACAAGCGGTTGAGGCGATGCTCCAGCAGGGCCTGCGCGGGGGTCATGCCGCGCACCTGATCGAAGCTGAGATCGAGGCAGTGCTGGCTGATGCCGAGGGCCGGCGGCACCTCCGTGATCGTGATCGGTTCTTGAAAGTGCAGCCCGAAGTAGTGCCGTGCCTGGGCCACAACCTGCATCGGGCTGTCGCAGGTCTCACCACCGGATCGTGATCTGGGCTGTGCAGGGTGTGTTCGTGCCACGCGCAGGTCTCCCTTGGATGGAGTCACGTTCTCGCCTGATTGCAGCCTGCAGAGCGGTGGCCAGGCTCGCCACGGCGGTGTTCGAAAACGGCACACATCGAAAGCTGCGGTGATGTGTGTTGATCTGGAGAATCAAAACAACACACGCTGCGTAAATCTGTGGTGATTCAGGGGGTTGCTGGCCCTGGTGCGATGGCGGTCCACCATAGCGGTAGTCGCCCGCAGCTCCTGACGGGCGATGGCAGGGTGAATCGAGCGTCGCTTCGGCGGCGCTTTTTGATGCCGTTGTGCTGCGGAGATCCGCTGCGGTGATCAGGGCTGTCGGGTGCGCTGGTTTTGTCCTGCGTTCTGGGGTGGCGTTCTGGGTGGTGTGCGGGGGGCGGCCCATGGCCTCAGCTCAGTCCGCCAGCGCTCGGATCCTGCGTCCTGTGCCGCTGCGGGAAAGCCGTGTGGGCGCTGAATCGCGACGGATGTGGTGGACGGTCTTGCGGCTGTCTACTGATCGTGTATGATGAGTTCGATTCAACGACAACTCTTCAGCGGGTTTCTTTTCTGGGCGGCGCGTTCCATGGGCTTTCGGCCCCTGCTGTTCTCCACTCGGCCGGCGACTTTCTTCAGGGCTTTCAGCGAATCGAGCTCATAAGTTTCATTGATTGCATGACCATTTACGTGGGTAACCTCTCCTTCGATGCCGAAGTGGAGGACCTTCAGCAGCTGTTCGCCGAGTACGGCTCGGTGCGCAAGTGCAGCCTGCCGCTGGACCGCGAAACCGGCCGCAAGCGTGGCTTCGCCTTCGTGGAGATGGCCGATGCCGCCGACGAGGACAAGGCCATCGCTGATCTCCAGGATGTGGAGTGGATGGGCCGGATGATCCGCGTCAACAAGGCTGAGCCCCGTCCCGCTGCCTCGGGTGGCGGCGGCCGCTGGTGATCTGACGGTCGCTTCAACGGCAACCCGCAGGTGATCAGCCTGCGCGGCGCGGCCCGGGCCTTGGCCCGGGCTTTGTTGTGTTCTGCGCCTTGAGCCGTCGCTGCAGGCCCCAGCGCCAGAGCAGTCCCAGGGCCAGCAGCCCCAGGCCCGTGCGCCAGGCCGCAGCCGGCACCATCCAGGCCAGCGCCAGGCAGCTCAGCAGTCCTAGCCAGGCCAGAGCCACGGGGAATCGCCGTTGCTCCGGCTGCAGCCGCAACACGCAGAGGTTGGTGATGGCGTAGTAGCCCAGCACGCTGAAGGCGCTGAAGCCCCAGGTGAGCTCCAGTTGCCCGCCGAGGCTGAGCAGGGCGATCAGCAGGCCGCTCACCAGCACCGCCCGGCGCGGACTGGTGCCGGCTGCATCCACGGCGGCCAGGCTCCGGGGCATGTCGCCCTCCCGTGCCATCGCCAGCCACACCCGCGAGAGTCCCAGCACCAGGTTGAGCAGCACGCCGGCCAGCGCCAGCACCGCACCGCCGGCCACGATCCAGCCGCCCCAGGGCAGCCCGGCCTGCAGCAGCAGCTGCGCCAGCGGCGGTGCGATCGCCTCTCCCCCGCTCGCTGGCCCCGCCTGCAGCGCTGCCGCCAGGCCCCCCGCCCCCGCCAGCCGCAGGGCGGCGCCCGCCACCGCCAGGTAGAGGAGCAGCACCACCGCCAGGGTGAGCAGCACGGCGTGCGGGATCGTGCGTTCGGGCTGCCGCACCTCCTCCCCCATGGTGGCGATGCGGCCGTAGCCGGTGAAGGCCACAAACACCAGCGCCGTGGCCTCGGCCACACCGGCCGCTGAGCCACCGGCGGCCGTGGCCGCAGCGCTGGGCAAGGGTGGCAGGCGGATGGCGGCGGCCACGAACAGGGCCAGGCTGAGCAGGGCGCCGCCCATCAGCAGGCTGTTGAGCCAGTGGCTGCGCTTCAACCCCGCCATGGCGGCGCCGGTGATCAGCAGCACCAGCAGCGGCGGCCACCAGCGCAGGCTCTCGGCTGAAACCCCCAGCCAGGCCGCCAGATAGGCGCTCAGCCCCAGGGCCGCGGCTGCCGCCGAGGCGGTTTTGGCGCAGAGAAACAGCCAGCCCGCCGCAAAGCCCGCCAGGGGAGAGAGCAGGTGCCGGCCGTAGGCGTAGCTGCCGCCACTCACCGGCATCACCGCCGCCAGCTGGGCGGCGGAGAGGCCATTGGCGCCGGCCAGCAGGCCGGCCAGCAGGATCGCCCAGGGCAGCGCCTCGCCCGCCGGCGTGGCCGCCAGGGCCAGGCTCACGAACACGCCGGTGCCGAGGATCGAGCCGAGCCCGATCACCAGGGCGCCGCCCAACCCCGTGGTTCGCTGCAGCCGCCGCATCAGAAGGAGAACAGCGCGTCGTAGCGGTTGTACTCAGGCTTGCTCAAACCCTGGCGCTGCAGCAGCCGACGCAGCTCGAGGATCTCGCCGCGTTGGGCCACGATGATCTGCCGCGCCAGCCGCCGCACGGTGGGATTGCCGCTCTTCTGCAGGGCATCGTGGGCCATCTCCAGGGCTACGCCGTGGTGAGCGAGCATCCCCTCGAGAAACCAGACGACGCGGCTGGCGCGCGTGGGGTTGGCGCCCGTCATCTGCATCGCCGCGATCTGAGCGGCGTTCATCCGCTCCAGGCCGGCCATGGTGTCCGGATCGCCGCCGGCCCTCAGCACCACGGGATAGACGGGCGCCTCGGGGTACCAGGCCTTGCGCCACTGGCCCATCGCCTTGATCTCCCGGGCCTGTTCGCGCCAGATGCCATGGGCCAGCGCCCCCACACCGGGCGAGCCGATGTTGAACACGAAGGCGCTCATCCGCAGCGCGCCGGTGTGGTGCTGCACCATCGCGTCGAGCCAGCGCAGGTCGTAGGTGGCGCCGGCCGGGCCCAGATCGTGGCCATGGGCGCCGTGGTCGGTGCCGCTGGGGCCGTTGCCGATTGCCGGTGCGCTCTGCGGATGCCCGTGGTGCTGGTGGTGCTGGTGCGGATCCTCCTGGGCGCGGGCCGGCGCCAGCAGCAGGCCAGATAGCGGCAGGCCAGGCAGCAGCAGCCCTGGCAACAGCAGGCCAGGCAGCGCCAGGCTGATCACGACGGCACGCATCGGCTGCGACTCAGCGACGGTTCTCGCTGACGATGCAGTCTCCAGTCGGTGGAGAGTCAAGGGTGCCCGGCACCGGCACCGGCACCGGCGCCGGGCGCTGCTGTTCAGGCCCGCTGGCCGATCCAGCCGAACAGGCCCTGCCACCAGCGGCGCGGTGCGGGGCCGCGGTGCGCCTGATGGCTGGGCCGGGCCAGGGCGGCGGCGCAGGGCTGAGGGCGCTGGGGCTCGAAGCCTTCAAACAGAGGCAATGCCTCCAGGGATCCCAGGCGCTCCTCCAGCTGCCGCGTTGTGGTCCGGTTGCGTGACACCGACATGCCCATCCGTTCGATCGTTCTCCGGTATCGCAACGCTGGCCGGTGCCGGCAATGGGTGCAGATGCTCAATCGTTCCGGCACGCCCCGCAGAACGCGTTTCGTTACGTTGCTCTCTCCAGAGCGGGTCCCATCCGGGGCCGTGCTTCATGCGTCCGCTTCGTTGACCGTTTCCATTCCCCGTTTGGCTTGTCCGACAGGCCTTGCTCCCTCCGCGCCTGTCTCGCCTGATCCCATCTACCCCAGCAAGGCGGAACTGCTGGCGTGCCTCCCTCCTGAACTGCTCAGGATCAATCCGGCCAAGGCCTGGGGAAGCCTGGCTCTCTCCCTCAGCCTCTCCGCCCTCGCCTACGGCCTCGGCACCCTGATTCCCCTCACCGCCAGCGCCATTCCGCTCTGGCTGCTCTACGGCGTGGTGACCGGCACCGTGGCCGGCGGCTGCTGGGTGATCGCCCATGAGTGCGGCCACAACGCCTTCCATCCCAATCGCCGCATCGAGGCCGTGGTGGGTTTCGTGCTGCACAGCCTGCTGCTGGTGCCGTACTTCACCTGGCAGCGCAGCCATGCGGTGCACCATGCCAACTGCAACCACCTCGAGGCCGGCGAAACCCATGTGCCCCGCCGCGCAGATAGCGCCACGGGTCAGCGGGTGGCCTCCCTGCACCAGCGCCTCGGGCAGCGGCGCTATGGCCTGCTGTCGCTGGTGATTCACCTGCTGCTGGGCTGGCCCCTCTATCTGCTGGTCGGCGTGGCCGGCGGCGAGGCCTACGGCTCGCCTACCTCTCATTTCTGGCAGGGAGCGCCGTTTCAGAACGGCCAGCGGCTGCTCTTCCCGGACCGCTTCCGCCCGGCGATGCTGCTCTCCAACCTGGGCCTTGGCGCGATGCTGCTGGCCCTGGCCTGGGCCTGCGTGCAGTTTTCGCCGCTGCGGGTGCTGGCCGTTTACGGCCTGCCCTATCTGGTGATCAACGCCTGGCTGGTGGCCTACACCTGGCTGCAGCACACCGACACCGACATTCCCCACTTCACGGACAGCACCTGGACCTGGGCCAAGGGCGCCCTGCAGACGGTGGATCGGCCCTACGGCCCTCTGCTCAACCTGCTGCACCACGGCATCGGCTCCACCCACGTGTGCCACCACGTGAATTCCCGCATTCCCCACTACAACGCCTGGCAGGCCACCGCCCTGCTGCGGCAGCGTTTCCCCGAGCTGGTGCGCTACGACCCCACCCCGATTCACCTGGCTCTGTGGCGGGTGGCCAGCCGCTGCGCGGTGGTGCGTGAGCGGGGCCAGAGCGGCAGCTTCTACTACCAGCAGGAGCGCGCCAGCTAAGCCAGGGCGGCTCTGGTTGTGGCCTCAGAAGCTGAGCTGCGTCTGGCCGGCGAAGCGGCCGTCGTAGCTCTCGCTGCCCTCCAGCTTCTGGAACACGAACTGGCAGATGGCGGTGCCGGGAACCACCGCCAGCGGCGCCGGGCCGAAGTTGCTCATCTCCAGCACCTGCTGGCTGTCGATCCCCGGTCCCATGAAGGGGGCGCTGATGTGCACCATCAGCCCCAGCCGCGCGAAGCGGCTGCGCCCCTCCAGCCAGCCGCAGAGGCCGGGGCCGAGGCGCAGGCGCTCCTGGGTGATGCCCAGCACGGTTTCGCCCGGCATGATCAGGATGTGCTCGCCGGGCGGCACCTCCAGCTTGTCGGTGAGGTTGCGGTAGTCGGTGTGCTCGTGCACTTCGATCACCTGGTGCACCTTGCGGAACACGCGAAAGGTGGGGGCCAGGGTGAGATCCACCGAGGCGGGGCCCACCAGCTCGGGATTGAAGGGCGTGATCGTGATCGTGCCCTGCTCGATCGCCTGCAGGATCGCCTGTCTGCCGAGCACTGCCATGACGCTCCCTGGGGTGAGGCCGGGCCTGGATTGTGTCAGGGAAATCGCGGTCGTCACGGGCCCGTGCCGAGGCCCGTTCCTGCGTCGGGGCGATGGACCACGGCCGCCGGCTGGATCCGACAGGCTGGGCGGGCCGTTCATTTCAGCGCGCGTGAGCACCACGGCTCAGCCCCCGCAGCCGGCTCAGCCCCTGCAGCAGCCCCGCCCCCTGCCCAGCACCGGCGCGCGCAGCGGTGTGCTCGAGGCCCTGGCCTTCTTCCGCGACCCCCATTTCGCCTCGCGCCGCTTCGCGCAGTTGGGCAATGTGTTCGAGACGCGCTTGCTCGGCCAGCCGCTGGTGTTCATCCGCGGCGGCCGGGCGATCAGTGCACTGCTGGCCCAGCCGGAGGCCACCGAGGGCTGGTGGCCGGAGAGCGTGCGGCAGCTGCTGGGCAGCCGCTCCCTGGCCAACCGCAACGGCGCCGACCATCGCGCCCGCCGGCGCGTGGTGGGGCAGCTGTTCTCGGCCGCGGCGCTGCGGCGCTACAGCCCGGCGATCGTGGCGCTGGTGGAGGAGCTGGCGGACGATCTGCAGGGGGCCGAGGCGCCGGTGCCGCTGGTGGATCGCATGCGCCGCTTCGCCTTTGCGGTGATCGCCACGGTGGTGCTGGGGCTGGAGGGCGACGACCGCGACGCGCTGTTCAACGATTTCGAGATCTGGACCCGCGCCCTGTTTTCGGTGCCGGTGGCGCTACCGGGCAGTCCCTTCGCCCGGGCGCTGCAGGCCAGGGCTCGTCTGCTGAACCGCTTGCAGGGGGTGCTCGAGCGGGCGCAACGGCAGGCGGCGGCAGGTGAACCCCTGGCCGGCGGGCTGGATCTGCTCAGCGGCGGCCTCGATGAGGCCGGATTGCCGCTCAGCGACGAGGATCTGGTGGAGCAGTTGCTGCTGCTGCTGTTCGCCGGCTACGAAACCACCGCCTCCTCGCTCAGCTGCCTGATGCTGGCGGTGCTGCAGCGGCCGGCGGTGCTGGCCTGGCTGCAGGAGGAGCTCGATGGGCTGGCCTGGCCGCCGCCGGCCGAGACCGCCGTGCAGGCCTATGACGCCGAGGCGGCGCCGCGGCTGGCGGCCCTGGTGCAGGAGGTGATGCGTCTCAACCCGCCGGTGGGCGGCTTCTTCCGCCGCACCACCCGCGCGCTGGTGCTCGACGGCGTGCAGGTGCCGGCGGGGCGCGTGGTGCAGGTGGCGCTGGCGGCCTCCAATCGCTATGCCGATCCGGCGGAGGCTGCCGGTGGCGCCGCCGGCAGCCCGGTTGGTGATGACGCAGCGGTGGACGACCTGGAGCAGTTCCGGCCCGGACCCCATCTGGCGGGTGGCAGCGGCCTCACCCTGCTGCCCTTCGGCGGCGGCGAGCGCGTGTGCCTGGGCAAGGCCCTGGCGGAACTGGAGATCCGCCTGATGGCGGTGGGGCTGCTGCGGCAGCTGCCGTTGCAGCTGGAGCCGGATCAGGACCTCAGCCTGCAGCTGATCCCCAGCCCCAGCCCGCGGGATGGCTTGCGGGTGCGGGCGGCGGCGGATGGGACGCGTGCGAACGGAGCCTCAGAAGCCAGCGCTGGCCATCGCCCTTAAGCTCGGCCCAGTTGCCGAGTGCTGCGGTGCATCGCTTGTTGACATCAGCCGCGATGGCTGGCTTGCTGCTGTCGCCTCTGCTGGTGAGTGAGCCTGCCGAAGCGCAGAAGCGGATCCCCAAGCTGCCGGGCTATGACGAGTGTCCGCTCGGTTACGTGAACGATCTCAAGCAGCACTGCAACTCGCCGATTTATTACGAGGTGCGGCCCACCTACGGCAAGCCCTGTGAATCCGGCTGGATGAACATCGGTGCTGGCTATTGTAAGAAGAAAGAGCTGGGCATCTTCTGATCGTCGATGACGCAGCTGCCTGATGGCGTGATCGTGGTGAGCGGTGCCAGTCGCGGCATTGGCCGTGATCTGGTGGCGCTCTTGCTCCAGTCCGGTTGCGAGGTGATCACCCTGGCGCGGCACAGCGGCGCGGCGCAGCAGCAGCCCGACCAGGACCTTGACCCCTCCGCGGGTGCTTGCGCGTCGCTGATGCAGCTGCAGGCGGATCTGGGCAGCGAGGCGGGCGTGGCCGACGCGATCGTGCAGCTCCAGCGGGTTCTGGCGGGGCGGCCGGTGGCGGCGTTGGTCAATGGGGCGGGGGCCGTGACCCCCCTGGGGCCGCTGCAGCAGCACAGCAGTGCTGCGCTGCTGCAGGCCCTGTGCCTGATGGCGGTGGCTCCGGCCCAGCTGGCGGCGGCCCTGACACCGCTGATGCCTCCAGGTGGCCGCATCCTCAACCTCTCCAGCCGTTCCGCCCACGAAACCTTTCCTGGCCTTGGGGCCTATTGCATGGCCAAGCATGCGCTGCATGCGGTGAGCCAGAGCCTGCGTCTGGAGCTGGCACCAGCGATCGGTGTGGCCGAGCTGATCCCCGGCGAAGTGGACACCGCCATGCAAGCGGAGCTGCGCCAACCGGAGCCGGAGCAATTTGCCTTGGCCTCGTTTTTCCGCGCCAATCGCTCCAACCTGATCCCCAGCCCCCTGGCGGCGCTGTTCTGCCAGTGGGTGCTGATGCAGACACCCTTGGAGCAGTTCAACCGGGATGCGGCCTGGTTCATCTATGACACGGAGTTGCAGGCGCGGTGGTTGCCGCCGGGAACCGCATTTCCATTCACGGCACCCTGACTCCACTCCATCATTGGCACGCCACGATTGCGGTGGATGGGTGAGCTGAGCCGGTGTTTCTGGCGCTGAGGCGTCACGCCATGGCCATTTCTCACTGCTAGGGTCGCTCGAGATTTGTCTGGATTTCATGCAGCGGCGCCATCCCTTTGCACGCGTGTTCACCTGTGCGCTGGTTGGTGGTGCTTCATCGCTGCTCTCCTGCGTCTCGGCGGTGCAGGCGGCAGGTGGCGGCGCCGTTCTGAGTGATCCGGGTGCGGCCCAGGGGAAGCATTTTCATCCTGATGGCAAGCAGCCCAGCGCTGCCACCGTTCAGCTCTGGCTGCAGAACAAGGCCACACTGCCATTTGACGACCGTCGTGATTTTGAGGAGGCCAAGCGTGGCTTCCTCGCGGCGCCGCCCTACAAGCAGATCAAGGCTGACGACGGCCGAGTGGTGTGGGATATGGAGAGCTATCAGTGGCTGCTGGACGGCAAGGAGTTCCAGAGCATTCATCCCTCCCTGCAGCGCCAGGCCGTGCTGAACATGGCCTATGGCCTCTATGAGGTGGTGCCGGGCCGGGTGTATCAGGTGCGTGGCTACGACCTGGCCAACATCTCCTTTGTCAAGGGCGACAAGGGCTGGATCATCTTTGATCCCCTCACCACCAAGGAAACCGCCCGCGCGGCGCTGGAATTCATCAACGCCCAGCTGGGGGAGCGGCCGGTCACCGGTGTGGTGATCTCCCATTCCCATGCCGATCACTTCGGCGGGATCCGCGGCGTGGTGGATGAAGCGGATGTGCGCAGCGGCAAGGTGCCGGTGATTGCCCCGGTGGGCTTCATGGATCACGCCGTGAGCGAGAACGTGTATGCCGGCAATGCGATGAACCGGCGCCTCTTCTATCAATACGGGGTCCTGCTTTCGCGCAGCCCCTTCGGCCACGTCGATCAGTCGATCGGCAAGAACACGGCCGCCGGCAGCACCGGCCTGCTCGAGCCCAACCGCATCGTGGCCAAGCCGATTGAACGGATCACGGTGGATGGGGTGGTGATGGAGTTCCAGAACACTCCGGGCACCGAAGCGCCGGCGGAGATGAACACCTGGTTCCCGCAGTTCAAGGCCTTCTGGGCTGCCGAGAACATCACCGGCACGATCCATAACATCTATACCCTGCGCGGTGCCCTGGTGCGCGATCCGCTGGAGTGGAGCAAGAAGATCAATGAAGCGCTCTATCGCTATGGCACCAAGGCCGATGTGATGTTTGCTTCCCACAGCTGGCCGCGCTGGGGGAACGGCCGGATCCAGGAGGTGATGCGCGCCCAGCGCGATGCCTATGCCCATCTCAACAACAACGTGCTGCATCACGCCAACAAGGGGGTGACGATCAACGAGATCCACAATGTCTATGCTCTGCCGCCCAGCCTCAAGCAACAGTGGGCAGCGCACAGCTACCACGGTTCGGAGGCGCACAACAGCCGGGCGGTGATCAACCGCTACCTCGGCTACTGGGACGCCAACCCCGCCACGCTCACGCCGCTGTCGCCGGCCGATTCGGCGCCGCTGTATGTGGAGATGATGGGCGGCGCCGCGCCGATTCTGGCCAAGGGGACAGCGCTGATTGATGCCGGACAGTATCTGCTGGCTACGGAAATCCTCAATAAGCTGGTTTATGCCGAGCCGCAGAATGCGCAGGCCCGTGGCCTGCTGGCGGATGCCTTTGAACAGCTGGGCTATCAGAAGGAAAGCCCAAGCCTGCGCAACAGCTTCCTGGCGGCTGCCCTGGAGCTGCGTTCGGGCATTCCCTCGGGGGCGATTCCCAAGACCTCCGGCCCGGACATGATCAAGGCGATGTCCACGCAGCTGTGGCTGGATTTCCTCGGCATTCGCCTCGATCCGGAGCGCACGAGCGGCAAGGCCTTCACGATCAATCTGATCACGCCCGATAACGGTGAGCGCTTTGTGGTGGAGCTCAGCAACGACGCCCTCACCAGCCTGGAGGGCTACACCTCGCCCAGGGCCGATCTGGAGATCACGGTGAAGCGCAGCGATCTGGAGCGCCTGATGATCGGCTCCGCCAGCCTCGATGCGTTGGTGCGGGAGGGGGCGATGCAGCTCAAGGGCCGGCGCGCGGTGGCCGATCAGCTGCAGGCGATGCTCGTGCAGTTCACCCCGGATTTCGAGATCCTGCCCGGCACCGCCCCCCGCGGCCGCAGCGCTGTGGATCCCAGGCCCAGCCAACCCCTGCGCCAGAGCGCCCCCGCCGACACGGCCGGCGGCTGAGCCGGCTCTGCGACCCTGCTGCCTCTGCGACAGTGCTGCAGAGCACGCCCCCACACCGATGACCGACGACGACTTTCTCGCGGCGCTCTCTGCGGTGGATGGGGCCTTTGCTGCCCATCCCAGCTGGCAGCAGGTGAAGGCCCTGGCCGCCGCTCACCCCTGGAAGCTGGGTGCCCTGCCGCTCACGCCGGGGCAGCAGGCGGTGCTGGCCTTCTGGCGGATCTTCTCGCGCGATGAGCAGGGGCGCTCCACGGCGCCGATGCCCGGTGAGGGCACCGCGGATCAGATCCGCCAGAGCCTCAGCGACTTCCGCGAAGACTTCGAGGCGGCGGTGCTCACCAACACCGCCTTCGATCTGGAGTCGATCGAGGAGGTGTTCGCCTCGCTCAGTTCGGCGGCGCCAGCAGCAGATTCTCCAGGTTGAGGTCGCGTCGCCGCGTCAGCGCGAAGAGTGTGCCGGCGTTGCCGCGGCAGATGCGCAGATCGGCATCGAGCACGGTGATGTCGAGCCAGGCGGGAAAGCTCTGGTTGACGCGGCGCAGCCACTGCAGGCGATTGCCCCCCAGCGCTGGGCCGAGCCAGCCGCCGCGGCGAAAGCGCACCTCCACCCGCTGGCGGGGCGGCTGCGCGGCGGGCGCCACGGCAATCGCGGCCTCCACGGCGATCACCGCCAGGGCGCCGATCGGCCCGCTCAGGCGCAACAGGTTCATGCCGCGCCCCTGGGATGGGGCCAGGCACTGCAGGTTCTCCAGCCAGGGCGCCACCGTGAGATAAGGCTGCCGGCTGCTGCTCCAGCGCAGCTCCCACACCCCTTCCAGCTGCGCCAGGGCTTCGGGGGAGGAGAGATCCGCCGGTTGGGCCTGCTCCAGGGCGCCGATCAGCTCCTGAATCCGTGCCCCGTGGCGGTTGGCTGTGCCGCGCGGCTCCAGCCGCAGCAGCTGCAGCAGTTCGGCACGGGCTTGCTCGAAGGCCTGGGTCATGGCGCCACCAACCTCAGCATGCAGCAGGGCTCAAGACTCCTGCAAGGTGCCGCTGACGTATTTATGCAGCACGCTACTGATCAAGGTCTGGTAAGGAATTCCTTCCTGGAGTGCTCGTGTTCGGATCGCCTGAAGATCACCGCTGGAGAGCCGGATGTTGATGCGTTGATCCTTCTGCCCGGTGGCCTTGGCGGATTGCCGAAGCTCTGCCAGTAGCGCGGGTGTGGCAACGCTTCTCAGATCCCCCTGCTCGAAGGAATCGAGGAGCTGCTGCTCGTCTGCATCAAGCTGGACTGCGGGATTGTGTTCAGGCATCGCTCTTTCCACAGGTTGGGGCGTTGATGTAACGGCGCTGAGCTTTCCGGCTCGGAATGATGGTCTTCAGAAAAACGTGGTTGTCGGAGTCCACAAAGGGCACCAGATGGATGTAGCCATCAATCCTGACGACCAGGATTCTCTGCCCGGGGTAGCGGGTTGGATTGGGGTGCTCAAGAACATCGAGGAGCTCTCCCGCTTCGATCGCAACCACCACCTGCTCGAAGCAGAGCTTCCGTTCCGCCATCAGCTGGGCATTCTTCTCTGGGCTCCATGCGAACGGTTTCATCCCAACAGGTTAGTCAAGCTGTCTGCCTGATGTCTTCATGGCGCCACCACCGGCAGATCCATCCAGTGCTGCCAGTCGAAGTGCCACCACTCGGTGGGGAAGGTCAGAAAGCCGCGGCGGGTCATCGCCTGGCGCAGCCGGCGGGCGTTGGCAGCGCGATCGCTGGGAATGCCGGCGGCATCCACGTGGGCGGCTTCCGTGAAGTCGTCGAAATCGGTGGGCATCGGCAGGGGATTGCCGCGCCGATCCACCAGGGTCACATCCACGGCGGTGCCGCGGGTGTGGCGGCCGGCGTTGACTGCCGGGTCGGACACATAGCGCGGATCGCGGATCGCCTCCCACATCGCTTGCTGCACGGCCAGGGGCCGGTAGGCATCCCACACCTTCAGGCCCAGCCCGTCGGCCGCCAGATCGGTCTGCACCTGCTGCAGGGCCAGGGCCACCGGGCAGCGCAGGCGTGGATTCAGCGCTGGGTAGAGCGTCTGGCCGAGGAAGTTGTAGGGGCTGGCGTAGCGCAGCTCCAACAGCGGCCGCGGTTCGAGCTCCACAAGCGACACCAGGTCGAGCCCTGTGCAGCGCAGCGGTGCGGCCTGCGCCGGCGGCAGCAGCAGCGCCAGCAGCAGTGGCAGCAGCGGCAGGGCGCGAGGCCAGCTCCTGAGATCTGATGTGGCCTGGGTCATCGCTGGGCTTCCCCGTTTCCGTGGACAGGTCAGGAGCGGTGCCGGCACTGCTGCGATCCGCCGGTTCACGCTCAGGGCGGCGGTTGGTGGTCCAACGCTAGACAGACTCCGGTGAGCGGGGATGCCGCCACTGCGACTGACTTCTAGCTTCGGGGCAGCCCACGTCCCGGGACGTGGGCGCCGATGCCTACCCGGTGACGCCGGGGCACAGCCTGGTGATCCCGCGTCGCCATGTGGCCGATGGGCTGGCGCTGCACCAGCCGGAATGGAATGCCGTAGTGGAGCTGCTGAAGTTGCGGCGGGAGCAGCTGAGTGGCCAGGACGCGTTGATCAGCGGCTGGAACGTGGGGTTAAATTCAGGCAAGGTGGCTGGGCAGACGGTGTTTCACGTGCACTGGCACCTGATTCCAAGGCGGGATGGGGATTGCGCAGAGCCTCGGGGCGGGGTGCGGGGGGTGATTCCGGCTCACCAGAACTATTGAGTACTGCCTGCGCTGGCCATCACCTGGCCGCAGAGTGCTGTAGAAATAGGCATCCTGAAGGCAACGTAAATCTGCGGTGGCTGGTCAGGTGCATGGCCGTGTTGGCCAGGCTTCTACACAGCAAACATCGCCTGAAGAATGCCCAGCAGGTCATTGAGCGTAGCCTCAGGCAGTCTCCCCAAATGCTTGACGAGATGTTCCCTGTCTACAGCTCTCAGCTGATCAGCCACAACGTGACCGTCTTTCCCGTCAAATGAGCAACGCACACGAAAAGGGTATGGATGACCGCCTGTTGTGAGCGGCGCAACGATGAATGTGCGTAGGTGGGAATTCAGCTCGTCCGGTGACACTATGACACATGGCCTCGTCTTTCTGATTTCAGATCCGCGCGTAGGATTCAACGCGACAAGGAAGATATCCCCTCTTAAGACGTGTTCTTCAGTCACCATGACCACTCTTCCTCATCAAACCGAGTGGCGCTCATCTCATCGATAAGTCCCTCCGGCTGGAAAGACGATGCCGCCTCTGCCCAGCCAGCCCTCGGATGAGCCGATGGCCTGATGGTCAGAACCCCTGGAGCCGCCTCGATCTCGACTTCATCAGCGAGCCCAGCAACTTCAAGCAGCGGCTTGGCGAGACGCACCCCTCTTGAGTTGCCAATTTTGACCAGCTTCGCCCGAACCACAGCCACAGCCCGAATACGTGACCACATTGTAGCCACGCCTGCGACTTTCGTGCATCCCCCCTGCTCTGGCTAACGTTTGAGCTCAGCCGCAGCCCGTAAGGGACGTCGGCTGGAGCGAATGGTTAGCCCTGCGCACTAAATGCTGCGTGATACTTGACGACGCCAGAGGGCAACGGCTGGCCAAAGGACAATGCCTGAAAATATTCAGTGGGTACATCTGGCAACACCAGCGAACTTTCTGCCTTGAAGCCGAAGCGTGAGTAGTAGGCCGGGTCTCCGAGCAGCACACAGCCCGAAGCCCCCATATCTTGCAGTTGGGTTAGGGCGGCCCTCATGAGCAGAGCACCAATACCCTGACCTTGCAGATCTGGGATGACGGAAATGGGGCCTAACCCATACCAGCCAGAGACACCGCCCGAAATAGTGACCGGAGAAACCGCCACATGTCCTATGACCACCCCAGCCCGGACCGCAACAAGCGAAATGCTTAGGGCGCCGGCCTCGCGTAGGGCCCCTACAACGAATTGCTCGGTGTGATCTGTGTGCGGCGCATTCAGGAAGGCCGCCTCAGTCACGGCGTGGATGGCCGCAACATCAGAAGGTAATTCCTGGCGGATGATGGTTTGCACGATTTTTTTGCCGCGGGGCTAACTCTTTATTGGAGGGTTCCGGGAACCTGACCTGTGATCTCGGATCCTTCCGCGAACCGAGGCGGCGACCTGTCCGGATTGCCGGGTAGTGCCAGTGTTCACATGGCTTATGCGGAGAGTCTTCCCATCAGTAGCGCTGGTTCACGGACCTGTGAACCACTTGTTCAGATGGCTACACAACGTCGGCA
>CBFHOT010000005.1:0-52140 GCA_965657465.1 Cyanobacteriota bacterium | reverse complement strand
GGCTGCACCAGGCGGCGGCGGCCCTGGATGCCGGCCCGCTCCTGGTGATTGACTACGCCCTTGAGGCCTGGCGCTACTACGCGCCCCAGCGCGCCGATGGCACGCTGATGGCCTACCGCCAGCAGCGGGCTGGCGCCGATCCGCTGCTGCATCCCGGCGAGGCCGATCTCACTGCCCACCTCTGCATCGACAGCCTGCAGGCCGCCGCGGGCGCCACTGGCTGGCAGCCCCTGGGCGCATGCCGGCAGGGGCAGGCGCTGCTGGCCCTGGGGCTGGCGGAGCGGCTGCATGGCCTGCAGCAGCGCGGCAGCGATCTGGCTGGGGCCCTGGCCGAGCGCGAGGCGCTGCTGCGGCTGGTGGATCCCCACACCCTCGGCGATTTCCGCTGGCTGGCCTTCCAGCGCGGCCTCACCCTGCCGCTGCCCCGCTTTCTGCGGGAGCCCGCCGGCTGACCCAACCCTCGCAGGCCCTCCCTAAGGTTCCGCCCATGGCTGGAGCCCTCTCCCTCCCCGATCCCTTCCGGCTGCTGGAGGCCCTGATGCTGCTCGCCCTGCTGGCGGGCCTGCTCGGTCTGATCCTGCGCCGCAATCTCTTCCTCAAGGCCCTGGCCATGGACGTGATGGGCACCGCTGTGGTGGCCCTGTTCGTGCTGGTCGCCGCCCGCAGCGGTCTGCGCACGCCGATCCTCAGCAGCCCGGTGCTGCCGGCAGCGCCGCCGGCCTGGGCGGATCCCATCCCCCAGGCCGTGATCCTCACGGCGATCGTGATCGGCCTCTCGATTCAGGCGCTGCTGCTGGTGGTGATCACCCGCCTGGCCCGCCTCGACCCCCTGCTCGACACCGCCACCTTCGAGCAGCTCACGGCTGAGCAGCTCACCGCTGCTGTGCCGCTCACGGTGGGCCCTCCCCAGGCGAGTGGAGCCGCCGATGGCTGACGCTCCCAGCGTGCTGCTCACGGCCTGGCTGCTGCTGCCGCTGCTGGCGGCCTTCAGCGCCGCCCTGCTGCCCTCCCTGGCCCGCGGCTTGGCGCTGCTGTCGGCGCTGCTCACCACCCTGCTCGGCCTGCTGCTCAGCGCTGGCGTGGGCCCCTGGAGCCTGGAGCTGATCGGCCCGCTGGGCGTGCTGCTGCAGTTCGACGCCAGGGCGGCTCCCTTTGTGCTGCTCAATGGCCTGGTGGTGCTGGCGGTGGTGCTCGATGGCTGGCGGCAGCCGCCGGCAGGGCCGTTTCCGGTGCTGCTGATGGTGCTGCTGGCGGGGCTCAATGCCGCGTTTGTGGCGGTGGATCTGGTGAGCCTCTATGTGGCGCTTGAGGTGGTGGGCATCGCCGCCTTTCTGCTGGTGCTGCGCCGCCGCGAGGGCCTGCCCCTCTGGATCGGCCTGCGCTATCTGCTGATCGGCAACAGCGTCATGACCGTCTACCGGCTCGGGGTGGCGCTGCTCTATCTGCGCAGCGGCAGCTTCCGCCTGGAGGCCCTGGCGGCGCCGATCGCCTTTGGAGGAGGTGCGGAGCTGGCGGTGGTGCTGGCGCTGCTGCTGGTGGGGCTGCTCACCAAGGCGGGGGTGTTCGCCAGCGGTCTGTGGCTGCCGCGCACCCACGCCGAGGCGCCGGCGGATGTCTCCGCCCTGCTGTCCGGGGTGGTGGTGGGTGGCGGCCTCTGCCCGCTGCTGCGCCTCAGCCAGCAACAGCCGCTGCTGCAGCCGCTGCTGGTCTGGCTGGGCCTGGCCAGCGCCCTGCTGGGGGTGATCTATGCCCTGGCCGAGACCGATCTCAAGCGCCTGCTCGCCTGGAGCACCGTGTCGCAGGTGGGCCTGGTGATTCTCAATCCCGTGCTGGGCGGCACCTACGCCCTGGCCCATGGGCTGGCGAAGGCCGGCCTGTTCCTGCTGGCTGGTCGCGTGGGCGAGCGCGATCTGCGCCGCTGGCGCCTCACGCCGCTGCCGCTGCCGCAGGCCCTGCCCCTCTGGCTCGGGGCCCTGTCGATCGCCGGGGCGCCGCCGCTGCTTGGCTTCGCGGCCAAGGGCCAGCTCAGCAGCAGCCTCAGCGGTCCCGCCGCCACGCTGCTGCTGCTGGCGATGGTCGGCACCACCGCGGTCTATGCCCGCCTCTGCCTGCGGCCGGTGCAGCTCGGCGTCTCGGTTCCGCCCCTGGGAACGCTGCTGCTCGCCCTGGTGTTGCTGCTTGGCGGTCTGGCGGCCGCACCGCTGCAGGCCCAGGGGTCGTGGATCAAGGCCCTGGCGGTGCTGCTGGCGGGTCTGGCCCTGCACTGGCTCCTGGAGCTGCTGCGGCGTCTGCGGCCCGATGGGTTGTTGCCGGCGCTGCCCAAGCTGGAGCAGCTCGACGATCTGCTCGGCGGCATCGCCGTCACCGGCGCTCTGCTGATGGCGCTGCTCTGGCCGAGGTTGGGGGGAGGCGCATGGCTCGCCTGATCACCGTGCTGCTGCGGCTCCTGATCTGGCTGCTGCTCAGCGCCGATCTGAGCACCCTCAATGTGCTGATCGGTGTGATGGTGGCCCTGCTGCTGCCGATGGGCCGCCGCCATCGCCCCCTGCCGCTGGCGGTGTGGCTGGAGGCCCTGCGCGCCAGCCTGCTGGCCATTCCCCTGGCCTATGCCGAGGCCGTGGCCCTGCTGCTGCGCCGCCGCCCCTGGCCGGAGCGGCTGGAGCAGCAGGCCTGGACCGATCAGGGCGTCTCTCTGCTGATCTTTCTGGAGGTGTTCCGCATCACGCTCACCCCCCTCACCATCGCCCTCGGTCTCGACCCGCGGGGAGGTGCTGTGCGCGTGCATCGGCTGGTGCCCCCCGCTCCGGCCGGCGCTGGGTCGTCCGGTGTCGCTGGATCCCCACCTCAGGAGCCGCGCTGATGGCCTCCCTTTCCTCGCTGCTGTCCCTCTCGGCACTGCAGCTGGCGATGGTGCTGGCCCTGCTGCTGCCGATCCTGGTGGCCTGCCGCCGCCGGGATGTCTGGCATCGTCTGGCGGCGCTGGCGAGCATCTCCACCAAGGTCGCCCTGCTGATGCTGGTGGTGTCGGTGGTCCGCGACGACTGGATGGTGGGGTTTGTGGGGGTGATCGTGCTCAGCGTCGGCAATGCCGCCGTGATGCTGCTGGCCAACCTGCTGCGGGGGACCGATCGCTGAGATGACCCTGACCTTGCTTCTTCCTTGTCTGGCGCTGCCCAGCTGGGCCCCGCTGCCACCGGCCTTGGCCCTGGCTCCGGGTCTGGTTGCCGCCGCCGCCGGGCTGGTGCCCGCCCTGAGCCTGCTGCTGCTCTGGGCGGGGGTGGTGTTCTGGTTCGCCGGCACCTGGCCGCTGCTGGGGCGCAGCAGCTTCCTCAGCAAGCTGCATCACCTCGGCATCGCCGACACCCTCGGCTCCGCGCTGATGCTGCTCGGCCTGCTGCTGCGCTTCAACCGCGAATGGCCGCTGCTGCTGCTGGCGCTGCTGTCGCTGGTGATCTGGAACACGATCTTCGGCTACGTGCTGGCCAGCTGCTCCCAGGCGTCTCGGCCCGATCGGGAGGTGCGCTGATGGCCGTGACGTTTCCCCTGGCGATGGCCCTGGCCAGCACGCCGCCCTCCACGCTGGAGCTGGAGTTGCCGCTGCTGCTGCCGCTCACCGCCCTGCTGCCGCTGACGGCGATCCTGCTGGTCTGCCAGGGCAATCCCTACCAGACCCTGGTGCTGCGCGGCATTCTCGGCGCTGTCGCGGCCCTGATCTACGCCCTGCTGGGGGCTGCCGATGTCGCCCTCACCGAGGCGCTGGTGGGCACCCTGCTCTCCACCACCCTCTATGCGGTGGCGCTGCGCTCCTCGATGGTGCTGCGCCTGGCGGTGGTTCCGGCTGCAGCCGATGCCGTGGTCGCTGGCGATCCGGTTGCCGCTGCCGACCCAGCTGCTGGTGCAGGGGCTGCGGTCCGTGCTGGCGGTGCTCTGCCCAAGAGCCTGGAGCAGATCCTGCGGGGCTGGCTCGATCCGCTGCATCTGCGGCTGGAGCTGCTGCCCGCCACCGCCAGCGATCTCCATGGCGTGCTGCTGCCCAAGGGCGATGGCGGCTGGACCCTGCGCCTGGGGCCGCCCCATCTGCTGCAGCGCCTGCTGCCGCTGCCCGGCGCCGGCCGTTGGCGCCAGGCCGGCTGCCGCCTGGAACTGGCCCCTGCTGCGGCCCCTGCTGATCCGTTGCCGTCGCCGTTGGTCGGGGGGGCTCAGCCATGACTCGGCCGGCTGCGCTGATCTACGGCTTCGCCGCCGTGGTGCTCTGCCTGGCGCCCCTGGCGCTGGCGCTGCCGCCCACGCCGCATGTGCTGCCGCGATTGGCGGAGCTGCTGCAGGCCGGTGGTGTGCCCAATCTGGTGTCGACGGTGATCCTGCACACGCGCCTGATCGACACGGTGGCCGAGGTGGTGGTGTTCACCCTGGCTTCCATCGGTGTGCGCTGGATCCTCAGCGGTGAACCGCAGCAGCCGAGGATCCGCGCTCTGCAGGATGCCCCCTCGGTGGTGCTCTGCCATCTCGGGGCCACGGTGTGCGCCCTGGTGGCGGTGGAGCTGGCCCTGCGCGGCCATCTCTCCCCGGGCGGCGGCTTTGCCGCCGGCGTCGCCGGGGGAACGGCCATCGGGTTGCTCTTGATCAGCGGATCGGTGCGGCTGGCCGATCGCCTCTACCGGCGCTACCGCGCCGATCTCTGGGAGAAGGCTGCCGTGGTGGCCTTTGTGCTGGTGGCCCTCCTCAGCCTGGAGGGCCTGCTCCCGGGCAGCAGCGGCCCCTTCGGCGCCATCGACAGCGGCGGCTGGATTCCCCTGCTCAATGCCCTGGTGGCGGTCAAGGTCACCCTCGGCTCCTGGGCGATGGTGC
Organism: Cyanobacteriota bacterium; assembly: GCA_965657465.1. Classification (GTDB taxonomy): domain Bacteria; phylum Cyanobacteriota; class Cyanobacteriia; order PCC-6307; family Cyanobiaceae; genus NIES-981. The sequence continues at coordinate 47,292 of CBFHOT010000005.1, read as the reverse complement.
AGTTGCTGGTGCGCTACCGCGGCTTGCTCTGATCAGCGCACAGAACAGTGATGGCCGACCGGGCGTGTTAATTTTTCGTGAAATGCGTAGTTCTGCTGATTCGCGCGGCTCCCTGCGGGGAGTGCGCATGTCGGTGGCGCTGCTTGCTGTGATTTTCTCGTCGCTCAGCCATGTCCGACCTGCAAACGCTTGGATTCTCTGCCGGCGGCTTCCAGCTCGGCGCTGAGGAAGGACTGAACAAAGTCCAGGTGACTGAGCCTGATCCTCAGAGCGGTGATCCCTATGTGATCGCCACCAAAAAGACGATTGAAGAGGGTTATCTGGTCGGGGATCAGACGGATCAGAACATCCAGTTTGTAGCGATCGGCAAGGGTGGCAAAACCCTGCTGGAAGAGGTCCAGGTTGACCTCGGTGCCGGCAATGACACCCTGATCGTCGGTCAGGCATCCCCTGATTCCGGACCATCGGTCAAGGCCAAGCACGGGTCCTCGGAGGCCGTCGCTGAAGAGGTTCAGGTCGCCATGGGTGAGGGCAATGATCTGCTGATCTTCGGTGGGGCCATCAAAGAGTCGGTGGTGTCCCTGGGCGCAGGCGCGGATGAGGTGGTGTTCACAGGCAACATCAAAGACGTGGTCCTCGATCTGGGCCCCAATGACGAAACGCTGTTCCAAGGGCACCTGACCCGCACCAAGCTCAACCTGGCTGCTGGGGACGGGGAGAGCGATGTCATCCGCATCGCCGATGGCTCCAAGATCAAGGGCCTGAAGATCGTCGGTGCCGATGAGTCCGATGTGCTCTTCATCGGATCCAGCGAATACAATTACGATCCGGCTTCCTCTCGCTGGGTCAATGTTGACGATCCGGGCGACATCCGCTCCTTCTGATCCGACTGGTTCGATCGTCCCTGATTGACCGGTGCCCAGGCGCCGGTTTTTTGGCGTGATCACAGGGCGCAGCAGGCGTCCTGCGCTTGCACTGGTTTGGTGGCCTGCAGTGCTGGGGTCCCGTCGGCTGAGTCGAACTGCAGCAGCCGATCAGGCTGCAGCGCTCAGCCAGTGCGCCAGGCTCTGCGGGGGTTGCTGTGGGCTGCTGGTGATCTCGATGATCCGGCCGCTGGCGGACGGGGTGTCGAGGGCTTCCAGGCAGACCCGGGCCACCAGCTGCCGCGGCAGGCTGGCGCTCTCTTGTTGATCCGGGCCGCTGAACACCACGCCCTCGCAGGTGCTGCGACGGTCGTCCTCGCTGAGGCCGCCGGGGCGGATCACTGTCCACTGCAGGCCGCTTTGCTCCAGCCAGCGCTCGCCCAGCCGTTTCCACACCAGGATCAGCCCGAACAGATTGAGTGGATGCCGCCAGCGCCCGGCGCAGAGCGAGCTCACCAGCACCACCCGCTGCAGCCCCACCGCTCGGCAGGCCCGCAGCTGCTCGCGCACGCCCAGGGCATCCACCTGCAGCGGACCGGCCAGGTTGATCGATGGCCGCGCGCCGGTGGCGATCACCAGGGCGTCACAGCCCTGCAGGGCATGGTGCAGCGCTTCGGTGTCGCTCAGCTCCAGCCGCAGCACCGTGAGGGGGCCGTCGCCTGCAGCTGCGGCCTCCAGGGCCGGCGGCAGCGTTGAGCCCGGCCTGAGCAGCGCCCGCACCTGCCAGCCCTGCTGCAGGGCCTGCTGGGCTACGCGCCAGCCGGTCTTGCCCGAGGCCCCGCTCACCGCCAGGGTGCGGGGGGATGGATCGGCCCCTGGCTGGGCTGCTGCGCTTGATCCGCTGGTCTCTGGCGCTTGTCCTGCGGGTGTGGCGGCCTCGGCAGGCTTGGCGGTGTCCTCAGGCTGCGTCATGGCTGGCGTCGGCCCTGCTGGGATCGGTGGGAGCAACAGCGCCTGCCTCGGACCCTAAAGCCGAGGGTCCGGCACCTGGCGCGCCATCATCCAGCGGTCCGCTGATCCGGCCATGGCCCCCGAGAGTGAGAGCAGCGCCACCACGGCCGAGCAGGAGCGCTGGCAGCAGCACTGGCTGAACCGCTGGTATCCGGTGGCGATCCTGCGCGATCTCGATCTGCAGCGCCCCTGGCGGTTCACGCTGCTCGATCAGGATCTGGTGCTCTGGTGGGACCGCGCCAGCGACCAGTGGCGCGCCTTCGCCGATGTCTGTCCCCACCGCCTGGTGCCCCTCAGCGAGGGTCGCCTCAATGCCGCCGGTGAGCTGGAGTGCCCGTATCACGGCTGGAGTTTCAACGGCGAGGGCCGCTGCACCGCCATTCCCCAGGCCCCAGCCGACGTGGCCGGCACCGCCTGTGCCAGCCCCCGCTCCCGCTGCCGCACGTACGCCACCGCTGCCGCCCAGGGGCTGTTGTTCGTGTTTGCCGGTGAGGCCGATCGGGCGGCGGCGGTGCCCCTGCCGCTGGTGCCGGAGCTGGATCAGCCCGGCTGGCTGCTGCAGGACACCTTCCGCGATCTGCCGATGGATGCCCTCACCCTGCTGGAGAACGTGCTCGATGTGAGCCACGTGCCCTTCACCCACCACCGCACGGTCGGTCGGCGGGAGAACGCCGCACCGGTGCAGGCGGAGCTGCAGCGCAGCGGGCCCGAGGGTTTTGCGCTGCTCTGGCCGGAGGGACCCCGCCGTGGTCGCCTCGGCAGCCAGAGCACCACCTTCCTGGCGCCGGCGCTGATGTGGCACGACCTCACGGCCAAGGGCTTTGCCCGCATCCTCACGGTGGTCTACGCCACGCCGATCCGTCGGGGCGAGTGCCGCCTGTTCGCCCGCTTCCCCTTCCAGTTCCAGTCGGCCCTGCCCCGCCTGCTGCTGGGGCTGCGGCCCCGCTGGCTGCAGCACGCCGCCAATCACGTCGTGCTCGAGGACGACCAGGTGTTCCTGCATTGGCAGGAGCGGGCTCTGGAGGCCCGTGGCGGTAGCGGCGCCTTCAGCCGCGCCTGCTACCTGCCCTGCCCGGCCGATCTCTATACCAGTGCCCTGCACGACTGGGTCCGCGACCACGGCGGTGAGCCCTTCCCCGGCCAGCCCCTGCCGCCCCGGCTGGAGCTGGCACCGCTGATGGATCGCTACGACAGCCACACCCGCCACTGCCGCTGCTGCCGCGATGCCCATCGCCGCCTGCAGCACTGGCGGCCGCGCCTGCGCGGGCTGGCCCTGGTGCTGGTAGTCGCTCTCGCCCTGCTGGCAGCGCTGCCGGCTGCGCTGCCCCAGCTCCCAGCGCTGTCCTGGCCGCCGCTGCTCGTTGTGGGGGTGCTGCCAGTGCTGCTGCTGGCGTTGGAGGCCCGGTTTGCCGGGTGGCAGCGCTCCCTGGAGCGGGGAACCGGTGAAGCGCCCCGCAATCGCCTGGAACGCGCCTGATCCGCTGCAGCCAAGGATCAGCCCTGCTGATGGCCGCCGCGGGCGGGTTGGCAAGCGCTTCCGGCTGACCTAGCAGGGAGAGGCGTCGTCCGGACCCGATGGCCTCTTCCGATCCCGCGTCCGAGCGCCCCGATGATCCGGTCACGCCCCATGCCACCCCGATCCTCGACGATCAGGGGCGTCTCACCTATGTGGGCGATGACGGCCGCCGCTATGTGATCGGCCTGCCCCCCGAGCTGGATGAGCAGAGCGTGGATCGGCTGATGCAGGCCCTGCGCGGCGGTGTCGGTCTGTTTCAGCAGATCGAGCAGCTCAGCCGCCGCTGGCTGCAGGTGGTGAGCGGTCCGGAGCTGGATGGGCCGGCGGCCCTGGCGCTGCTGCTCACCACCCTGGAAACGGCCCTGGAGGATGACCTGGAGCCAGGCCCACCCTGATCCTGGGATTTGGGATGCGCCCCGGATTCTGTAATGGGCGCCGGATTCAGGGCTGCACGTTGGCCATCGCCGCCAGCGCAGTTTCGATCGTGCCCGCGTCCACGTCATCGCGGATCACCACCGACCCCAGTGCGGTGGGCAGCACGAAGCGCACCCGGCCATCGCGCACCTTCTTGTCGCCCTGCAGGCAATCAAGCACCGCCTGCAGATCCAGCGTGGGCCAGTGCTGCGGCAGGCCGGCCGCCTGGATCACCGCCCGCTGGCGCCGCTGGTCGTCGGCGCTCCAGAGGCCCATCGCCAGGCTGATCTCGCCGGCGGCCACCATGCCGATTGCCACCGCCTCGCCGTGCAGCCAGGTGCCGTAGCCGCAGAGCGTCTCCACCACATGGCCCAGGGTGTGGCCGTAGTTGAGGATCGCCCGCAGCCCCCCCTCCCGCTCGTCGGCGGCCACCACCCGCGCCTTGGCGGCGGCGGAGCGCTCCAGCAGGGTCTGCAGCAGCTGCGGCCCCACGGCGCTGAGGTGGCGGAGATCCCCGGCCGCTTCCAGGGCCTCAAACAGCGCCGGATCACCGATCACGCCGTACTTGATCACCTCGGCCATGCCGGCGCGGAACTCCCGTTCCGGCAGGGTCTGCAGGGTGTCGGGATCGATCAGCACCAGCCGCGGTTGGTGAAAGGCCCCGATCAGGTTCTTGCCGCCGGGGTGGTTGACGCCGGTCTTGCCGCCGATGGCTGCATCGACCATCGCCAGCAGGGTGGTGGGCACCTGCACCACGCCGATGCCCCGCAGCCAGGTGGCGGCGGCAAAACCGGTCATGTCGCCCACCACGCCACCGCCCAGGGCCACCATCAGCGAGCCGCGCTCCAGACGCTGGGCGAAGGCGGCGTCGTGGATCAGGGCCACCGTGGCGGGGGTCTTCTGCTCCTCACCCGCCTCGATCACCAGCAGTTCGGCCTGCAGACCCGCCAGCTGCAGGCTCTGCAGGCAGCGTGCGCCGTAGTGCTGCTGCACCACCGGGTTGGTCACCACCAGCACCTTGGTGCCCGCCTTGATGCCGCGCTGCAGCAGCAGCTCCCCCAGCTGCTCCAGCCCTGCGGCACCAATCACCACGGGGTAGGGATTGGTCTCCAGCTCCACCGCGATGGTCTGCAGCAGGGGGGCGGGGGCGGAGGTCATCACGGCGGCGGGTGCAGGGCGGTGCTCAGGGGTCGAGGCTAGGTGCCGGCTCTGGCGCTCCCGAGGCTGGCGGTAACAAGGATTACAGGTTTCCAGTGGAACTACCGATACGTTCGCCCCAGTCGATCGTTTCACGTGACTGTTACTGAAGCCACGACCAGTTCGCTTCAACAACCCACCGCGACGTTGCCCCTGTCTGCCCCCTTTGGAGCCGCCGGTCTGGACGAACTGATCGGCGCTTCATCGCCGTCGGGCGCCTCCGCCTCCTCCGCTGCTGCCCTGGCAGGTCATGGTCTGAACTGTGGCTGCTTCAGTTGCATCCAACCTGGCAGCAGCCATGAGTCGTTCCTGGCCGATATGCCCCAGGAGCCGGAACAGATCATGGATGATCTGCAGCGGATGGGTTTGATCGATCCAGCTGCCTATCCGATCGCCTCGGCGGTGTCCGCCGCGGAACTGCGTCAGGCCCTGTTCTTCCGTCATGCCTCCCAGGGTGATCCCCAGCGCGAGGCACTGCTGCGTGCTCTGGCCGAAGAGGCCGGTGGTCTGGATCAGGCCTTTGCGGCGGCCTTCGGTCCCCAGGCCGGAGCCTTCTTCGGCAAGGTGAGCTCCTCGAGCCCCCTGGGGCGCCGCACCTTCCTCAAGGGTCTGGCGGCCGGTGCCGCTCTGGTGACGCTCACCAACTGCGGCGTCAAGCGGCAGGCCGATGGTGGTGGCGGCGCTGTGGATGTCGGCAACCTGGAGAAGAAGTCGCTGAAGGTGGGCTTCATTCCCATCACCTGCGCCACGCCGATCATCATGGCCAAGCCGATGGGCTTCTATGAGCGCTACGGCATGAATGTCGAGGTGGTGAAGATGCCCAGCTGGGGGGCGGTTCGCGACTCGGCCATCGCCGGTGAGCTTGACGCCTACCACATGTTGGCGCCAATGCCGATTGCGATGACCCTTGGCCTGGGTACCGCTCCCTTCAGCGTCAAGCTGGACAGCATCGAGAACATCAATGGCCAGGCCATCACGGTCGCCAAGCGTCATGCTGGCAAGGTGAAAGAAGCCAAGGACTTCAAGGGGTTCGTGATCGGGGTCCCCTTCCCCTTCTCGATGCACAACCTGCTGCTGCGCTACTACCTGGCGCAGGGTGGTCTCAATCCCGACACCGATGTGCAGATCCGTCCGGTGCCGCCGCCGGACAGTATCGCTCAGCTGGTTGCTGGCGATCTCGATGCCATGTTGATGCCCGATCCCTTCAATCAGAGGGCGGTGTATGAGGATGCCGGTTTCATTCATCTGCTGACCAAGGATCTCTGGGATGGTCATCCCTGCTGTGCCTTTGCCACCGGTGAGCCCTGGATCCAGGAGCATCCGCTCACCTTCCAGGCGTTGAACAAGGCGATCATCGAGGCGGCCGGCTACGCCCATGAGGCCAAGAACCGTGCCGAGATTGCCAAGGCCATTTCCGGACGCGCCTATCTCAACCAGCCTCCTGAGGTGGTGGAGGCGGTGCTGACCGGCAAGTTTGACAACGGCCTTGGTCAGCAGCTGGATGTGCCCGACCGCATCGATTTCAACCCCTACCCCTGGCAGAGCTTTGCCAACTGGATCCAGTCGCAGTTGGTGCGCTGGGATCTGGGTAAGGCGGCTGCCGCCATCCAGGCCGGCGATTTTGATGCCAACAGCGCTTCGATCTTCCTCACCACCGAGGCCCAGAAGTTGGAGACAGAGATGGGCCTGAATCCTCCCAAGGAGCAGTTCCGGGTGGAGAAGCTGGCCTATGACACTTTTGATCCCAAGCAACCGATGCAATACATCGAGGAGCAGAAGAAGCGTGATGGCTTCTGACTTGAGCTGATCACTTCGTATCTCATGTCTGGCCGGGCGATCTTTTCGATCGCCCTCGGTCCGAACACTGTTGCAGAGCCGGTTCGGCTGTTCCTGTTGTCCCGTTCATCCATCGGTCTATGGCTGTGGCTATGCCTTGTGCCTGAGCCTGCTGTGCCTTTCCTTTCAACTCCCTTCTCTGCTTCTTCTCTCTGTGCCTGACCGCCGACTTTCGAAGCCCCTGGCGATTGCCATCTCCTGTCTCAGCATCCTGGTGGCGTTGATCCTTTGGCAGCTGCTGGCCTCCCAGGGGATTCTGGGCAAGAACTTCCCGGGATCGATCAAGACCCTGGAGGAGCTGAGCTGGTGGCTTTCGGATCCCTTCTTTGATAATGGCCCCAACGACCTGGGAATCGGCACCAACCTGCTGATCAGCCTGCGGCGGGTGCTGATCGGCTACAGCCTGGCGGTGCTGGTGGCGGTTCCCGTGGGGTTGCTGGTGGGTCTGTCGCAGGTGGCGGAATCATCGGTCAATCCCTTTGTGCAACTGCTCAAACCGGTTTCCCCCCTGGCCTGGTTGCCGATTGGCCTGTTCATTTTCCGCGATTCAGAACTCACGGGGATCTTTGTGATCTTCATTTCCAGTGTCTGGCCGACGCTGATCAACACTGCGTTTGGTGTCAGCTCGATTAACCCGGATTTCCTCAAGGTGTCCCGCTCTCTGGGGGCTTCCCGGTTCAACACGGTGTTCCGGGTTGTGTTGCCTGCTGTGATGCCCAATATCCTCGCGGGAATGAGGATTTCGATGGGCACAGCCTGGTTGGTGATCGTGGCTGCTGAGATGCTACTGGGAAGTGGCATCGGCTACTTCATCTGGAATGAGTGGAACAATCTTTCCCTGCCCAATATCTTCTCGGCGATCATTGTGATCGGCTTCTCTGGTCTGTTGCTCGATCAGGTGTTTGGACTGTTGCAGAAGCGCTTCGATTACCAACCCTGAACCGATTGCTCACCCTGACGTCCTCTGCCGAAAGCCCATGGTGTCCATGTCCAGTCGGGCATCGCGCCCAAGTCCAGCTCCCCAGGCCTATCCCGAAGCTCAGATCCAGGTCGAGGGGGTCGGCAAGGTCTTTGCTGCTGATCCCGGTTTGCTGGGGAGCCTGCGGCGCCGTCGTCCCAGTGGCTACGTCGCTCTCGAGAATGTGGATCTGCGGATTGAGCAGAACACCTTCGTCTCGATCATCGGCCCCTCCGGTTGCGGCAAGTCGACGCTGTTGAACCTGATCGCCGGTCTGGATCGCGTCAGTTCCGGTCAGATCCTGGTCAATGGCCAGCGCATCACCGGACCTGGCCCCGATCGCGGCATCATTTTCCAGAACTATGCCCTGATGCCCTGGCTCACCGTGCTCGGCAATGTCGAGTATGCGGTGCAGACGGCCTGTCCTGCCCTCAGTCGCGGCCAGGTGCGTGAACGGGCCCGGGAGCACCTGGTGACGGTGGGCCTCGAGCGTGCCATGCATCGCTACCCCAAGCAGATTTCCGGGGGCATGAAGCAGCGGGTGGCGATCGCCCGCGCCCTGTCGATCAATCCCAGCATCCTGCTGATGGATGAGCCCTTCGGAGCCCTCGATGCTCTGACCCGCGCCTATCTCCAGGACGAGGTGCTGCGCATCTGGGAAGAGCACCGCATCACCGTGGTACTGATCACCCACAGCATCGAGGAGGCGCTGCTGCTTTCCGATCGCATCGTGCTGATGTCGCGTGGCCCGGCAGCCACCATCGCCGATGTGATCGATCTGCCGGCGGTTCGTCCCCGGCAGCGTCAGTTGATCGAGCAGCACCCAGACTTTCTGGCCGTGAAGCAGCGCCTGGAAGAGCATCTGCTGCGGGAAACCCGCGCTGTGGAGGAGCACGTGTAAGGCCTCCACCACTGCCTCCGGCGGCCTGCCCAGCCGCTCTAGGTCCTCGTGACCCTCACCTGTCTGCACGTTGTCCCTGTTCCCTTCTGTTGTTCTCCCCCATGACCCTCTCCGCCCTCAGCACCACCCTGCTGGCCGCCAAGCGCGCCAAGGGACTCTCCTTCGCCGATCTGGAGCATCATCTGGGTCGCGATGAGGTCTGGATTGCCAGCCTGTTCTATGGTCAGTCCACCGCCTCAGCTGAGGAGGCTGATCAGCTGGTGGCCCTGCTGGATGTCGATCCGGCCCTCAAGGCGGAACTGATGATCCCACCGGTCAAGGGTGGTCTGGATCCTGTGATTCCCGTCGATCCGCTGATCTATCGCTTCTACGAGATCATGCAGGTTTATGGCATGCCGCTCAAGGATGTGATCCAGGAAAAGTTCGGTGACGGCATCATGAGCGCCATTGATTTCACCCTGGATGTCGACAAGGTGGAGGATCCTGCTGGCGACCGCGTCAAGGTGACGATGTGCGGCAAGTTCCTGCCCTACAAGAAGTGGTGAGCTGCAGTAGGTCTGGCCCTGCCGCCTCAGGCTTCCGAGCGGGGGCGGGTTGACAGGCCCAGTAGCTGATAGGCCGGACACCAGCGCATGCCGGAGGTGGCGATCAGCACCAATCCCAGCAACCCCAGGTTGCTGCCGTTGATCGCCCCCAGTGCCAGGCTGACGACGCCGATGATCAGCCGCATCACCCGATCGGTGCAGCCCACGTTGGGCCTCGGTAGCTGCAGCCCGATGCGCTGTCGGCCCTTGGTGCCGGCCATCAGCCTGATCCCTTGGTTTCGTGAGTTTATTCTGAAGCCTGGGCCCCTGCGAGCACCTGCAGCAGTGCATCGCCGTAACGCTCCAGCTTGGCGCTGCCGACGCCGCTCACCCCGGCCAGCTCCTCCAGGTCCACCGGCTTGCGACTGGCCAGTTCCGCCAGGGTGCGGTCGTGGAAGACCACGTAGGGCGGCACCCCCTGGCTGCTGGCCTGCTCCCGGCGCCACTGCTTGAGCCGCTGCAGCACGGCCTCGTCAGCCGCGCTCAGCTCCACCGTGCTGCGGACCGTCGCCCTGGCGGCGCTGCCGGCGCCCCGGCGGTCGCGGGCCGGGGCGGTCCATGGCAGTTCCAGGGTTGTTTCCCCGCGCAGCAGCGGTTTCACCAGCGCCTCCGGCCCGAAGCGCAGCCCCCCCTTCCCCTGGGGATCGCTCTCCAGGTAGCCCAGGCTGGTCAGCTGGCGGAACAGGCTGCGCCACTGGCCGCGGTCGAGCTCCTTGCCGATGCCGTACACGCTCAGCTGGTCGTGACTCAGCTCGCGGATGCGGCTGGTGTTAGCGCCCAGCAGCACATCCACCAGATGGCTGGCGCCGAACCGCTGCCCCGTGCGGTATGCGGCCGAGAGCGCCTTGCGCGCCGGTTCGGTCTGGTCCACCACCTGGCGGGGTTCCAGGCAGCCGTCACAGTTGCCGCAGGGCTGCTCCAGCTGTTCGCCGAAGTGGCGCAGCAGCACCTGGCGCCGGCAGCCCGGTGCCTCGGTGAAGCGGATCAGTGCCTCGAGCTTGTCCCGCTCGATCCGCTTCTGGTCCTCGCTCGCCTCGGAGTCATCGATGAAGCGCCGCAGCTGCGGGATGTCGCCGGGTCCGTGCAGCATCCAGGCCACCGCCGGCAGTCCGTCGCGGCCGGCGCGCCCGGTTTCCTGGTAGTAGGCCTCCAGGCTCTTGGGCAGGTCCACATGGGCCACGAAGCGCACATCCGGCTTGTCGATGCCCATGCCGAAGGCCACGGTGGCGGCCACCACCACATCGCTGCCGTTGCGGAACTGCTCCAGCGCCCGCTGACGCGCCTCAGCCGCCATGCCGGCGTGATACGCCACGCCGTTGAAGCCCGCCCGCTGCAGTTCGCTGGCCACCTGCTCCACGCGGCTGCGAGAGCGGGCGTAGACGATCCCCGATTCACCCCGCTGGCTCTCGAGGAAGGCCAGCAGCTGCCGCGCCGGCTCCTGCTTCTCGCGCAGCAGGTAGCGGATGTTGGGCCGATCGAAGCTGGCCAGGAACACCCGGCCCTGCTGCAGCTGCAGCCGTTCGAGGATCTCGGTGCGGGTGCGCGGATCGGCGGTGGCGGTGAGGGCCAGGCGCGGCACCGCTGGGAAGCGCTCGGCCAGCACCCCCAGCTGGATGTATTCGGGGCGGAAGTCGTGGCCCCACTGCGACACGCAGTGGGCCTCATCGATGGCGAACAGGGCCAGCGGCAGCTGCTCCAGTTGCTCGAGCAGATCGGTGCCCAGCAGCCGCTCGGGTGACACATACAGCAGATCCAGCTGCCCCTGCTGCAGCTGCCGGCGGATCGCCAGGGCCTGCTCCGGCTCCAGGGCCGAGTGCAGCGCCGCCGCCTTCACCCCCAGCTGCTGCAAGGCGGCCACCTGGTCCTGCATCAGGGCGATCAGGGGCGACACCACCAGGGCCAGCCCGGGCCGGCAGAGGGCCGGCACCTGGTAGCAGAGGGATTTGCCGCCGCCGGTGGGCATCAGCACCAACCCCGAGCCGCCGGCGATCACGTGCTCCACGATCGCGGCCTGGGGGCCGCGGAAGTCGTCGTAGCCGAACACCTGCCGCAGCACCGACTGGGGGTCCGGCCTGGTCACGGCTGCGCAGCTGCGGGGATCTCCCACAATGGCCGCCAGCCAGTTCGCCGTGATGTCCGCCTCTGCCCCCCGCAGCGCCACGGCCTGGGCCTTCCTGCTGCCTGCCCTGCTGCTGATCGGCCTCTCGGTGCTGATCCCGGCGGCGATGGCCCTGGTGATGAGCTTCACCCAGAGCGGCCTCGATGTGAGCGAGCCCCTGCGCTTCATCGGCCTGGCCAATGTGCGCCGCCTGCTGGCCGATCCCCTGTTCGCCCGGGTCAGCGTCACCACCTTTCTCTATCTGGTGGGCGTGGTGCCGCCGATCGTGCTCGGCGCCCTGGCTCTGGCGGTGCTGGTGAACCGGCAGCTGCCGGGGATGCACTGGTTCCGTGGGGCCTTCTACACGCCGGTGCTGGTGTCGATCGTGGTGGCGGCGATCGCGTTCCGCTGGCTCTATGCCGAAACGGGTCTGATCAACAGCTGGCTGGCGGCGCTGCTCGGGGATCGCTTCTCGCCGATCGGCTTCCTCACCTCGCCGCTGCTGGCCCTGCCCTCGGTGATGCTCGTGACCCTCTGGAAAGGCCTCGGTTACTACATGGTGATCTTCCTGGCGGGCCTGCAGGGCATTTCCACCGACCTCTACGAGGCCGCTGCCCTCGATGGCAGCGAGGGCTGGCGGCGTCACCTCGACATCACCCTGCCGCTGCTGCGCCCCTACCTCACCCTGGTGGCGGTGATCTCCGCCATCGCCGCCACCAAGGTGTTCGAGGAGGTGTATCTGATGACCCAGGGTGGGCCGGCCGACAGCACCCGCACGATCGTCTACTACGTGTACGACCAGGCCTTCGCCGAACTGGAGATCAGCTACGCCTGCACGGTGGGCCTGGCGCTGTTTCTGGTGGTGCTGCTGCTGAGCCTGGTGCGCTACGCCTTTGCCGGCGATCGCGGTCTCACCTGAGGCTTGCGGTTCGGCCCTTAACCTGTCCGATTGGTCTGCCGCCGGGCCTGGACAGGTTGCTGTATCCCATGGGTTCCCTCTCCACCGCCGAATCCAGCGGCGTCCAGCCATCGGCAACGGCGCCGATCGGGGTGGTGGGAGGCGGGCAGCTGGCCTGGATGCTGGCCCAGGCCGCCCGCGACCTGAACCTGCCGCTGCACGTCCAGACCCCGGCCGCCAGCGATCCGGCCGCCCGCCTGGCCACGGCCCTGGTGCAGGCTCCGGTGGACGACGTGGCCGGCACCCGCCAGCTGGCGTCCGCCTGCCAGGCCATCACCTTTGAGAACGAGTGGGTGGATTTGCAGGCCCTGGCGCCCCTGGCGGCGGCGGGGGTGCGCTTTCTGCCCAGCCTCAGCGCCCTCGAACCGCTGGTGTGCAAGCGCTCCCAGCGGGAGCTGCTGCAGCGGCTGCAGCTGCCCGCCCCTCCCTGGCTGCCGCTGGCGGATCTGCTGGTGCCGGCGGCGCCTGCGGCTGATGCGGATGTGGCTGATCTCGAGGCGCGCGCCGATGGCCTGGCCGAGCCGATCTTGCCGGTCTGGCTCCACCCGTCCCATTCCGGCGCCGGCAGCGCCCCGTTGCAGCTGCGGCCCGGCTGGCAATTTCCCCTGATGGCCAAGGCCGCCACCGGCGGCTACGACGGCAAGGGCACCCAGGTGCTGCGCGACCGCAGCGATCTCGATGCGCTGCTGCAGCGCGTCGATCCCGCCAACTGGATCGTCGAGGCCTTCGTGGCCTTCGACTGCGAGCGGGCCCAGCTGGTGTGCCGCGATCGCAGCGGAGCGGTGCTCTGCTACCCCCTGGTGCAGACCCATCAGCATCAGCAGGTGTGCGACTGGGTGCTGATGCCCGCCGAGGTGCCCCATGCGGTGCAGGCCTTTGCCCGCAATATCGCCGCCTCGCTGCTCACGGCCATCGACTACGTGGGCGTGCTCTCGATCGAGTTCTTCTATGGGCCCCAGGGGCTGCAGGTGAATGAGATCGCTCCCCGCACCCACAACTCCGGCCACCTGACGATCGAAGCGGCCCGCACCAGCCAGTTCGCCCAGCAGGCGCGGATCGTGGCCGGTCTGCCGATGGGGCCCGTGGATCTGCAGGTGCCCGGGGCGCTGATGGTCAACCTGCTGGGGTTTGAGGCCTCTGCGGGCGACTACGGCGCCGAGCGTGAGGCCCTGGCTGCTCTCCCCGGTGCCACGGTGCATTGGTACGGCAAGCAGGGCTCAAGCCCGGGCCGCAAGCTCGGCCATGTCACCCTGCTGCTGGCGGCTGAGGAGCCTGCCGCCCGCCGCTATGAGGCGATGGCCCGCCTGGAGGAGGTTCGCCGTATCTGGCCACTGCCGCCGGCCTGAGCACGGTGTTCCGCTTGAGCACCATCCCTGCCTGAGCACCACCCCCTGCCTGAGCATGGCCCTCGACTTCAGCGCCGCGCCGGCATCACCCCTTAAGCTGCTCTCGGACTGCTGTGTTGGTGACTGCCTTCTACAGTTTTCTGATCTGACTCCCTTTTCGACATGGGGGTCTGCAGCGGAAGCAACGTAGGCCGGCCCTGTTGCCGGAAACGACGCCCCGCCCTTGACCCCCTTCTGGTTCCACCAGGTCGAACACTGGGGCAAGACGGCACGGCGGTCCACCCTTTTCGACGTCAACAGTTCTGTTGCTCACGCGTTGACGCAGCAGCTAAAGGCTGCTAGTTATTTTTCCGGTACGTAGAGATCGGCGCTGGATATTTCTGTTGTATCGGATTCAGTTTTAGCCGATTCGGCTCCAGCGGATTCAGCTCCAGCGGATGCTGGCTGGCATCCTGACCTGGAGGGGTTTCTGCTGCTGCCGGGTGACTCGGTGCTCCTGCTCTCCTCGGAAGGTTGTGTGGAGTGGGCGGATGCGGCTCTGATCTCCCGTTTGGCTTGGCTGGACCTCGCCGCTGCTGAGCTGATTGGCCGCCCCCTCAGCGCCCTGTGGCCCGAGTTGGCGGCGGGGCGCGGCTTTCCCTCGATGACTTCGGACGGGGATATTCGAGTCTCAGTTGGCTCGTTGATTTTGATCTCGATGAGGTGAAGATCGATCGCTCCTACACCGAGCGTGCCGTCTCCGACGATCGGTGCCGCCGCTTGATCACGGGCTTCGTTCGCGTTTTCGATGATCTGGGCCTCACGGTGGTGGCCGAGGGGATCGAAACCGATCTGCAGCGACGCCTGATGCAGGACCTCGGCTGCCGGGTGGGCCAGGGATATCTGTTTGGCCGGCCGACATCACTTGAGGCGCTGGAGGAGCTGTTGCAGTCCGCCAGCGCCAGGGCCGAGCGATGCTCAGGCCTGCTCAGCGATGCTCGATGAGTTCGCTCGGGCTGTAGCGCACCTTGGCCAGGCCGGCGTACTTGTCGCTGGCATCCCGATAGCCGGCGGCGCACACCACGCAGCTGCGGTAAGGCGTCTGCTCGAGGTCGAGGATGCGGTCGTAATCGGTCGGTGAGAAGCCTTCAATCGCACAGGTGTCCACTCCGAGCAAGGCGGCAGCGGTCATGAAGGTGCCCAGGGCGATGTACACCTGATTGCTGGCCCAGCGCTCGATCTGCTGATGGCGCGGCCCCTCGATCAGGTCCTTCTGGATCATCTCCCGGTAGAAACCCAGCTGCTCCAGCGGCTGCTGCCGCCGTTCGGCGATGGTCTGCACCAGGCGATCGGCATCGGCGGGCGTGATCGTGCGTTGAGCCAGGAACACCACCAGGTGGGAGCAGTCGGTGATCTGCGCCTGGTTCCAGGAGTGGGGCCGCAGCTGGCTGCGCAGCGCCTCATCGGTGATCACCAGGAATTTCCAGGGCTGCAGGCCATAGCTCGAGGGGCTCTGCACCAGGGCGTTCTCGAGGCTGGCCCAGCGCTCGGCATCGATCCGGCTCCCGGCGTCGAACTGCTTGGTGGCGTAGCGCCACTGCAGGGCTCCAGCGAGGTCGGCGCAGGAGACGGACATGACACAACGGGAAGGGAGGCGCCATTCTGTGCAGATCCATGCCCGACCGCCGGTGTCCTCAGCCGCTGATCCGCAACCCACCAGCCAGGGCCCGCTGATCTTCGGAGGGGCCCGCGCCGGCGCCGCTGGCTCCACCGAGGGGCCGGCGGCACCGCAGCCCCGCTGGCTCAAGGCTCAGCCCGCTCGCCTGGAGCAGGCCCTGCAGCGGCTGCTGCCGCCGGCCCCCGGGCCGGTGTTCCCCCGCGCCCGTCGTCTCTACTTCGACAAATACCCCCTCGAGGGTCTGCCGGCCGATCTGGATGCCGCACCGGTGCCCGGCCGCTTCCGCACCTTCGTGCTGCGCGAGACCACCAGTGAGAGCCCCGAGGGGGCGGTGGCCACCCGGGTGCACGAGCTGGCTCTGGTGCACTGGCAGGCCCCGCAGACCAACGAGGACGATTACCGCATTTACCTGCAGCAGCAGTGGCAGCTCAACCCTGAAGCGCTGGTGCTGGAGCCCGAGAGCTGGTTCCGTGAGGGCGGGGCCTGGGCGCGGGTCACGCTGCCAGGAGCTGATCCAGCTCCTGCTGCAGCCGCTCCCGACTCCACTCCGTGACCACGAACACCTCCTGGGCGCTGCTGCCGCGCCGCGCCAGCAGCTTGTGCCCCCCGGTGATCGGTGTCGACACGCGCAGGCGCAGGCCGGGGCTGCGGCCGCGCACCCGGCTGATCACCGCTGGCGTCACCGTGTCCACCCCAGGGCGCCGTGCCAGCTGCTGCAGCACAGGAATCAGCCCCTCCAGGTAGGTGCTGTGGGTGATCACCACCCGTCCCATCAGGCCCGCTCCAGCGGTGCCATCGTCAGCCCTTCAGCGCCCAGCTGCTGGTGATATAGCTCGGCCTGCTCCTGCGGACCGCACCAGACCACGGCCGAGCCCTCGCCATCGATGCGATGGGCCAGCTCCCAGGCCTGGTCGGGCGTCATCGCCGGGATGTAGCGCACCAGGCACTCCACCACGTGCTGAAAGGTGTTGACGTCGTCATCGAGCACCACCACCCGGTAGTTGGGATAGGGAGCACGCTGCTGCTGCTTCTCCAGGGTTGTCGCTGGCGAGGCGGTGCTGGCTGCGCTGTTCTGCAGCCAGGTAACGCCTGGAGCCGCCTGATCGGGGCTGGTTGGCTTCGGGGCGTGGGGGATCGCGATGGACAGGACGATGCGGGGTGACGGGACGTTGGCGGTTGCGGTGCAGCTGGCGACGGTTGGCGCCTCGCCCCGGGCCTCAGTGGCTGTCAGCATCAGCGGCGGCGGCATCAGCAGAGGGTGAGCCTAGGTACAGTGCCGCCACACTCGATTGCAGCCGCCATGCTGATCACCTTCGGTTGGGCTTCTCTGGCCGCCCTGTTCAGCTTCTCGATCGCCATGGTGGTGTGGGGTCGTCACGGCGACGGCAGCATCAATTTCTGATGCCGGGCGGGCACCATTGACCGATCCCTGTCTGTGGTGAACCCCCGGTGAATGAGCTTCCTGTGACGACATCCCTGTTCAGCAGCACCCAGGCGCTGGCCGTTGTGGCGGCGCTGCTGCTGGTGTTTGTCAGCGGTGGGGTGATCTATCTCTCCTCGGTGGAGTGGCGCGATCGCCGCCGCCGCGCCACGGCCGCCAGTCGGCCGGCTGTGGCTCCCTCCCCGCGCCGCCGCAAGGCCGGCATCTCCCGCTCCACGTGAGCAGCGCCGGGGCTTCTGCGGCCCTGGAGCCCTGGGCCTGGCAGCGCGCCGCCGCGCTGCTGGTCCCCCCTCCCGAGCCTGCGGCTGCCAGTCCCTTTCAGGCCTGGGATGCGGCGGCGCTGCTCCAGGCTCTGGAGGCCAGCAGCGCTGCGGATGCTCCCTCCCCGGATCCCGGCCTGGTGTTGGCCGTGCTGTCCCGTGCCTGGTCCGTGCCGGATCGGGCGTTGCTGCGTCAGGGCGCCGATCGACTGCGACAGCGGTTGGTGGGTGACAGCGTCAGCTATGTGCTCAACCGCAACCTGAACGTTTCCAACCACTGCGTTCAGCACTGCAGCTTCTGCGCCTTCCGCCGCGATCCCGGCGATCCCGGCGCCTACTGGCTCAGCCTCGATGAGCTGCAGCGGCGTGCCGCCGCTGCCCAGGCCGCCGGGGCCACCGAGCTCTGCCTGCAGGGGGGGCTGAATGCCGCCGCCACCGTGGAGGGCAGCCAGCTCGCCTACGCCGAGCAGCTGCTGCACGCCCTGGTGCAGGCGGCGCCGGGCATCCATCTGCATGCCTTCTCCCCCCAGGAGCTGCTGTTCTTCGCTGAGCAGGACGGCATCAGCCTGCAGCTGGTGATCGAGCGTCTGCAGCGGGCTGGGCTGGGGTCGGTGCCCGGCACCGCCGCCGAGGTGCTCTCCGAGCCGCTGCGACAGCGCCTCTGCCCCGAGAAGCTCAGCGCCCGCGCCTGGGTGGCGGTGATTCTGCAGGTGCATGCCGCCGGGCTGCCCTCCACCAGCACGCTGATGGCCGGTCATATCGAAAGCCCCGCGGATCGGGCCGCCCATCTGCTCAGCCTGCGGGCTGTGCAGGCTGAGGCCCGTGCCCGCGGCCTGGCCGGCTTCAGTGAATTCGTGCTGCTGCCCTTCGTCGGCGAGGCGGCCCCGGCGGTTCTGCGCCGGCAGGTGGGGCGTGATCAGCCCGACCTGCCGGCCATGTTGCAGCTCACCGCCCTGGCGCGGCTGGTGCTGGGGGCCGCCATCGCCAACCACCAGCCCAGCTGGGTGAAGCTCGGCCTTGCGGGTGCCGCCGAGGCGCTGCACTGGGGCTGCAACGACCTGGGCGGCACCCTGATGGAAGAGCACATCACCACCATGGCCGGGGCCCGTGGCGGCACGGCCCAGTCGCCATCGGCCCTGGTGGCTGCTGCCCATCGCCAGGGGCGGCCCGCCCATCAGCGCACCACCCTCTACGGGCGCCTGCCATGACCGTCGACGCCTTCACGCCCCTGCGCCCGCTGCTCCGCCGCACCCTGGCGCTGCGGCCGTCCCTTCCTCCGCTGCGACCCCTGCTGCGTCGCCTGCCGCTGCGCTGCACGGCCCTGGTGACGGCCGGCCTGCTGCTCACCCCGGCCTGGCTGCTGCTGCAGCGCCCGCGGCCTCGGGCCGAAGGTCTCGGCCGGCTGTTGCCCCATGCGGCGCTGCTCCAGAGCTTCCCGGCCGATCCGCTGCGGCCTGCTCCCCAGCTCTGGCGCCAGCGGCTTGCCGCCGGCACCGCCGAGCGGTTGTGGCGTCAGCAGCGCAACCCCTGGTGGCAGTTCTGGGGGCGCGACGGAGCCGGTGGTGCCTATCTGGTGTTGCCCCTGCCCCGGGCGATGGCCCTGGGCAGTGAGCCGCTTCCGCCCAACAGCCTGCGCATCGACGGGCTGCTGGTGGTGGCGGCCAGCCCGCTGGCCCAGCGCCTTGCCGCCGACCAGCTGCGGTTGGCGCCACGCCCCCAGCGCGGCCTGCAGGGTCGCTGCCTGGAGATCCTGCAGCGCCGCCAGGCCGCCTATTGGACAGCCGACGGCCTCGGAGCCATGGCAGGGCCGCTGGCGCCGCTGCTGCAGAGCCTGCAGGAGGGCTGCCTCGAGCTGCAGCTCACCGGCGCGGCCCTCAGCCTTGACGGCGAGGTGGCGGCCACCGCCGGCCTGCTGGCGCCCGCACCCCAGGCGCTCGGGGCCGGTGCCCTGCCGCCGCCGCTGCCGCCAGCCCTGCTGCTGCAGATACGGGGCAGGCGGCTCGATCCCCTGCTGCGGGGCCTGCTCAACCGCCAGTTGATCCGCGAGCCGCTGGCGGCCACCTACGGCCTGGCGGAGCCGCAGCTCGCCCTGCTGCGCCAGAGCCCCTTCGTGCTGCGGCTGCGGCCCCTGGCCAACGGTCCCTTCCAGGCCGGCCTCGAACTGCTGCTGCTGCCCAGCGGCGAGCGCCAGGCCTGGGACCGGTTGCTGGAGGGCCTGGCCGATCGTCTGGTGGAGCGGGGCCTGGAACCCCTGCCCGCCAACCCCAGCCTCTGGCGGGATGAGCAGCAGCGCACGGTCGGTGGCTGGCGCTGGCTGCCCGGCCCCAGTGCCCAGCAACCGCTGCTGCAGCTGTTCCTGGGACCCGATCCCGCCAGTGCTGCCCCCGCACCGCCCGATCTGGCCTCGATCGAGGCCTGGCGGCAGCTGCCTGCGCTGCAGCTGCAGGCCCGTCCCCAGGCGCTGCTGCCCCTGGGGCTGCTGCCCACCCAGTTGCCCCTGCCCCTACAGCAGGCGGCCGAGCTGCAGGCGGTGGTGGCCGCCGACCCGGCGGCCGGCGGCGCGGGTCTCAGTCGGCTGCTGGCGCGTCTGCAGCTGGCGCCTCGCTAGGAGCGGGCTCGCCGGTGGCGGTGCTGTCGGCCGCCTCCGCCTGGCGCCGCTCCCGCTTGCGGCGCTCGGCGGCCACCGTCTCCTCCATCAGCTCCACCGCCTGGGCCAGTTTCTCGAGGTTGCTGGCGTAGAGGCTGAGGTCCTTGTCGAGGCGATCGCGCAGCAGCCCCATCGCTTCGCCCAGGTCGTGGGCGTAGCTGCGCAGGTTGGCGGGATCCATGGCATCAGCGCCCTGGGCCTGCTCCAGCAGGCTCAGCAGTCCCACCCCCAGCAGGCGCGAGTAGTGGAAGTCGGCGCGGCGCACATTGGCCAGGGCGCTGGCCACCGGTTCCGGGGCACCGGCGCCCTGCTGCTCGATCCACTGCTTCACCTCCTCCACGCTGTGGTGGCCCATGGCGGCCATCGCCGCATCCCGTTGGCGCCGCAGCTCGGCCGCATCGAAGCCGCTGGCGCTGCAGAGGGCGGCCAGCAGCGGCTCGCGCTGCTCCTCCGGCCGGTAGCCCTTGGCGAAGCCGTCGAACACCTGGATCAGGCCACAGGCGAACAGGGCCTCGCTCTGGAACCCCTGCTGCCGGCTGAGCAGGTGCAGTTCCACCAGCAGCTCATCCACCATGCGGCGGTAGAGCGGGGCGATCACATGGGGGAAGGCGCTGTGGAAGGCGCGCTTGCTGTCGGAAACGGTGAGAGCGGCGCTCACGCTGAACGGTCCTGCTATGGGCCAATTGGCCTCGGTGGGCCGACCCTAGCGGTCCAGGCTCAGTAGGATCGGCGCCAGCGAACCCGGATGCCCAGTGACCACGATCCCGATTGTCATTGAGGAGTCGGGCCGTGGCGAGCGCGCCTTTGACATCTATTCCCGCCTGCTGCGGGAGCGCATCGTCTTCCTCGGCGAGCCGGTGACCTCCGAATCCGCCAACCGGATCGTGGCCCAGCTGCTGTTCCTCGAGGCCGAGGACCCGGACAAGGACATCTTCCTCTACATCAATTCGCCCGGTGGCTCCGTCTACGACGGCCTCGGCATCTTCGACACGATGCAGCACATCAAGCCTGATGTGCAGACGGTGTGTTTGGGGCTGGCCGCCTCGATGGGCGCCTTCCTGCTCTGCGCCGGTGCCAAGGGCAAGCGCAGCAGCCTCACCCACTCGCGGATCATGATCCACCAGCCCCTGGGCGGCGCCCGCGGCCAGGCCAGCGACATCCGCATCCAGGCCGATGAGATCCTTTATCTGAAGAAGAAGCTCAACACCGAGCTCGCCGATCGCACCGGCCAGCCCCTCTCGCGCATCGAGGAGGACACCGACCGCGACTTCTTCATGTCGCCCGCGGAAGCGGTGGAGTATGGCCTGATCGACAAGGTGATTGATAAGCGCCCTGTGCGCCCGGTCTGACCCGCAGCCAGCAATCGCCAGGCAGGGCCCGTGGCACGAAGGCGTGGAGAATCGGGGGTGAAACCCGGTGGCAAGGGACTGCCCCCCAGCCAGCGCCCCAGCAAGGTCTGTCCGGTCTGCGGCAGGCCTTTTTCATGGCGCAAGAAATGGGCGGCGGTGTGGGAGCAGGTGATCTACTGCTCCGATCGCTGCCGCAATCGCCGCGGCTGAGCGGTCGCTGACCGCGGCGCTGCGAGCGGCTGGGCTGGGCGGCGCTGCGATTCAGCAGTGGCTCCAGCAGTTGCATGACCAGCCTTCTCATGGCGTCTGGACCAATGCAGTGGGGGCACGTCACTGGTGGCGATCGGTTGCTCTGCCTGCAGCAAAAAACCCGGCTCCCCCGTAGGGGAACCGGGCAGTTGGCTGCGCTGCAGCCGCTCGATGGGCCGTGATCAGCGGCTGCTGCTTTCGGCCAGGATCGGCGAGAAGCGCTCCTTCTCGGGAATGGTGGCGAATTCGCTCACGATCGCCCGGAACTCGTCGCCATCGAGGCTTTCCTTCTCGATCAGCAGCTCCACCACCCGGTCCATGCAGGCGCGGTGTTCCTGGACCAGCTGCACGGTGTCGGCGTAGCAGGTCTGCACGATCTGGCGCACGGCAGCGTCAACGCGAGCGGCGGTGGCATCGGAGCCGTCGCTGCGGGTCATCAGATCGCGGCCGAGGAACACCTCCTGGTTGCCGGCCTCCAGGGAGAACTGACCCAGGTCGCTCATGCCGAAGCGGGTCACCATCTGTCGGGCGATCGAGGCCACCTGCTGGATGTCGCCGCCAGCGCCGGTGGTGACTTCGGCATGGCCGAAGACCACATCCTCGGCGGCGCGGCCCCCCAGGGCACCCATGATCCGGGCGCGAAGCTGGGCCTTGCTCACCAGCATCTGCTCCTCATCGGGGGAGAACCAGGTGAGGCCCTGGGCCTGGCCGCGGGGGATCAGGGTGACCTTCTGCACCGGGTCGTGGGCCTTGACCAGGGTGCCCACCAGAGCGTGACCCACCTCGTGATAAGCGATCAGGCGCTTGCTGCGGCCATCGGTGAGGGGTTTGCCCTCCATGCCGGCGATGATCCGGTCCACGGCGTCATCGATCTCGGCGAGAGTGGTGGCCTCCTTGCGGCGGCGGGCGGTGAGGATCGCTGCCTCGTTGAGCAGGTTGGCCAGATCGGCACCGGAGAAGCCAGGGGTGCGGCGGGCGATGGCCTCGAGGCTCACGCCTTCCGCCAGCTTCTTGTTGCGGCAGTGCACCTTGAGCACCTCCAGACGGCCCTTGATGTCGGGCACGTCCACCATCACCTGGCGATCGAAGCGGCCGGGACGCAACAGCGCCGAATCGAGCACGTCGGCGCGGTTGGTGGCGGCGATGATGATGATGCCGCTGTTGCCCTCAAAGCCGTCCATCTCGGTGAGCAGCTGGTTGAGGGTCTGCTCCCGCTCGTCGTTGCCGCCGCCCACGCCGGCCCCGCGCTGACGGCCCACCGCGTCGATCTCGTCGATGAAGATCAGACAGGGGCTGTTCTCCTTGGCGCGCTTGAACAGGTCGCGCACGCGGCTGGCGCCCACGCCCACGAACATCTCCACGAACTCCGAACCGGAGAGGGAGAAGAAGGGCACGCCGGCCTCACCGGCGATCGCCTTGGCCAGCAGCGTCTTGCCGGTGCCGGGAGGGCCCACCAGCAGCACGCCCTTGGGGATCTTGGCGCCCACGGAGGTGAAGCGCTCGGGGGTCTTGAGGAAGGTCACCACCTCCTGGAGGTCCTGCTTGGCCTCCTCCACGCCGGCCACATCGTTGAACTTCACGCCGGTCTCGGCTTCCATCAGGAAGCGGGCCTTGGTCTTGCCGAACTGCATCGCCTGGCCGGGGCCGCCGGGCATGCCGTTGCCGCGGCGGGCCAGGAAGATCAGCGAACCGATCAGCAGCAGCGGGAAGAGCAGATTGCCGAGCAGACCCAGCACCGGCGGCGCTTGGCGGGGCGGGTGGATGTCAAAGCTGATGCCTTCGCTCTTGAGGTTGTTCACCAGTTCCGGAGCCAGGCCGGGAAGGTCAACCCGCAGGCGCTGCACGCGGTTGTCGATCTCGGGGTCGACCACCTCCACCACGGCGCTGCGGCCGCCGTCGTAGATGTCGACGGCATTGACGCGTCCGGCATCGACGTAGTCGAGGAAGCGGCCATAGCTCATGCGCGCCACGGCGGTGTTGCGCCCGGGATCAGCGCCGGCGGGTCCGGAGAGATTGCCGCTGCGCAGCACCTGCCAGCCCAGGAAGGCCACCACGGCCACCGGCAGCAACCAAAGAGCGATGAGACGCCAGCGCTGATTCATGGCTGAGACACTTTCTAAACAAGTGTAACGGCGCTGGCGCGTCCTCGCTCAGCCTGCCGCCACCCAGGATTCGAGCAGATCGTCGGGGTCGCAGTCCTGCACCGCACTGAGGCGCACAGCCGGCGGTTCCACCACCAGCTCCTGCACCGGGATCGTCTCCAGCAGCTCCGCCCCGCCGAGGCCGTGCGTCCAGATGCGCACCTCCGCATCGCTGGGGCATTCAAAGCTGAGCAGCTCGAACGGGAAGACCACCCGCTCGAGGAAGAACGCCTCAGCGCCGATGCAGCGCACGATCACCATCCGATCGCTGCCGTTGCGGTAGGCGCAAGCCAGTGTGTCCAAGGGGCAACCGCCGTCACGTCAACCCACTTATGCCTGCGCCACGCGAATGTCTTGGTGCCCAAACGCACGGTTTGGCGCTTCGAACGCAAGGCTTAAGACTTGCTTTTGTTTTTCTGTCGGTCCTGTGGCGCTCAGAGGCTGCGCAGGGCGACGATCGGGTCCAGGCGTGCCGCTCGCCGCGCCGGCACCACGCCGAAGAACAGGCCGATCGAGCCGGACAGCCCCACGGTCACCAGCACCGTGCTGGCGCCGATGGCGGCGGGTAGGGGCGTCACCAGGGCCACCAGGCTGACGGTGCCCACCCCCACGACGGTGCCGATCACGCCGCCGAGGCTGGCCAGTACCAGCGATTCCACCAGGAACTGCAGCAGCACATCGCCGCTGCGGGCGCCGAGGGCCTTGCGCAGGCCGATTTCGGCGGTGCGTTCGCTCACCGACACCAGCATGATGTTCATGATGCCGATGCCGCCCACCAGCAGCGACACGGCACCGATCGCCGCCAGCATCAGGGTCAGGCCGCCGGTGATCGTGCTGACGATCGTCAGCGCGTCCTTCTGGGAGCGCACGGCGAAGTCGTCCTCCCGCAGGATGCGGTGGCGCTGGCGCAGCAGATTGGTGATCTGGAAGGCGGCGGCGTTGATGCTGTCGGGATCGCGCGCCTCGACACTGATGAAGTTGAGGCTGACGCCGTAGGTGGGGTCGCGGCCGGACAGCTTGCTCACCATCGCCGTCAGCGGCACATAGGCGTTCTCGTCCTGGTTCTGGCCGAACACCGCCCCCTTGGGTTGCAGCACGCCGATCACCTCGAACGGCTGGTTGCGGATGCGCAGGATGCGCCCCACCGCCGGCCGCCCCGGGAACATCTTGCTGGCCAGATCCGGCCCCACCACCGCCACGCTGCGGGCGCTGCTGAGGTCGCTGGCGGTGAAGAAGCGGCCGCTGGAGAGCTCGAACTGACGCACCGGCAGGAACTCCGGGGTGACGCCGTTCACCGAGGCGCTGCTGCTGATCCCTCCGGACTGCACCACCGCCGACAGGCTGATCTGCGGTGCCACCCGCCGCACGCTCGGCACCTGCTCGGCGATCGCCTCCGCGTCCTCCAGGACCAGGGTCTTGGGGAAGTCGATGCCCTGACGGCGGGTGTCGTTGTTGCCCGGCACCACGAACAGCACATTGGCGCCGAGGTTGCTGAGCTGACCTTCCGCCAGGTTCTGGGCGCCCTTACCCACCCCCACGAGGGTGATCACCGAAGCGTTGCCGATTACGATGCCGAGCATCGTCAGCAGGCTGCGCAGGCGGTTCGCCCGGAGGGTGGAGAGGGCCATCCCCACGGTTTCCCGCAGGGGCAGTTTGCTGGGCATGGACCGGCGGGGTTGCCTGGTCTCAGACCATGGCACCGTCAGGGTCGGCGTTGTGGCTGCGGGCGCCGCGATGCACCTCACCGCGATGCAGATCGAGGGTGACGATCTCGCCCTCGCGCAGGCTGGCGATGGCGTTGGCGACGCCCACGATCGCCGGGATGCCGGTGCGCTGGGCGATCACGGCGGTGTGGCTGTCGGCGCCGCCGGCCTCGGCGATCACCCCCTTGGCCTTGCGGATCGCTTCGACGTAGTCGGCGGTGGTTTCCTTGACCACCAGGATCTCGCCGCTCTGGATGGCGGCGGCCTGCTCGGGGCTGTCGACAAGCCGCACCCGACCGCTCACCGAGCCGCTGCCGATCGCCAGGCCCCTGGAGAGCACGGCCGAGACGATGCCCACCTTGATGAAGTCGGTGGAGCCGCTCACCCCAGCCAGGGTGCCGGCGGTCTGCACCACCAGATCGCCATCGTGCAGGTAGCCGTGCTCCCGGGCCATGCCCATCGCCAGGCTGAAGGTGCTGGTGGAAGAGGTCTGCTCCGGCACCAGCAGCGGGTTCACGCCCCAGCAGAGCTGCAGCCGCCGAGCCACCTGGGTTTCGCTGGTGATCGCCAGGATCGGCGTGCTCGGGCGGAACTTGCTCACATTGCGGGCGGTGGCACCACTCTTGGTCAGGGGCAGGATCGCCGCCGCATTGAGGTTGCGGGCGATCGTGCTCACTGCCTGGCAGATGGCGTTGGGGATGGTGGTGGCCAGGCGGCTGTCGATCACCCGCTGCGGATAGTCGCGCTCGATGCGGCGGGCGATGGTGGCCATCGTCGCCACCGCTTCCACGGGGTAATCGCCGACGGCGCTTTCATTGGAAAGCATCACGGCGTCGGTGCCGTCGAGGATGGCGTTGGCCACATCGCTCACCTCGGCGCGGGTGGGCCGGGGGCAGCTCACCATCGAGTCGAGCATCTGGGTGGCGGTGATCACCGGGATGCCGAGGCTGTTGGCCTTGCGGATCAGCTCCTTCTGCAGCAGCGGCACCTCTTCGGCAGGCATTTCCACCCCCAGATCACCGCGGGCGACCATCACGCCATCGCAGAGCAGCAGGATGTCGTCGATCTGATCGATCGCCTCGAATTTCTCGATCTTGGCCACCACCGGCGTGCTGTGGCCGTGGCTGGCGATCAGCTCCTTGATCTCGACCAGATCGGAGGGGTTGCGCACGAAGCTGAGGGCCACCCAGTCGACGCCCTGCTGCAGACCGAAGGCCAGGTCGGTCTTGTCCTTGTCGGTGAGCGCCCGGATCGAGAGCTGCACGTCCGGGAAGTTGACGCCCTTGTTGTTGGAGAGCACGCCGCCGACGGTGACGCGGCAGTGCAGGGTCTGGCTGGCGAGATCGACGCTCTCGGTGACCATCTCGACGCGGCCGTCATCCAGCAGGATGCGGCTGCCGGCCATCACCTCTTCCGCCAGGCGGTCATAGGTGACGGTGGCGATCGTCTGATCACAGCTCACATCCCGAGACGTGAGCGTGAAGCTGTCTCCCTTGGCCAGGGTGATCGGGCCGTCCGCGAAGCGGCCGAGGCGGATCTTCGGGCCCTGAAGATCCTGGAGGATGCCGATGTGCACCCCCATCGCCGTTGAAACCTGGCGGATGGTGGCGATGCGGGCGGCGTGCTCGCTGTGGTCGCCGTGGGAGAAGTTGAGGCGGAAGGTGGTGGCGCCGGCTTCGATCAGCTCCTGCAGCCGCTCCGGCGACTCGGTGGCTGGGCCGATCGTGGCAACGATCTTGGTGCGACGCATGAGATCGTGCTGGGGCATCGGGGCGCCATGGGTAAGGCCGAAACTACCATCGGCCCTGCCTGGCCAGTGCTGCTGGTGGACCTGCAGACGTATCAGCAACGCTCCCGTGAGACGGCTCGCTATCCCGATGCCGGCGCCAATCCGATCTATCCCACGCTCGGCCTGTGCGGGGAGGCGGGCGAAGTGGCGGACAAGGTCAAGAAGGTGATCCGCGACCGCGATGGGGTGTTCAGCCCGGAGGTGATCGCCGCCCTGCAGCTGGAGCTTGGAGACGTGCTCTGGTACGTGGCCCAGCTGGCCACCGAGCTGGGGCTGGATCTGGAGGCCGTGGCCCAGGCCAATCTCGACAAACTGGCCAGCCGCGCCGCCCGTAATGTGATTGCAGGTGATGGGGATCTGCGGTGAGCAGGTGTGATGGCTCGCTCCAATCCACCCCGAGGCCGCTGGTCCTGCTGCTCAGGGATCTCATGCCGATGCCCGCCCATCTGCAGGCACCGCCCCGGCCCTGGCTGGCCTGGCTGCTTCCCGCCCTGGCTGGGTTGCTGCTCTGGCTCCCCCAGCCGGCCCTTGCCGCCGAGCTGCGCGTGATCGAAGCGGCGCTGCAGCCCTGCCCCAGTGGCGACATCGGCGCCCAGCCCGAACTGCGCCGCCCCAGCGGCGCCAGCTGCTACGCCCTGCGCGGTGTGGTGGAGAACCCCGGGCGCCGGCCTGTGGTGGACACCGATGTCTATGCCCGCATCACCGACGCCAGTGGCGAACCGGTCCTGCAGAACCGCACTCGCGTCGGCAGCATCGGGGATGTGCCCCCCGGCCGCTCCGACTTCGCTCTGCGCCTGGCGGTGCCCGCCGGCACCCCCGGTCCGCTGGTGGCCGCCAATGTGCGGGCCCGCGGCTTTGCGGCTCCGGTGCGCACCCGCGCCGGCGAGGGGGATGAGCTGCTGCCGCTCGAGCAGGCCCTGCTCGATCAGTAGGGGCCGGCCAGCATCGTCAGGCTGGCGCTGCCGAGCAGCTGCTGGGCCAGGCTGAGAGCCAGGAAGGCGATGATCGCCGAGAGGTCGCGGCCGCCCAGGGGCGGAATTAGGCCGCGGAAGGCATTGAGGTAGGGGTCGGTGATCGAGCTGACGCTGGAGAGCACGGGGTTGCTCCAGTCGAGATTCGGGAACCAGCTGAGCAGCACCCGCACCAGCAGGATCAGCGAGTAGATCTCCAGGGTGCGGCTGAGCACGCTCAGGATCAGGGCAAGCACGGAGAGATCCACGGCTGATGCGCATCGGGCGAGACCCGACTCTATGCAGGGCTCCTGAGCCTGCGCTCGAGGCCGTCGATCAGGCCGCTTCCACCGTTGGGATCGAGGCCCGGCTGTCGGCATCAGCGCTGCGAAGCTCCCCGGCGTTTGCGCCAGGAGAGCTGGGGGTCTGGGAGCTGCGGCTCTCGGAGCTGCCCGTGTCGGCGCGAACGGCAAAGGTGCGATGGAACTTCTCGCTGAGGCTCAGCCAGTAGGAGCGCCCTTCGCTCTGCCGCTTGCGCTCGATGAAGTTCTGGGCCAGCAGCTCCTTGATGTGCTCGTAGGCGCCCGAGCCGCGCAGCTCCACCAGATCCGACTGCAGGATCCGCTTCTTCAGCGCGATCGTGGCCAGGGTGCGCAGGGCGGCGGTGGAGAGATCCACCGGCAGCAGGTTCTGCACCAGATCCCCCATCGCTTCGCCCAGCTGCAGGCTGTAGCGATGGCCTTCCTGGCGGATCTCCAGAGCCGTGTCGCGATGGGCGTAGTCGGCCATCAGCGTGATCAGGGCCAGCTCCGCCTCCTCCCGCCCCACGCCGGCGATCTCCGCCAGTTCGCCCAGGGTGAGAGGCCGCCCCTTGAGATAGAGGATCGCCTCCAGCCGGGCCGGCAGCGAAATGCCGGAATGGGCGCTTGACATCGGCCATTCCCTCCTGCTGGCCTGCAAGCTACCGCAGGCCAATCGGTCGGCCAGTCGGCCGTTCAGCCGGCGCCGGCCAGCTGCGTTGCCACCGCCGTCGCGGCGGCCCCCAGGAACAGCTGGTAGCCGGGGTTGTCGCTCTCGTTCACGTACTGGTAGCCGAGGCCGTCGAGGAACTCCTGCCAGTCGGCTGCTTCCGCAGTCGGCACCTGCACCCCCACCACGATCCGCCCCACGTCGGCGCCGTGGTTGCGGTAGTGGAAAATGCTGATGTTCCAGTTGGGATGCAGGCTGGTGAGGAAGCGCATCAGCGCCCCCGGCCGTTCCGGAAACTCGAAGCGGTAGAGCAGCTCGCGCAGCCCCGGGTCGGCTCCGGCGCCATTGGGCAGGCGTCCGCCCACCATGTGGCGCAGGTGCAGCTTGGCGAACTCATCCTTGGAAAGATCGAGGCAGGGAAAGCCGGCCTGGCGCAGGTCGTCGATCAGAGCCTGCTCGTCGCTGCTGCCGCTGGTCTGCACCCCCACCAGCACGTGGGCCCGCTCCGGATCGGCCAGCCGGTAGCTGAATTCGGTGAGGCTGCGGTTGCCCAGCAGGGTGCAGAACTGGCGCAGGCTGCCGGGCCGTTCCGGGATCTCCACCGCCAGCATCGCCTCGCGGTCTTCGCCCAGTTCCGTGCGCTCGGCCACGAAGCGCAGCCGATCGAAGTTCATGTTGGCGCCGCAGGCCACCGCCACCAGGGTGCGCCCCTGCAGGCCGCGCTGGGCCACGTCCGCCTTCATCCCGGCCACCGCCAGCGCACCGGCGGGCTCGAGGATCGAACGGGTGTCCTCGAACACGTCCTTGATCGCGGCGCAGATGGCGTCGGTGTCCACCGTGACCATCCGATCGATGCAGCGCCGCGCCAGGGCATAGGTGTGTTCGCCCACCTGACGCACGGCCACCCCATCGGCGAACAGGCCCACCTGCTCCAGCCGCACCCGCTCACCGCAGGCCAGGGAGCGGGTCATGGCGTCGGCATCCACCGGCTCCACCCCCACGATCTCCACCTCCGGCCAGAGCGCCTTCACATAGGCCCCGATGCCGGCGATCAGACCACCGCCGCCCACCGCCACATAGATCGCATCCGGCGGCGTGGAGCACTGGCGCAGGATCTCCAGGGCGATCGTGCCCTGGCCGGCGATCACGTCCGGATCGTCGAAGGGGTGAATGAAGGCGAGGCCCCGCTGCTCCGCCAGGCGATAGGCCTCGGCGCAGGCGGCGTCGTAGTTGTCGCCGTGCAGCACCACCTCGGCGCCGCGGGCCGCCACCGCCTTCACCTTCATCTCGGGGGTGGTGACCGGCATCACGATCACCGCCCGGCAGCCCAGTCGCTGGGCCCCCAGGGCCACGCCCTGGGCGTGGTTGCCGGCACTGGCGGCGATCACGCCGCGCTCCAGCTCGGCCGGGCTGAGGCCGGCCATTTTGTTGTAAGCGCCCCGCAGCTTGAAGCTGAACACCGGCTGCAGGTCCTCGCGCTTGAGCAGCACCCGGTTGCCCAGGCGCGCCGAGAGATTGGGGGCCGGATCGAGGGGCGATTCGATCGCCACGTCGTAGACGCGGGCCCGCAGGATCCGCTGCAGGTAGCCCGCGCAGGGATCGGGGTGCTGCTGCGCGCCCATGGCGTCCGCGGGGGTTGCGCTGTCGCCGCCCGCAGCGGATGGGAGGCTGGCCGGTTGGTCGCTCATGGGCTCCAGTGTCGCAATCCGCACCAGGCCGTGGCCTGCAAGGCCTAGATTGCACGCCACTTCAGGGGTCGTGATGCATCTCAGTGAGCTGAATCACCCGAATCAGCTGCACGGCCTCAGCATTGCCGAGCTGGAGGGCATTGCCCGCCAGATCCGCGAGCGTCACCTCGAGGTGGTGAGCACCAGCGGCGGCCACCTGGGCCCGGGGTTAGGGGTGGTGGAGCTCACCCTGGCCCTGTATCAGACCCTCGATCTCGATCACGACCGGGTCGTGTGGGATGTGGGCCATCAGGCCTATCCCCACAAGCTGATCACCGGCCGCTACAACGACTTCCACACCCTGCGCCAGCAGCATGGGGTGGCGGGTTATCTCAAACGCTGCGAAAGCCGTTTCGATCATTTCGGTGCCGGCCACGCCAGCACTTCGATTTCAGCCGCCCTGGGCATGGCCCTGGCCCGCGAT
Organism: Cyanobacteriota bacterium; assembly: GCA_965657465.1. Lineage (GTDB taxonomy): Bacteria > Cyanobacteriota > Cyanobacteriia > PCC-6307 > Cyanobiaceae > NIES-981. Next base: position 16,304 of record CBFHOT010000005.1, on the reverse strand, counting down.
CAGCGCGGCGAGGACTTCAAGTGCGTGGCGGTGATCGGCGATGGGTCCCTCACCGGCGGCATGGCCCTGGAGGCGATCAACCACGCCGGCCACCTGCCCAAGACTCGTCTGCTGGTGGTGCTGAACGACAACGACATGTCGATCAGCCCGCCGGTGGGCGCCCTGAGCACCCACCTCAACCGCATGCGGCACAGCAAGCCGCTGCAGTTCCTCCAGGACAACGCCGAGGAGGCGATCAAGCACCTGCCCTTCCTGCACGGTGAACTGCCCACCGAGCTGAAGAACCTCAAGGAGAGCATGAAGCGGCTGGCGGTGCCCAAGCTGGGCGCCGTGTTCGAGGAGCTGGGCTTCACCTACATGGGTCCGGTCGATGGCCATGACATCGCCGGCATGATGCGCGTGTTCCAGCAGGCCCATGAGCATGAGGGGCCGGTGCTGGTGCATGTGGCCACCACCAAGGGCAAGGGCTACGCCTACGCCGAGGCCGACCAGGTGGGCTACCACGCCCAGAGCGCATTCGACCTGGCCACCGGCAAGGCCTATCCCTCCAGCAAGCCCAAGCCGCCCAGCTACAGCAAGGTCTTCGGTCAGACGCTGGTGAAGCTGTGTGAGCAGGATCCGCGGGTGGTGGGCATCACCGCCGCCATGGCCACCGGCACCGGCCTCGATCTGCTGGAGAAGGCCCGTCCGCAGCAGTATTTCGATGTGGGTATCGCCGAGCAGCACGCCGTGACGATGGCGGCCGGCATGGCCTGCGAAGGTCTGCGGCCGGTGTGCGCCATCTACAGCACCTTCCTGCAGCGGGCCTACGACCAGTTGATTCACGATGTGGGCATCCAGAACCTGCCCGTCACCTTCGTGATGGACCGGGCCGGCATCGTCGGTGCCGACGGCCCCACCCACCAGGGTCAGTACGACATCAGCTACCTGCGCTGCGTGCCCAACTTCACGGTGATGGCGCCGAAGGATGAGGCCGAACTGCAGCGCATGCTGGTGACCTCGATTCACCACGACGGCCCCTGTGCCCTGCGCATCCCCCGCGGGGAAGGGGAAGGGGTGCCGCTGATGGAGGAGGGCTGGGAGCCGTTGCAGATCGGCCGGGGTGAGCTGCTCACCGATGGCGATGATCTGTTGATCGTGGCCTACGGCTCGATGGTGGCCCCGGCGATCGCCACCGCAGGCCTGCTGCAGGAACGCGGCGTGCGGGCGGCGGTGATCAATGCCCGCTTCCTGCGCCCCCTTGATGAAGCGCTGATCCTGCCGATGGCCCGCCGCATCGGCCGTGTGGTGACGATGGAGGAGGGTTGCCTCGCCGGCGGCTTCGGCGCCGCTGTGGTGGAAACCCTCAACGACCACGATGTGCTGGTGCCCGTGCTGCGCATCGGCATTCCCGATGTGCTGGTGGACCATGCCACCCCGGACCAGAGCAAGCAGGCCCTGGGTCTGACGCCTCCTCAGATGCTGGAGCGCATCCTCGACCGTTTCGGCGGGGATCTGCGGCTGCCCCAGTCGAGCGCGCCTGCCGCCGCGGTGACCGCCTGATCCGAACGGGCGAAACCCCTACAGCAAAGCCCCCGATCAACTCGGGGGCTTTTGTGTTGAGGGCTGCTGTCTGAGCTGGCTCAAGCCAGGGGCAATGGCCAGATCAGCGGCGCTTCAGACCACGCCGCGGGAGGCCAGGCCGAGGATGGCGCCGATGCCGAGGATGTGGCCGAGGCTGAGGGTGCCCAGCATGGCGCCATGGCTCATGCCGCCGAACATGGCGCTGTTGGGCAGCTGCAGGCCGACGTTCTGGTGCTTGATGGTGGCCTTGCCGATGGCGATGGCGATCACGTTGCAGACGATCATCACCAGGGCCACCTTGGGCGACCAGGTGATGCTGGCGGGGGCCATTGCCAGGGGCTGAGCGAGAAGGGGCGCGATCATGGAGCACTAGCCGACGCCCCATCTTCCGGGGCCGGTCGCGTTCGTCTGCTCCTGCTTAAGACTTGTTCATCCCCTGCCGCACGGCTTGCTGGAAGCCCACCGCCACCAGCAGGTTGGCCAGGGTGAGGAAGGATTCGGCGCCGCCATGCAGGCCGTCCACATCGGCCAGTTGCTGGCCGCCCTGGCGCAGGGCCAGCACGGAGGCCACGATCGTGACCGCCACGAACAGCAGTGTCAGCTGAAAGCCGCGCAGGGCCAGGGTGGGAAAGCCCCGCACCCGGCCGGCCAGCGCCAGGAACAGCAGATAGGGCAGCAGCGACAGGGCGAAGAACGGCGCTGGATCGATCGTCCCCAGCCGCTGCAGCAGCGCCAAACCCATCTCGGGGCCCGGGATGCCGACGCCGGCCAGCAGCGGCGTGTGCCCGGTGATGCCCGTGATCAGCCCCGTGACAGTCATGGTCGTTCTGTCCTGGCCTCAGTGGCCCGCGTCGCTCTGGTCTGGGCCGGAGCTGGCCAGGGCCGGGGTCCTGTCCGCTGCGGCATCGCGGCTGGCGCTTGTCTGGGCCCGCAGCAGCGCCAGCACCGCCAGAGCCATCGCCAGGTTGCCGGCGGCGGTGAGGGCCGCCTGCAGCACCACCAGGCCCTTGAGGGCCGCGCTGTTGTCAAACAGATGCCAGGTGCAGGCCCCCATGGCGCTCACCAGGGCCGGCAGCATCGCCCAGGCAAGCCAGCGCCAGGCGGGTTCCTGGCGCACCACCGCCAGCTGCTGCACCGCCAGGATCGCCACCACCCACTCCAGCACCGAGGTGATGTGAATCCACCAGGTGGGCAGGGAGAGGGCGTGCATCGACCGTTCAGGCAGCGCCAACTCTATGCAGCGCCGCCATAGGGTGCGGCGATGGCGATCATCACGGCCCGGGGCCTGCGCAAGTCGTTCCGGGTGGCGGAGAAGCAGCCCGGATTGCGCGGCACCCTCCAGCACCTGCTGCGGCGTCGCTGGCGCTGCATCGAGGCGGTGCGGGAGGTGAGCTTCACGATCGAGCCCGGCGAGATGGTGGGCTTCCTCGGCCCCAATGGCGCCGGCAAGACCACCACCCTCAAGCTGCTCACCGGCCTGCTGCATCCCAGCGGCGGCCTGCTGGAGGTGGCCGGCCACCGGCCCTGGCAGCGGCGCGCGGCCTTTCTCGAAAGCATCACTCTGGTGATGGGCCAGAAGCAGCAATTGATCTGGGATCTGCCGCCCCTCGATTCCCTGCGGGTGAACGCGGCGGTGTATGGCATCGATGACCCTGAAGCGCGGCGGCGCATCGATCAGCTGGCCGAGATGCTGGAGCTGGGGGAGGAGCTGACCCGGCCCGTGCGCAAGCTCTCCCTCGGCCAGCGCATGAAGGCCGAACTGCTGGCGGCCCTGCTGCATCAGCCGCGGCTGCTGTTCCTCGATGAGCCCACTTTGGGTCTGGATGTGAACGCCCAGGCCCGGGTGCGCAGCTTTCTGGCCGAGTACAACCGCCGCACCGGCGCCACCGTGCTGCTCACCAGCCACTACATGGCCGATATCACGGCTCTCTGTCCGCGGGTGCTGCTGATGCATCAGGGCCGGCTGTTTCACGATGGACCGCTGCAGCAGCTGCGTGAGCGGCTGGCCCCCTGGCGCGAGGTGCGGCTGGAGCTGGAGGGGCCGGTGTCGCCGGAGCAGCTGCGGGCCTACGGCGAGGTGGAGTGCTGTCAGGGCGCCGAGGTTCGCCTGCTGGTCGATCGCCACGGGCTCACCGCCACGGTGAATCGGCTGCTGATGGAGCTGCCGGTGCGGGATCTGGAGGTGCGCGATCCGCCGATCGAGGAGCTGATCGGCCGGCTGTTCAGCCAGGGATCGCTGGAGCCGCCGCAGCCGCCGGAGCCCCGCCTGGAGCCGCAGTCTCTGGAGCCGCAGTCTCTGGAGCGACAGCCCCAGGAGCGACAGCCATGAGCCATCGCTACCCCTCCCTTGGCACCGCCCGGCGGCTCTGGCGCCGCAGCCGCGTGCTCTGGAGCGTGCAGGCCGCCTACATGGCCGAATACCGGGCTGAGATCGCCCTCTGGGCCCTCTCCGGTCTGCTGCCCTTCATCATGCTGGCCGTCTGGGGCCAGGCGGAGCAGCGCAGCGGCACCCTGGTGGCGCCCGGCTTCGGCCCGGCGGAGCTGGCCCGCTATTTCCTCTGCGCCTTTGTGGTGCGTCAGTTCACCGTGGTGTGGGTGGTGTGGCAGTTCGAGGAGGACAGCCTGCAGGGCCGTCTGGCGTGCCAGCTGCTGCAGCCCCTCCACCCCCTCTGGCGCCATCTGGCCGCCCACTACGCCGAGCAGGCCACACGCCTGCCCTTCGTGCTGCTGATCGCCAGCGGTTTTCTGCTGCTGCAGCCCTCCGCCTTCCACTGGCCCGAGCCGCAGCGGCTGCTGCTGGCCCTGCTGGCGGTGGGCCTGGCCTTTGCCATCCACTTCCTGCTGCAGAGCCTGATCGCCTGCCTCTGCTTCTGGAGCGAGCGGGCGGCGGCCCTGGAGCGGCTGCTCTACGTGCCCTATCTGTTTCTCTCCGGCCTGGTGGCGCCGCTGCAGGCCCTGCCGCCCGGTTGGCAGCGCGCTGCCCTGGCCACGCCGTTCCCCTACCTGATCGGCTTTCCGGCCCAGTTGCTGGCGGCCCTGCCGGAGATCAGCCTGCAGCCCTTTTCGCTCGCGACTGGCTTCGGGGTGATGCTCCTTTGGCTGGGCTCGCTCTGGCTGTTGCTGCGGCTGCTGTGGCGGGCCGGCCTGCGGCGCTACAGCGCCATGGGGGCCTGATGGCAACGCGGCACGACCCACCCCCCAATCACGACCAGCCCTGCAGTGGCGAGCTGCGGCGCGTCCATTCCCTGCGGCGGTATCGGCGCAGCCTCTGCCGCTTCTGGGGCACAGCCCTGGCTGGACAGCTGGAGTATCAGGCCAATGCCGGCATCGACCTGCTGGCGATGGCCGCCAGCCTGGGCGGCAGCATGCTCCTGCTCCAGCTCTTCTATCGCCAGGGACTGGGGCTCGGAGGCTGGAGCTGGCCGGCCGCCCAGGTGGTGCTCGGGGCCTACACGGTGCTCGATGGCATCACCAGCACCGTCCTGCGCCCCAACCTCAGCCGCATCGTGCAGCACGTGCAGGAGGGCACCCTGGATTTCGTGCTGCTCAAGCCGATCGACAGCCAGTTCTGGCTGTCGCTGCGCACCTTCAGTCCGAGTGGTCTGCCCGAGATCGGCCTGGGACTGGCCCTGATGGGCTGGGGGGCGCTGCAGGAGCGCGGCGCCCTGGCCGCCGTGGATCTGCTGGCGGCCGCTCTGCTGCTGCTTTCCTCCACGCTGATCCTCTACGCCCTCTGGTTTGTGGTGGCGGCCAGTGCCATCTGGTTCGTCAAGACCTGGAACGCCACCGAGGTGCTGCGCACCGCCCTCAGCGCCGGCCGCTATCCGATTAGCGCCTATCCGCCGGTGCTCCGCCTGCTGTTCACCGCGGTGTTGCCGGTGGCTTTTCTCACCACGGTGCCCGCCGAGGCGCTGCTGGGCCGATTGCTGGCGCCCTGGGCGCTGGCCAGCCTGGCGGTGGCGGCCATGGCCCTGGCGATCAGCCGCGCCTTCTGGCGCTTCGCCCTGCGCTTCTACACCTCAGCGTCCAGCTGAGGCGGGTGGCCGTCATCCAGCCGGCGCCTCCGGACGATCGCAAAGCGAGAGCTGCCGGGCGTTCCCCGGCTGCTGCTCCAGCGGTAGAGCGCCAGCTCCTGCAGCCGGGCCGGGCCGGCCGGCCGTGGGGCCGAGGCCAGCCAGGCGGGCAGGCGGTCTTCGCCGGCTTCAGCGGTGGGGCTCCGGCGCTGCGGGCGCGCCAGGGTGATGTGCGGCAGGGTTGGCGGCTGTGGGGTGCGCCGGCCGGATGGGGACGCAACGGCAGCTGCGGATCCGGCTGGGCCTGTGCATCCGGATGCGGCTGGGGCGGTGCTGCTGGCCGGCGCTGCAGCCAGCCGGGCCAGCGGAGCCCAGCGTTGCATCAGGGCCGTCAGCGCGGCGTTGCCCTGCTCCACGCTGACGCCGTAGGCCGAGGGCCGGCGCTGGCTCCCGAAGGCGCGCCAGGGGCCTGCCGTGATCGTCAGCGCCGGGCTGCGCAGCCCTGCCAGGGCCTGCCAGGCGGCTGCCGCCCGTTCGGGCCCGCAGGGTCCGAGGAAGGCCAGGGTCAAGTGCAGATCCTCGGGATGCAGGGCCTGCAGGCCCGCCGGCAGGGGCAGGGCGGCCTGCTGCCATCCCGCGGCCGGAGGCAGGGGCAAGGCCAGAAACCAGTTGCCCCGCTCCTCGGCGGACTGGGGTTGGAATGGGCTGGTTGTTGCTTGGTGCTGATGGCCTGTCCCCACTGCGGCAGCTGGTCGGTGAAGGCCGATCGCAGTCTGGCCGGGCGGCTGGTGTGCGGCCGTTGCGGCCGCCCCCTGCAGGGTGTGACCGCCTCCGGCCGCCGCCCATCGGCGCCACGGCGGCTGTTCTGGCCCGGCCGCCCGAGCCGGGGTCTGTGCTGGCTGCTGCTGCTGCTGGCCCTCTCGGCGGGCCTGGCCTGGCTGGCGGAGGCGCCGCCCCAGCAGCGCCAGCCGGCGGCCGATCTCTTCGAGCGCCTGCAGCACTGGAAGCCCTGAACGAGGGGCACAGACCGCCGTGACCTGCTCAGGCTCGGCAGCCCCGCGCACCGCGTGGGGTTCGCTGCCGGAGATCCGGTGGTAGCAATGGCGCCGGATCTGCCGCCATCGCCCGTGCCCGAGCCGCCTGCCCCCGCGCCTGATCCGTCTCTGCCGGGGCTGCCTCCGCCGGGGCCCGCCCCTGCCGGCCGCCGCTGCCGCCCGCTGCTGGTGGGCTACTACGGCGAGCACAACCTCGGCGATGACGCCCTGCTTGAGGTGCTGTTGCAGCAGCTGCCGGCCGGCTGCCGTCCACGGGTCACCGCCCGCGACCGGCCGCTGGTGGAGCAGCGCTTCGCTGTGGAGACGGTGGATCGCAGCCGCCTGGTCGCGGTGCTGGCCGCCCTGCCCGGCAGCAGCGCCCTGGTGTTCGGCGGCGGCAGCCTGCTGCAGGACGCCACCAGTCAGCTGAGCCTGCTCTATTACGGCCTGCTGATCGTGGCGGCCCGGCTGCTGGGCAAGCCGGTGCTGCTCTGGGGCCAGGGCCTGGGCCCGCTGCGGCGCCGTTCCAGCCGCTGGCTGGTGGCGCTGCTGCTGCGCCTCACCCGTGGCTGCAGCTGGCGCGATCCGGCCTCGGCCCAGCTGGCCCGGCAGCTCGGGGCCCGGGCCGGCGTGCTGGGCAGCGATCCGGTCTGGGCCTATCCCGCCCGCCCCTGGCGCGGTGCCGGCGGGCCGATCGTGCTCTGCTTCCGGCCCACGGCTCAGCTGCAGGGCCAGGCCTGGCTGCCGCTGCTGCAGGCCCTGGAGCGCCTGGCGCCGGGGCGACCGCTGCTCTGGTTGCCGTTTCATCGCCATCAGGACCGCGGCCTGCTGCAGCAGCTGCGCGCTCAGGGACTGCTCTCCGAGGCCCTGGCGCAGCGCAGCCGTGAGCTGGCGCCGGAGCATCCCGCCGAAGCGATGGCCGTCTGCGCCGAGGCCGGTCTGGTGCTGGCGATGCGCCTGCACGGGCTGATCCTGGCCGCCGCCAGCGGCGCCCCCTGCGCGGCTCTCAGCTACGACCCCAAGGTGCAGGCCGCTGCCGCCGCCCTGGGCTGTCCCGTGGTGGATCTGCAGGCGCTGCCGCCGGCCGACGTTCTGCTGCAGCAGTGGCAGCAGCAGCTCGATCAGCCGACCCCACCTGGGGTGTTGCAGCAGCTGCGCGATCAGAGCGGCGAGCACCAGCGGCTGCTGCAGCGGTTGCTGCCAGGCTGAGCCGTATGAAAGCCGTTGGATACCAACGGGCCGCTGCCCTCGGCGAGCCCGGCTACCTGCTGGATCTGGTGTTGCCGGATCCTGAACCGCTGAGCGATGACCTGCTGGTGCGCGTGCAGGCGGTTGCCGTCAACCCGGTCGATCTGAAGGTGCGCGGCCGCGAGCTCCCCGGGCCCGACCAGTGGCGTGTGCTCGGCTGGGACGCCTGCGGCACCGTGGTGGCGGTGGGTGCGGCGGCAGCCGATCAGGGTTGGCTGCCGGGCCAGCGGGTCTGGTATGCCGGTGCCCTCGATCGCCCCGGTTGCCAGGCCGAGCTCCATGCCGTCGACCATCGGCTGGTGGCCCGCGCTCCCCGCTCCCTCAGCGACGCCGAGGCGGCGGCGATGCCGCTCACCGCGATCACCGCCTGGGAGTTGCTGTTCGATCGGCTGCGCCTGCCCCAGGGTCCCGAGGCCGGCCGGGATCAGGTGCTGCTGGTGCTCGGCGGCGCCGGCGGCGTCGGTTCGATGCTGCTGCAGCTGGCTCGCCAGCTCACCGGTCTCACCCTGGTGGCCACCGCCTCACGGTCTGCCTCTGCCGCCTGGGCCCGGCGCTGCGGCGCCCATCATGTGATCGATCACCATCAGCCCCTGGGGCCGCAGCTGGCGGCGCTGGGGATCGAGGCGGTGCAGTGGGCGGCCAGCCTTACCCACACGGCCGAGCACTTCGACGCGCTGGTGGAGGTGCTGGCGCCCCAGGGTGCCCTGGCGCTGATCGATGATCCCGAGCCGGCGGCGATCAACGTGCTGGCCCTGAAGCGCAAGAGCCTGTCCCTGCACTGGGAGCTGATGTTCACCCGCTCCCTCTATCGCACCGCCGACATGGCCGCCCAGGGGGCGCTGCTGGCGCGGGTGGCGGATCTGGTCGATCAGGGCCGGCTGTTCAGCACCCTGCAGCGTGAGCCGGGTCCGATCTGTGCCGCCGAGCTGGAGCAGGCGCACCAGCGTCAGGCGGCGCAGGCCTGCATCGGCAAGCAGGTGCTGGTGGGCTGGGCCTGAAGCCGTTGCCCTGGGTGCTCAGGCCTGCAGCGCCTGCAGAGCTGCCAGCACCTCCTGGCTGTGGCCGGCGGGGCGCACCGCCACCCAGCGCGCCCGCAGCTGGCCCTCGGGATCGATCAGGAAGGTGTGGCGCTGCGAGAAGGGCGCGATCCAGGAGCCGTAGCGCTGGCTGACGCGGCCGCCGGGGTCACTGAGCAGCGCGAAGTGCAGGCCTTCCTCGCTGCAGAAGGAGGCGTGGGAGTCGGGGCTGTCGGCGCTGATGCCCACCACCTCGGCTCCGGCCTGCTGCAACTGCGGCAGGTCGCGCTGGAAGCCGCGGGCTTCCAGGGTGCAGCCCCCCGTGAAATCGCGCGGGTAGAAATAGAGCACCAGCCAGCGGCCGCGGTAGTCGGCGAGGCTGCGCTGGCCCGGTTCACCGGGCGGCACCACGCCCTGCAGCAGGAAGTCTGGGGCGGGTTGATCCAGCTCGGGCAGCACCCCGCCGATGGCGCTGGCCGGTCTGGCGGCCAGCCCCAGTGCACTCGCCAGCAGCGGCACGGCCATCAGCCCCTGGCGGACCGTGGCCTGCAGGAAGCCGCGACGGCTCAGGCCGGCAGCAAAAAGCCGCCCCTGGGGGGCGGCGCTGCGGTTGGCTGTTGCTTCAGCCATACCCATCACCAGAAGCTCGGAGAACGCGCTCAGATCTTGGCGAGGTTGATGCCCAGTTCGCGGGCGTAGGCGCCGAGGCCCTTCTTCTGGATGGTCTTGAGGGCGCGGGTGGACACGCGCAGCTTGATGAAGCGGTTGCCCTCAGCCCACCACAGGCGGCGCTCCTGCAGGTTCACCTGCTGCAGCTTCTTGGTGCGCACATGGGAATGGGAGACGGCCATGCCGTTGTTGGCGCGCTTGCCGGTGAGTTGGCAGACCCGGGACATGACCTTCAACCTGATGACGAGAACAGAGGTGGCGGCTGCAGGTGGCGCCAGGCCCTGGAGCCATGGCGATTCTTTGCGGCACTGCCCAGGAGAACTTCTCCAGCGGTGAAGCATAACAATCGGCCGGTCAGCTGGCGTCAGCCGTCAATCCGGTTCGCGGCTTTCGCCGCTCGTTTGATCGCTTCTGGGCGCGATCCGAGGCGTCTTGCCCGCCCGAGGCTCGCTGCTGTTGAGGCTGGGCAGGTGCAGTTCCACCGCAGCACCACCGAGGTGTTCGCTGCGGCCGATCACCAGGCGGCCCTGATGGTGTTCCAGGGTGGTGCGCACCACGAACAGGCCGATGCCGCTGCCCTGGGGTTTGGTGCTGCTGAGCAACAGCGCGGCGGTGTCGTCGGTGAGGCCTGGGCCGCTGTCCTGGATGCGCAGGATCGCCTCCGTTTCGCTGCGGCTCAAATCCACCAGCAGTCGCCTCGGCCCGCGGCGTTCAGCCATCGCTTCGATGGCGTTGCGGATCACGTTGGCGATCGCGATCTGCAACTGCACGGCATCGCCGAGCACCGGGCAGGGCTGATCCAGGCCAGTGGTCTGCAGATCGATCGCGGCCCCCCGCAACTCCCGCCTCAGCACCAGCAGGGCGCTCTCCAGCGTCAGGCTGAGGTCGAGGGATTGATGTTCCGTTTCCACATTGCGCAGCAGCATGCGCATGCGCTCCATGATCTCCACCACCCTGTCGGCCTGATCGTTGAGGGTCTGGAGGGTGCGCTGCACCTCGTAGGAGGCATCGAGCCCCTGCTGCTGGAAGAGCTCGAGGCCGAGGCGGCACTGCAGCAGCATGGTGCTCAGGGGCTGCTTGATTTCGTGTACCACCGCCGCAGCGGAGAGGCTGCTGCGCAATTTGCGCTCCAGCAGATGGCGTTGCCGCTGCTCCTGCAGGGCCTGATGCTGCAGCGTCGCTGCCAGGTTCCTTTCGGCCTGGCGCCGCTCGGTCAGATCGAGCAGGGTCACGATCAACAGATCACCGCTCACCACCGCATTGATCTGCACCTCCCGCACCCGCTGATCGCGGCAGGTGACGGAGACATCGAAGGATTCCACCAGGCCCGTTTGATGGCGGCTGCGCTCCAGGGCCGCATCGAAGCGATCGAACACCTCCTGGCGATACAGCGGATCGGGATAGGCCAGCTCGGCCCAGGCGGCCACGGAGCTGATCTCCTCCGCGCTGTAGCCGAAGGTCTGCAGGAACTGGCGGTTGAAGAGCACCACCTCTCCCTGCAGGTTGGAGCTTCCTGCCGGCAGCAGGCGTTGACAAGCCGCGGGAATCGGCAGGTTCTCCAGCACCTCCAGCACCTGCTGCCGGGCCAGCTCCAGCCGCTGGGCGCGGGTCGTTTCGGCGGTGACGTCAATCAGCACCCCCTCCCATACCGTTCCCAGCTCCGGCAGGGAACGCGGACTGACCTCCAGCCGCACCCAGCGTTCGCTGTCCAGCAGTTGGAGCCGGCTGCGCAGCGGCACAGCGGCCGCCGGCGGCTGGCGCAGGCTGCGTAGCAGCAGATGGCGCTCGCTGCGCCCGAAGCACCCCAGTGCGGCGTTCAGCCATCGCCGCGGATCGATCGCCTCAACCCCCAGGATCTGCAGCAGACTGGCACTGGCGAAGCGCAGTTCCAGGCGACCATCCGTCAGGCCAGGGGCCAGGGTGAAGGTGCCCACCGGGATGGCGGCCGTTAGGGCCAGGGCCGTTTCCGCCTCGGCCTGCCGGCTGCTCACCAGTTCCCGCCGCACCCGTGTGAGTTGCCTCTCCCGCTGGCTCACATGACGCACGAGGGCATCCAGTTCCCGCAGGCCCGAAGGCTGCAGCGCCTGACCGCTGCCCGTGCGGCTGAGGCGCTCGACCTGTGCTGACAGGGCCGCCGCCAGCCGATCGCTCAGCAGGACGCCCAGCGCCACCAACAGCAACAGCGTGCCGAAGGTGGCCCCCTGCAGCTGGCCGTCGAGCTCCAGCAGCAGCGGCCTGGCTTCCTGCAGCAAGCGAACCTGTCCGCCATCAGCGCTGTGCAGCAGCACCTGCCAGTAGCCGCGGTCAAGGCGCAGCAGCTCCTGCGGCGTCCCGCGCGGCACCAGCAGCTGCAGGTTGTGCTCGGGCCCCGGCGGCGGCAGGTCTGGAAGCTGGCTGGGGACGTAGTCGCGATCCAGGCGAGCGAACAGCTGAGGTTGCGATCGCCAGCGCTGACCATCGGGCTGGCGCCGTTCCAGCAGCAGCTGTGCTTCCTGGCGCCCGCGCGGCTCCGGACCGACCCGGCCCAGGGCGACGGCCAGGCGGGCCTGCTGCAGCATCTGCGCCTCCTGCAGGTTCAGCACCTGCCGGTGCACATGGGCGGCACGCAGCTTGACCAGTGCCAGGGCCGGTGCGGTGAGCAGGGCGGTGAGCAGGGCGAAGAGCACGCCCCGCAGGGCCACCGCACTGCGGCGCCGGCGCGCCCGCATCAGCAGCCAGCCCACGTAGAGGGCATTGCCGATCACGGCGCAGAGCACACCCGCCAACACCTCGCGGGCCGCCATCGCCAGGGCCAGCGGATTGACGATGCCCAGCATCCCCTGATACCAGGCGAGTTCCAGCACCGCACCGAGCGTCAGCCAGTAGGCCAGGGCCGCCAGCACCACCCTGCCGCTGTCGCGCGGCTGGTGACGGCGCTGGCTGCGCTGGAGGAACAGCTGCAGCCAGAGCAGGGCCGCTGTGCCATTGATCAACGCCAGCCCATGGCCGAGATGGGGCTGGGCTCCGAGCAGGGCCGCGAACCCCACCACCAGTCCCGGCCATCCCCAGAGCAGCAGGGCCAGCACGCCGAAGCTGCCGCCCAGCAGCAGCTCGGAGTGGAAGAACAGCGTCAGCGGCCAGTGGTTAAGGGCCACCGCCAGGCCCGTGCACAACGCCAGGCCCAGGCCTCGCCTCACACCAGTTGCTGGTTGAGCAGGGTGGCGATGCGCACCAGTCGGGCTCCGCTGCAGCCGAGCTTGATGGCGATGTTGCGGCGATGGGATTCCACGGTGCGCACCGACAGCCCGAGCTGTTCCGCCATCGCCTTGTTGCTCTGCCCCTGGCCGATCCGGATCATCACCTGCCGCTCACGGCGGGTGAGCTCCTGCAGCACCAGGCTGGTCACGGCCTCCGGATCGTCGTCGTCATCGGCCGCCGCGGGGCTCGCCTCGCTGCCGAGCAGAGCCTGAATCTCGTGAGCCAGTTCATCAAAGGCCCGCGACTTATCCACCACCGCCACGATGTTCTGGCGCAGATCGTGGGGGCGTTGAAAGGTGCTGGCGTGACTGGAGAGCACGATCATCCGCGCTTCCGGTTTGAGCTGCTGCAGTGCTCTGGCCACCGTCAGGCCGTCGCCGTCCGGCAGAGCGATGTCGAGAATCAGCAGATCCGGTTGCAGCCTGGAGCAGGCGCTGACGCCAGCAGCGGCGGTTTCGGCACCGCTGATCTCACGCAGGGGGGTGCGGCTGCGCAGCATCGTCACCAGCAGCTCCTGGAACATCCGCTCGTCTTCGACGACCAGGGTTCTCAACGGTGGCTTGCTCCTGCGGGCATTCCTCGCTCATTGCAGCACGGGCTAACGCTAAAGGGGAGTGCCACCGATAGCGGTCGCCTCCCCTCCGGGCTGCCGGATGGGCCGGCGAGCCGCCGGCCCGGCTGGATGCCGCTTAGAGGCCGCGCTGCATCAGGCGACCCATCAGCTCGGCGCTGCGCTGCTGGAAGCCGGCCAGCTGGTTGGGCTCCAGGCCGCCCACTGCCAACCTGGCCGTCTCGTAGAGATGGCGGCTGAGGTCGTGGGCCAGCTGCTGGCTGGGGGAGCTGCCGGCGCCGGCGGCGGAGGTGATCACCGAACCGGCTGACAGCTTGAGCAGCCCCTCCACCAGCGGGTGCTTGCGGTTCACCAGCAGCACGTGGTGCTCCGGCAGACCGGGCAGGCGCTGCTCCATCAGGGCGCCCATATCGTTGAGGCGGCGCATCTGTTCCGGCAGCAGGATCAGAGCCGCCGGTGCGTTCTCCCCCTTGAGGGCCTGCACCTGGATCGTCACCTTGTCGTCAGCCAGGGCGCTCTTGAACAGGTCGCGCACCTTTTCACCGGCGTCCTTGCCGTCGGCATCGGTGAGCTCGCTCTCCTTCTCCTGCAGCGACTCATCGAGTTCGCTGTCGACCCGCTGGAACTTCAGCTCGTTGTGGCGGTATTCCAGCCAGGGGATGAACTGGGTGTCGATGAAGGTGTCCGCCAGCAGCACTTCCGCGCCCTGGGATTTCCAGAGGGAGAGGGCCCCGGCCTGGGCGGCTTCATCGGTGCAGTAGAGGATGCGCTTGTCGTGATCGGCGCTGAGGCGGCTGCGGTAGCCGGCCAGGGTGGTGAAGGCCTGGCCGTTCTCGCCGGGGATGGGATCGAGGCTGGTGCCCTCCGCCGGTTCTGACTCCATCGCTGGCGCAGGCTGTTCCTGTGCTGGCGCAGTGGTGCCGAACAGCACCAGATCCGCCACCTGATCGGCGAACTTCTCATCCTCCATGGCGCCGATCTTGATGAACGGGGCCAGGGATTCCCAGATCTCGGCGTAGCGCTTGGGCTCGTCGCGATGCAGCTGCTTGAGGCGGTCGGCCACCTTCTTGGCCACGAAGCCGCCGATCGAGCGCACCCGTCGGTCGGTCTGCAGGGCCGAGCGGCTCACATTCAGTGGAATGTCGGGCGAATCGATCACACCGCGCAGCGGCAGCAGGTAGCGGGGCACCACCTCCTTGATCGAATCGCTGACGAACACGTTGTTGCAGTAGAGCTTGATCTCGCCCTTCTCCCAGTCGGCACGGCCACTCGATTTGGGGAAGTAGAGAATGCCCTGCAGGTTATAGGGGTAATCGGTGTTGAGGTGCACCCAGAGCAGCGGGTCGCCCTGGAAGGGGTAGAGGTAGCGGTAGAGCTCGATGTAGTCGTTGTCGCTGAGGTCGCGGGCGCTCTGGCGCCAGGGCGATTCGCGCTTGTTGACGGTTTCGCCCTCGAGCTGCACCGCCACCGGCAGGAAGTCGCAGTAGGTGGTGATCAGCGTGCGGATGCGGGCGGGCTCGATGTACTCGAGCTCCTCCTCCATCAGGTGCAGGATCACGTCGGTGCCGGGTTCGCTGCGCTCGGCGGCCTCCAGGGTGAAGCTGGGGGATCCATCGCAGCTCCAACGCACCGCTTCGCTGCCCTCGCGGGCGCTGAGGGTCACCAGCTCCACCTGCTGGGCCACCATGAAGCTGGAATAGAAGCCCAGGCCGAAATGGCCGATGATGGCGTCGCTCTCGCTCTTGTACTTCTCAAGGAAGTCCTCGGCGCTGGAGAAGGCCACCTGGTTGATGTAGCGCTTCACCTCATCGGCCGTCATGCCGATGCCGTTGTCGGAGATGGTGAGCGTCTTGGCCTCGCGGTCGATGCGGATCTGGATCGATCCCTCCGGCCCCTCGCTGCAGTCGCCGGCCATGGCGGCCATGCGCCGCTTGCTGATGGCATCGACACCATTGCTCACCAGCTCCCGCAGGAACACCTCGTGGCCGCTGTAGACGGCCTTCTTGATGATCGGGAAGATGTTCTCGGTGTGGATCTGAATCTGACCCTGTTCTTCCAGCACCGGCATGGCAGCAGCGCAACGATGGCTCGAACCGTAAGGGTGCTGCGCCGCTCGCCTCAATGGCGGAAAGGGAGGGTTGTCCGAACCGCGCCCGCCCTTCCGCAGCAGGCTCAGCCGGCCTTCTGCAGCTCCGGCTTCTCCTCCGGCAGGATCGCCCCGGCCACGGGACACACCTGCAGACAGATGCCGCAGTCGATGCAGGTGTCGAAGTCGATCCAGTAGAAGGGCGTGCCCTTGCTGTTGGCCCCCTTGCCCGGGTGGATGCAGGCCACCGGGCAGGCGTCCACGCAATCGGCCACGCCCTCGCAGACGTTGGTGACGATCGTGTGGGCCATGGCGTCGCGGGCGTTGTCGGCGGATCCTAGGCAGCGACCCATTCGGCCCGGGAGCAGCCGCGCTCGGCGGCGATCGCCTCGGCCTCCGCTGCGCTGGCCACCGGTTGGCCCAGCAGCTGGGCGCTGATCTGTTGGCGGTGCAGCGCTTCCAGGGCGTCCATGGCCCGGGGCAGCAGCGCGGCCTGGGCGTAGGCCACCAGCACCGGCCCGGCGGCGGCGGCCGGCGCCAGCGCCGGCCCCAGCAGCTCCCGCAGGGCCTCCACATCGAAGCCGAACCCCACGCCCGCCGCCTGGGCCGGATCGCTGCAGAAGCGGCCCACCAGGGCGTTGTAGCGGCCGCCGCTGGCCAGCTCCAGCGGCGCCTGCTCGCCGCGGCACACCAACTTCAGCACCAGGCCGTCGTAGAGGGCGAAGTGGGGCTGGAAGGTGGGGTCCAGCCGCAGCTGCACGCCGCTGCGCTCCGCCGCCGGCGCCACCGCGGCCAGCGTGGTGGCCAGCTGATCGAGCAGGGGCAGATCCCCCAGCCAGCCGCGCAGTTGCGTCAGCACCGCCGCCG